>NZ_OZ061549.1:0-331079 GCF_964065165.1 Levilactobacillus yonginensis | reverse complement strand
CCCATTAACGCCGTAAGATAATTCAGTTGAATCGGACAGCCAAACCTGATTAGGGGCGGTGGCCGTAAAATTTTGGTTCAAAAGATTATCTTGCATGTACTGTTCTTGTTCCTTGATTCTATGATGCTTCTTGACCCGAATCTGGCATCGAATCCCTAGGTTACCCATAATGCGTTTGACTCGCTTAATGGTAACGTCAAAGGTGATCTGCTCGTCTCGGTTCAGGTTTGATAAAATCTTACCAGCACCGATTGCTTGATGATGTTGTTTAAACCAATATGTGATGCGTTCTTCTAGTAGCTTTTCTTGAGCGCCCCAGACCGTTTCTTGACGGTGGAGGAACTTATTGTAGGCTTGCCGGCTCACGCCGACGTATGACAATAATTTTGTGATGGCACCGTGTTTCCCTTGACTGACCTCGCTGATTGCCCGATATGCCAGTCGATGTTGTTGTTTCACCCCTTGCGCTGAAGTTCCTGATATTTTTTTACAAATTCTTCCAGTAGTTTCATGTCGGCGACCTGACCTTCCAATTGTCGAATCCGTAGATTCGCTTTGTCTAGGTCGGTCACTTCTTTTTGTGCCTTACGGCGCCCACGGTTGTCTCTTAGAACCTCATATCCGCCATCTTTAGCCTTCATAACCCATGAACGAGCCTGCTGATAGGAGACTTGATAATGTTCGGCCGCTTCGCTATATGAGTGCTTGTGTTTGGTAATGAATTCAACGACTTCAATACGCTCTTCCCACGTGGTTTTTCGACTCATTTTCGGGACCTGCTTTCTTGACGGCGACGCCGTCACAGTTTTGTCCCTATTATACTTGGAAACCCAAGTCATTACTTGGGAAAATGAACGTAAACCATACTTCATAGCTAGTTCCTGTGCGGAACCTTCACCGTTCAAAAAGGCATAGATAACCTGTAGTTTGAAGGCACTACTGTAGTGATGATTTTTCTTGGCTTCCCTCAGTCCATCAAGGCCATCACGGTGGTATCGATCTAGCCACTGAGCCACCGTATGCTCACCTAAACCATTTGCTTTTCCAAAGGCTGTACTTGATAGTCCCGAAGCCTCAAATTCGTTAATCAATGCCAGCTTCTCCATGGCACTAAACTTGGCTCTTGGCATACAAAAAATCCCTCCGTCATTGTCAGATGAATTATATTATTTCATCTGACAACCACAGAGGGATCATAACACTGCGTAGGCGGGCTATTTTTATTGGAATTTTCATGAATGCACTTGGACCAAATGCTGAAGTCCTTAAAAGCTGGCATTTCCGAAGGAGAAATTACATAATGAAAAGCATTACGAAACCAATCACATTGGCAATTGTTGGTTTATCACTAGCATTACCTGCTTTACCCCTGACTCAAGCTAATGCATCAACTTGGCATTGGGGCATGGCCAAGAAACTCAGAGGTACTTGGCGCGCTCATCACGATAAAGTTTTCCATAGCAAGGCTAAAATTGGCAAAAATTATTACCATTTTCAAGCCAATGACCCCACGTATTTGAATAATACTAAATTTAAGTATGTAGGCCACCATGTCTACAAGATCAACGGTTATGAGCCAATCTATTCTAAAAAGCGTGGCAACTTGTACATCAAGCGGGTTTCAAAACACCATATTGAAGTTTCTAACTTCAAGCATGTCAAAAAGAGTACCAGTATCAGCCTCTATAAATAAGTTAAGCGTTTAAAATTTTATGACTACCATTGCCTTCAGGTTAGGATTCACCCTAGCTTGAAGGCTTTTTTGGAATAACTCCTATCACTTGCCATCTGCTACCCTACTGTATAGAAAATGGAAACTGATTCCAAATCCTGAAGTGTCGGGCCAACCGGCGTCCATTAGACTTCCCGGATAACCAATTGCGGCAACCAAATAGAAATTCTTGGAATGATGCGTATTGAGTGCTTTTTCCAAATACTTAGCCAAATCATTGACTAAAGTGCCGGTCTCCCCCGTATTCGAGTTGAAACCAGAAGTATGTAATACACTTTCAATTACTGGTTGGTTCCAGCTATCAAGCATTGGTGTTGCTGTATCACTACCAACCTTTCCGTCAGTCGCTGAATAAATAAAGTGTAAATCTTTCGGCTGTAATTCGAGCGGTCCTGCCTCTTCCCCAAACCCACTAGTCAAGATTGACTTTGTTAATGTGCCAGTCCAATCGTCAAGATCTGACAAAGCGGCCGTGTAAATCGCTGATAAGTTCTGACTTTGACGATAACCGTCTCGTTGCATCTGTTCGGTAACTAATTTCGTGAACTTCTGACTATCCCGGTAATTATGATCTTTAGAATTTTTAGGTACGATAAAATTCGTTGAGACGGGTTTAGACGTGACAGTTTGAACATTTGACTGACCGTCTCCTGATTTCTTGGTAAGGTACCCCCGCCAAATCCATCCGGAGTATCGGCCATCTACACTAGTCACATGATAATAGACCGCCGAGCTCTTCTTGGCCTTACGATATAACTTCTCATGACTATTGGTAACGACTGCGTGATTGGTCAACGCATGACCGTACGAACGCTTGGCACCGAGGTGCTTCGAATAGAGGGTCCCACTTTTAGTCATCAGGGTATGTTTTCCCATTGACTTGCGCCACACCAGTTTTACTGAATTTGACCGACGAACCGAATAATTGTGACTGGCATGAGCATTAGTATCGGTTATGTTGAAAATACCCAAAATAACGGCAAGTCCAATCATCCATTGACTGTATTTTTTCATGTACGTTCCCTCCTACTTTTTTGAGTCTAGCATGTGGCGCCAAACCGGCATAGGGAATCTGCATCATTTATTTGACTATGAAAGCGATGTCGTAATTATTGACCAGCTTTCTAGCCCTAACCAGTGCATTCTAAACCATATCATGCCATAACCGGATTACCCATTGGTTTCACTTCCTATTCACAGAAAACTGCCCCATCATAAAGGACCACCTCAAATACCAGCGTATATGGTATCATTTACCTATCTTGCTACTTGACTATCGAGTAGCGCAATTATTTGGAGGAAATCTTATGACTGAAAATCCATTAGTCGTCGAAATTATTAACCTTGCTGCTGAACATGACCAAATTGCTCTACATCTGCTGAGTACCGAAAAACATTTGACCATTAAATCGGTTTCTAACGAACGAACCGACGTGTTGGTTGCTACAACTTGGAATGACAAACCAATTGTGATCAATCCAGCTAACATCATGTACGCGGTCCCACTGGCACGATAAGTCAAATGACCCCTTAAGCGCTACTTAGTCACAGTCCCAAAAAATTATAGAATTTTCGGAGAAACACTATTATGAACAGGTCAACCTCATTGCTGCTTACCCTATTTACTGTTTCCTCACTTAGCACTTTCACCAGTATGTCAGTAAATGCGTCAACCAGGCATAAAACCACCCCTTCAGTCACCAGAGGGACTTGGAATCCCAAATGGGTCACCACCGGGAAACTTCCCGATAGCAAGATTCAGATCTATTCTAAAGATATTAATTTAGGTAGCCATTCATATAGATTGCGCTACGACGAATTGTCAAATCAAGTGTAACTTTGTCCCAAAGAAAACTTCAGATGGACTCTTCCAGCCTAAAATCTTGCGCGGTCGGTTATTTAGCACTTCAACGAACTGATAAATATCTTGGTCAGTGAGCTGATCTAAATCGGTTCCCTTGGGGAAGTACTCACGAATAAGGCCATTGGTATTCTCATTGGTTCCCCGTTGCTGGGGCGCATGTGGATCTGGGAAATAGACTGGAATACCAAGTTCTTGACTAACTTCGCGGTATCCTGCGAATTCAGTTCCACGATCCGGCGTAAGCGTACGAACTCGTTTGGGCGTCACAGTATGCAGTAGGTCAATCATAGCTTGCGTGACGTTCTTGGCGTTTACTTTGGAAACTCGTTGAGACAATAAGTACCGTGATTTACGGTCCACCAATGTAACCAAAGCTGAACGCCCAGTTTTACCCCGAACGGTGTCGCCTTCCCAATGGCCGAACCAGCTCCGTTTATTACACGAAACTGGTCGTTCATGAACTGAAAGAACTTCGTTAAACCGACCACGTCGTTCGTTAACCGTTCCTTTGACCTTACGGGTTTTGCCACGGTGGCGCAACTTTCGGGCAAAACCACGAGCACCGTGACTCTTGCGTTTAATCCCTAAATTATCGAGTTTAATTCCGCGATAAATAGTATTGTAACTGATTTGCCATTCGCTATTTTCGTGAACTAAACGGCCTGAGATTTGTTCCGGAGACCATTGGCATTGAACGATGCGGTGAAGGACAAAATCTCGTAGTTTCAAGTCAGCTAAGATCCTAGGACGTCGGCTTTTCAGTCGCCGTCTCTGATAGTTCTCTTGTGCTTTGACAGCTGAATATGCATCACGGCCACCGTTGCGCTTAATTTCGCGTGATACGGTGGCTTTTGAACAGCCAATTTTCTCCGCAATACCTTGATAAGTATCGTTTAAAGTGACTCCTAACAGTATGCATTCTCGGTCTTTTAAGGTAAGATGATTGTACGGACTCATAGCCTAAGATCTCCTTTAAGTGATTGTTGTGGTGACTTCATTTTACAGGACTCAGGCTATGAGTTCTTTTTTATTTTCTTCTTACTTGTTGCACTTCAATTGTAAATTCGTCACGCTAAAAAGACCTCATCCAAGCATTACACCTTTTATTTAAACAAGCATAAGCCAATCAAAATCTTCTATAACAGTCGCATCGTCGGTAATCGAAAGAGCGTTAAAACGCTGAGCATTAAAGTTAACCCCTCTACCTCTGGATACGATGGACTATTTTATAAGGGAAACTTACTCAAGTACCCTTACAAAGATACTAATTTCATCAAATTGGACCCCATCTATCAACTAGGACTCCCTTTCGACTATTACAAAATAACTGGGAAAACTTTGCCCGGAGCAGCCCTTTCCCTTAGCAGTGGCGAAAACACTCAAGCTTATAAGGACGGAACATTTAAGCTCAAAATAAAATCCCAGGGTCTATTAGCCATTGGTGAAACGGTGACCCTCACTTCAAAACGATCATCTGCTAAGACAGTTCAACAAGTATTAACCGTCACCCCAGATCCAGACGATGATCACTATGACCGTTCGAATTATGAAACCAATGGTACGACTATTTATGACACTGATTATTCTTAATCAAGGTAACTTAAGACGACCTTTAGTCTGAAAACTACGCGTGCTCGTCCGTTTGAAAATGCACAAACAGATATTATTGACATCTCTAATGCTGCCTTGCGATTTTAGAAATTTCGTCCAAAACTGATGACATTAAAAGCTGTCTATATTCCCGGGGAGACTAAACATGAAAAAAGGTTCAATAATTTTGACAGTTTTATTGGCAACATCACTGTTGGCAGCGTGCGGTAAAAGTAATCGTTCTAGTGAAACATCTTCTAGTTCCAGGCCATCTAGTACCCTAGTATCCAAGCAAAAGAAGCACTCGGCAAAAAGGACAGCCAAACGTGAATCAAAAAAATCAGCTAAAGCTCAGTCAGACAGCAGATCATCCAGTCTGGCAGCAAGTTCTCAGAATTCATCTACCTCAACTAGTGGGTCATCTGTATCAAATCAATCTAGTGCTGCAAGTGAATCAACGCCAACGACACTAACTGCATTTATTAATAAGTACGGCGAATCACCGGTTGCTTATAAAATGGATCATGGTATGTCACAAAAAGAAGCTCTGGCTTCCACACCAGACTCGATGAAATCTTCTGGAGAAATCCAAATGGAAGATCAATTAGGCATTAAGTAGATGCCGCACCGTTTGCAATCAAAGATGCCAAAACATTTCTATATTCACCTAACGTGAACGTGCATTATTTAAAAGTCGTAAGGCAATAAAAAGCTATGCTAACTGGTTATCTTAACTCTTGAGACGAACAGGATCTGCTTAAAGAATGTGGTGGTTACGATGAACAACATTCTGGTGAGAACGGGGATAACTAATATATGCTGTTTGACAACCTACAATCGGCTCTTGCCGGCATCGATACATTAGTGGATTACCACTTGGATAGTCTAATCAATCATTATGACATTGATGTTCAATATTCAAATATGACCCGTACAATCAATGGATACGCCCTTCCGCTAACCAGAACGATTTTTATCAATAATCAATTGGATTACCCAGAGCGCATTAAGGCGCATGAGTTAATGCACTGTCTGCTAGACGACACCGTACAGCCTCTCATCAAATCTATAATAGTGGATGGTTTTAAAACTGAGAATCGTGCTAACCAATGATCAAAAAGTATATCGAGCTCACAAACGTTGAGCCTGAAGAATTCGACTTGCTATGTTTCCGCAAACAGTATCACATCCCCGATAGATACATCTTCTTGGCAGCTAACGTCGATGAAGATACGCTAAGTGTTACGATTCCTGATTTAGATTTATACTAAAGTTCACGTGACATTAGATTTAAAATTGTAGATTTCAGGGAGGAATCGTTGTGCTTAATTTTTTTGAAGCTTTCTCATTAATTAGTTTTATCATTATTCCTGTTGCAATCATTTGGGCTCTTGTTTCACTTAAACGCCACCATAAGCTAAAAGTACCACTCTTGGCCTTGCTAACTGGGGTAATATTGATGGCCTTAGGTTTTGGCCTTGCCTATCTGCCAATATTCAATACACAATTATCGCTCAACAAGTCTACGATCAAAACAGACTCAGATGGATATGCAACTGTTAGAGGGGAAGCCACGCCAGGATCCATAGTTGAAATACAAAGCAACGTTACTAGCTTTGACGATTATGTTAAAACAAATAAGAGTGGTTTTTTTGAAGACCACCTTTTATATTACGGTGGTCATAAAGAGCATGTTTACACCGCCTCAGCGGGAATGAAAGGACGTTACGAAAGTCCTGATAAGACACTTACTGTCATTGATACAACATATGCACCTAAAGAACGCGCACGAAAAAAAATTGTAGACAAAGACGATAGTAGTAACTTAACCGCCAATAAAGAAGACCAAAAAGCCTTTGAACAGTCAGTAAATGAGTTAGCCACTAATGCTAGCTCAAAATTAGGAATTTCCAATTCTATTTCGGCTAAATTTAATAATAAAGATAGTGAAGTGACATTTTACCTTCCTGACAGTGCTACTTCATTGAGTAAAAAAGACAAGAAAACAATTGCTACATATTTATTTTCCCATACTGAAAAGTTAGCAGCACTTTCAGATATTGATGCTCCTACAACTCAATTCATTCAAACGAAAGACTATGACAACATCGCACGTACTACCGTTACGGGTGGAATTAAAATTTACTAGGAGGTCACTACAATGCTACTTTTACTGGTAATCGTATTTTGCCTACTAAGCTATAAGCTCCTAAGTGACTGGATTTGGTGGCTGCTACCTGTTGCCATCGTGTTTGACTTTGGACTGTGGATTATCCATCATATGGCTCTTACCGCTCTACTTGTGGCCGTGGCGTTTGGAATGTACGACAAGTGACAAGTTTATCTATCAGGCCAAGCATGGCCATAGCATGTTTTATGATAATTCTAAGGATAGTAAGCCTAAACGCATGAAGTCTTAGACAAAATAAAAAGCGCATCCCCCCTACCAGCCAAATTAACGTACATACAAGTCCATAACGTTTTGACTCAATATGTTGACAATACCTCTATAGAATCAATTACTAGACATGACTACCAGCTATTTTTACAGCGATATGGTAGAAGTCACGCTAAGTCTACTGTCTCAAAAAACAATTCTTTAATTCACGCTTGTGTGAAAGACGCTATCTATGACAGTGTGATCAGGAAAGATTTCGTAGCTAACTCATCAATCCTATTTGACCCAAAGAGAACTAAGAAAATCGACTACTTAAGCATTCATGATATGACTATCCTAACTAAGTTACTTACAAAAAACGCTAGATTACCATTTCTGCTATAGTCCCCTTAAGGTTGACAGATGAAAAACTATAATTCATCTGTTAACTTTAAGGGGATTTTTCTATGCCTAGGACAAGATTTACAGCTATGGAGAAACTGGATATTTTGACTGGTCTATCACAGACCAATTTGAACAGAAGCAAATATCTTGAGCAATATGGTATTTATGACACTACTATTCGTTCATGGCGAGAACTTTACAAACGTGATGGCCTTGACGGCCTAAAAGAACGCCATATCTGGACACGTTATAGTGCAGAGACCAAGCAGCAAGCCGTGGAAGCCTATTTAAATGGTAAAGGTAGTTTAGTTGAAATCAGCAATCATTTTGGATTGAGAAGCGATAAGCAACTTCGCGACTGGATTAAGAAATTCCAGTATAATGGGACCAATAAATCATTGACGGATCCCCCGTCAAGAAGGCAGGTCCGCATTATGAGTCGTAAAACAACATTCGAAGAACGAATTAAAATTGTGGAGTATGTCACGGCTGGAAAGCATTCGTACTCCCAAGCATCCGAACACTTCAACGTCTCTTACCAACAGGTAAGAGCCTGGGTTCTCAAATCCAAAGACGGTGGTTACACAGCATTAAAGGATGGCCGTGGACGTACTAAACCAGTTGAAGAAATGACTGAAGTTGAACGTTTAAAACTAGAGAATCGTCAACTAAAGGCCCAGCTCAAAGAACAGGAGGTAATGGAGCTCTTCGCAAAAAAATTCCGGGAACTACAAAACAAGGAGTGAACGCCCAACATAAATTAGTATTCCAGACAATTCAGGAACTCAGTCCCCAGATTCATGGCGCCCAAGCCATTATTCTTCGCAAAGTGGGTCTATCTCGCCAAGCATTTAATCAATGGCTTCATCGTGAAGAAACCCCTCGGGAACAACAAGAAACACAGCTCAAGCAAAAGATACTCATGTACTTCAACGCACATCGTCAGAGAATCGGCGCAGGAAAATTGAAGATCTATCTAGACCATGATTCAGAGCTTGATTTTTACGTCTCACTTAAGCGCGTTAAGCGGCTTATGACTCTCCTCCATCTCAAGTGCCAAAGTAGACTGAAGAAACACCATCGAGTAAAACAAGCTGAGCAAGAATTACGAGACAACGTATTAAATCAACGGTTTAATATGGCCGATAACCCAAATGAAGTGTGGTTGTCGGACGCCACCGAAGTTCGTTACGGTATCAATGGCGAGTACAAAGCTCGATTGTGTGGTGTACTAGACCTGTATGGCAGATGTCTTTTATCCTACAATCTGAGTGTTACTGAGACTAGTGACGCAATGGTTGAAGTCTTTGAGCGAGCCTTTAGCAAAGCTGGAAAAGTTCATCCAATGGTTCATACTGATCGTGGTTCGGCTTACACTTCCAAAGATTTTAATGATCTAATGACCGAACACAAAGTCGTTCGGAGCATGTCCCGACCGGGAACGCCTTATGACAATGCCCCAATGGAACGTTGGTGGAATGAATTCAAGTTAAACTGGTTAGACAGCCACCCAATGCCTAAAACCAAGGAGGAGCTAATTAAGCTTATTGAGGAAGGTATTCACTACTTCAACTATATTGACCGCACAGCACAAAGAAACGGCTCCACCGCGGTTGAATACCGCGGTGAAGCCGCTTAATCAAATCTACAAAAAATTATAGTATTTCATCCGTCAACTTGACAGGGACTAGTGCAGATTTAACGGGATTCCTGTTTTTTAATATTCCTTTAACGAGTTCTAATAAGGAGAGTACAGGATTTGAACCTGCGCGCCGGTATTAGCCGGTTCGACGGATTTCGAGTCCGTTGCATTACCACTCTGCCAACTCTCCAAGTGACTACTTATTTATTCTACCAATTATGAATATAAATGCAAGCCCCGTTTGCTAAAATCTCCGTTGGGTCAGCATGACTGGGTCAAACGGATCAATCCACACCGGCTGCGTGCTCAATAGACCCAGCGGGACAATACTCGTACTATCTAACTTGGCCGCCAACAATTGCTTATCGTGGGCCAACGCCATCGAGATTTCCCAATCCGTCCATTCCGACTGCCAAGTTGTCCGACTAATCATGACCAATAATTGCTGGGACCGTTTAATTTCTCGTAATAATTCGCGTTTGATTCGACTTGCTTCCCGTTCCGTAAACTTCACGGGTGGCTCCTGTTCATGAAAACTCAACGTTGGAAAATCCCAATTGTGGTTAGCCCACCGGTGAAACCGCACCTGCACGGAATGCGCCAACGGATCTGCCGACTGATAACTCACAAACAAATCACTCATCACTTTCGTCTCCTCTCACTGTATTAGGTCCATTGTATGCTTCACATGAGTCAGAGCCATTACAGAAATGTTTATTTCTTATGAACATTATATTCGATTGCTAATATCGCTAGTTAATCATCAAATACTTTCTAATTTAAGCTTACATTTATCTCAGCCGTTTAACCCTATCCACAGCTTACTTAACAAGTGTTAATCCAGTTTACCGGCTTAACTGATCAGCTACCCGCAGCTTATTTTTACATCTAATACAAATCTCATTGTAAAATTCAAAACATTTTCTTAGCTTCTCAAAAAATTCATACTTTTTTCAAATTTTTGCAATTTTCCCCGCAACTAACCAGCACATTGCGGTATAATAATCTTGCACTTTTAATTTTTTCTTAAAGAACATCATTCCCCGGCTCGTTTCTAGCCGGAAAATTAAAAAGAATGGAGTCGTTTTTTGTGGATAATCTATACGAAAAGAGTCAGTTAACTGACCAAGAGTTAATGCTGGTAAATTCCGACGTCGAAAAGAATGCTAAGTCCCCCGTTGTGGCCTACTTGCTGTGGTGGTTCACCGGATTTATGGGCGGTCACCGTTACTACTTTGGTAAGACCGGTAGTGCCGTTGCCATGACCTTAATCTTTTGGTTGTTAGTTTGGGTCTTTGGTTTAGGTGCCCTCATCAATGGTATCTGGATGTTAGTCGACGTCTTCCTCATTCATGGTTGGATTGTTGATGACAAGAGTGACAAAGAAAAACAAGCCATCAATGATATCTTCATGCGGAAACAAATGCGTCAGAATCGCGCACAGGAACCCGTTCAAGCTGCCCAATCAGCTGAACCTGAGGCATCAGCCGCGACCACTGCCGATACTGATGCTACCCCTTCAAACGATCCTGTCTCTCACGCCTAATTTAATTGGCATCACTCGTAAAGGCACCGTCCCAGCACAACTTGGGTCGGCGCCTTTTGTTTGTTATACTGGCACTGAAAGGGCTATCAATCCGACGCCCCCCAGCATATTTTTCCTTCCTGATGAACGTCCTTTACGCGACCTTCATCATTAGCGTTACCCACTCATTTTTCCTAAAGGAGGTTTTCAGTATGTACTCACGATTATTAGTCCCACTTGATGGATCCAGTAACTCGATTGAGGCCCTGAAGACAGCCATTCGGTTAGCCAAAGATTGGCATGCTTCACTGGTTTTACTCCACATTGATGACATCACCCAAGTCAGCTCTGGTGGCCTAGGTGCCAGCTACAACGATGTTGTTTCTTCAATGCGCGAGGCTAGCCATAAGATTCTCACTGACGCCCAGGCCATGGCTGCCGGCAGCGATATTCCAGCGACAATTCTCCAAAGCGACGGCTCACCAAAGCAACATATCGTCGAAATTGCTAACAGTCCCGCCGACGACATCGACCTCGTCGTTATTGGCAAGTCCGGAACTAACGCTTTCTCACGGATGGTAGTTGGATCAACCACCAACTATGTTGTCCAGCACGCTCGGCCTAACGTCTTCGTTGTAAACGACAGTGAACCCGCCAAATCATAGTTTTGCTGGGGAGCCATTGACTGGCTCTTTTTTAGACCATTCTCTTATACAGCTAATGCCTCCAAAAACTTTTCAGTCTTTCCTTTCAATCACGATTCAGCTTATAATTGATTGATGACTTATTTTAGGAGGGATTTTTTTGTCACGTTCCAAACAACCTTGGTTCCTAGTCAGCATGATGCTGATAGCCGCCAATTTACGGCTTCCAATCACCATTATTCCACCGCTCCTGTCCAAGATTGAGCACGCGCTGGCACTGCCCAGTGCTATGGGGGGGCTATTGACATCGATTCCATTAGTCACCTTTGCCATCTTCTCGCCCATTATTGTGAAGTTGGCACAACGGTGGGGTAATACCTGGACCGTCTTCAGCCTATTTCTTCTGTTGATTCTTGGCAGTTACCTTCGGTTGATTCCCACCGTGGCGGCCGTCTTCTTTGGAACATTTCTAATCGGTATCGGTGTCGACAGTGGTAACGTCTTGATTCCCGCCCTAATTAAAGAAAATATGCCCGACCGCGTCAATGTGGGAACCGGCCTTTACACCCTCGCAATGCTACTAATTGGCGCTTTAGGTACCGCGACCGCCGGCTTCCTAATTGGCCAAATCAGCCTTCAGGCCACGTTAGGCTGGCTATCCGTCTTAAGCATCGTGGCCGCACTTGCCTGGATACCCAACCTCCGCTGGCATCCCACAACAATGGCCACTAAGCACACCCAATCTAAAGCCCACTACCAAAGTGTCTGGCATCAACCATTAGGTTGGCTAATCACCCTGTTCTTTGGCCTCCAAGCACTCGTTTACTACTCCTTTGTCACGTGGCTGCCCGGTATACTCAGTGTTCACGGCATCTCCGCTTTGACGGCCAGCAATCTCCTCACCATTCTGCAAATCAGCGGTCTACCACTCTCATTCCTAGTTCCCTATCTTTTCAATAAACGCCACGGTGTCAGTTGGTTGATTGCCCTCATGACGCTAGGATACGTTATCGCACCGCTCGGCTTCCTCTTACCAACCCACGCACTTAGCTGGTTAACACTCTGCTCACTCACCATTGGCGTTGGCGCCGGGGTAGCCTTTAACTTAGCCGTGCTTTTCTTCACGGAGAAGACGACTAATCCCATCCAAACTGCGGCCGTCTCCGGAATGGCCCAGTCTGCAGGCTATCTACTAGCCGCTGTTGGACCGTTACTCTTCGGCTATCTCCAGAGCCTATTAGGAACCTGGCTGCCCGTTATCGGCCTCTTAGCACTATTTGCAGTTCTCCTGAGTCTAACGGGCGTCCTCATTCAGCATCATGGTCTGATTGCCGAATAACTTTTCACCCTCGAAAAGTTAGCTATCCTTCAATACGCGGCAAATTTAAATAAATACACAATTCCAACCTACTCATCAATATTGTCAAAAAAATGGTGGATCGCTTCTAAACACAGAAGCGATCCACCATTTCGTATTTTTAGTAGTCCATCAAACTGAAGATATCGTAACCCTTCAGCTTGTCACGACCGTGAAGATCCTTTAATTCAATCAGAAATGCCGTACCAACCACGATACCACCTAAGTCTTCGACCAATTGAATTGTGGCCCCAATAGTTCCACCGGTGGCTAACAGGTCATCCGTTACCAACACGCGTTGGCCAGGCTTGATGGCGTCCTTGTGCATGTACAGGGCAGATTGACCGTATTCCAGATCATAGGTTGCCTTGACCGTTTCACGAGGCAACTTACCTTGCTTACGAGCCGGGGCAAACCCAATATTCATCTCGTAGGCTACTGGGCAACCTACGATAAAGCCACGGGCCTCTGGACCCACGACCATTTCAACACCCTTATCCTTAGCGTAGGCCACAATTTCGTTGGTTGCGGCGTGGAAGGCCTCACCATCAGCCATTAATGGCGAGATATCCCGGAACATGATGCCCTTTTCTGGGTAATCCGGAACGCTTGCAATATATTTCGTAAAATCAGTTGCCATAAGTTTAAGTAGCTCCTTTAATTTTAGTTCAATGGGGCATGAAGACGCTGCTTGAGTACGGCGGATGGGCAAAGTAAAAGATCCGCTTCCGTCTGTACCTGCTGCTGTCTTAGTTGGTAGCTTGGCGCCGTCGTTAATTCCTTATGTTCTGGGTGCGCCACACCATTCATCATGCCGTGCTCGATTGTGATGAAACCACATTCGAAGAAGACCTGAATCATGAAGACTAACTGAGTTCGCGGAATCTGTAGAAATTTAGTCAATTCCGCTAGCTGATGCCCAACATCGACTTGTTGATGCGTAGCAATGAACTTAAATAGTTTAGCATATTGCGGGCGAGTTGGCATCCCTAATTGCGAAAGACTTTCCTTCTTGTACAAATAAGCGGTGACTCTTGCCGGTTGCAATTGCTGTAAAACCGTCTCCAGGTCACTCGTCGCATCGGGGCAATCGACCACAAACGCCGCTGTATCAGCAGGTAACGCTGCTTGGGCCGTCCCGTCATACAGAATGGCTTGACTGCCAGTTGGAACTTGACTACGCAACTGTTGAAAAATATTGCGATGAAAGAAAATGTAGGTCCCCACATCCTTGAACATGGCTTGATGAACCCGGCTAGTTCTAGCATCCACGACTGTCTCCGCGGAAAGCTTGAGGTCCTTGACCATGAGTTGCAATGAATGTCGGCCCTGCCAAACGTTATCCTCAATCGCGCCCAGTACAGCCGCCTGATCCGGTGCCGCCGTTAATTCCGGAACATAGGCCCCAGCACCAAACTGAATGGCATTGAGCTGATGAGTCCCCTCCTGTAACTGGAATTTCAGGTGACTGTGATCCTTACCAATTGCCTTTACCTGGGTCAAACTTGCTGACTCAAAGGCAAACAACGGCTGACTGTTGTCCGTCCCAAACGGTGCCATCTTGGCTAACTCTTCGAAGAGTGCTGGCGTAATCGCCGCCACGCTCACCGAAGCCGCCACCGGTAATTCACTCGGACCACTTTCGGTCAATTTTTGCTTGCCAGCTTCCATATCTAAGGCATCCGCTAAGGCTGTTAACTGCGTCTCAGGGACCGTTAATCCCACAGCCATGTGATGACCCCCAAAAGCTGTCATCAGGTCTCTATGACCATCTAACGCCGTAAACAGATTGAATGCTGCCACGCTTCGGCCCGACCCTTTAGCCCGCCCATCCTGGACGTTCACAACTAAAGTGGGCTTGCCCGTTTGTTCGACCACCTTACTAGCCACAATTCCCAGCACACCCTCGTGCCAATCGTGACCGCTAATGATCAATGTCGGTCGTTTCAAGTGATCTGAGTCGGTGGCTTGTGCCAATGCACTTTCACTGATTTGTTGAACCAACTCTTGCCGGTGACGATTTTTCTGTTCAGTTTCCTGAACCAAATCATTCGCCACCGTGTCATCCAACGTCGTTAACAGCTTAACTGCCGGCGTTGCATCGTCCAGGCGTCCTAGGGCGTTTAAACGGGGAGCGATTCCAAAGCCAATCGACTGTTCAGTCAGTTCCTCAGGTTTGATGCCAGCACCCTTCATAAGTGCCTGTAACCCCGGTCGTTCATCCTGTTGTAACAACTGTAAGCCAAAGTATACCAAGACCCGGTTCTCATCAACCAACGGTACCAAGTCGGCAACGGTTCCGATAGCCGCTAAATCAAGCATGTCTTGAGGAATCTCTTCACGTAATGCCTGAGCCACCTTGAAAGCCACCCCTGCACCGGACAAACCACCAAATGGATATTCGGCTCCCGGGTAACGGGGATGAATAATGGCGTAGGCTGCCGGTAGTTCCGCTGGCAACTCATGATGGTCGGTCACCACCACGTCCACGCCGGCTGCATTAGCCACGTCAATCGCATCGTTACCAGCCACCCCATTGTCGACCGTGACAATGAGCTGAGTACCCGCTGCAATTAGCTTTTTGAACGCCGCCACGTTGGGACCATACCCATCCGAAAACCGGTTCGGAATATAGTAATTCACGTTAGCACCCATCTCATTGAGCGTCTCATAAAGGATCGACGTACTCGTCACCCCATCAGCATCATAATCGCCGTAAATGGTGATCTGCTGGCCTGCACCAATTGCCTCTTCAATACGGGCGGTTCCCTTGGCCATATCGTGTAACAAGCTTGGGTCATGCAGTTGCTCCGGACCGGGATTCAAAAATTCGTGCGCCGCTGCCGGGGTTTGGTAACCACGATTCCACAAAATTTGCGCCACAATTGGTGAAATTTCTTCCGTCTCCGCTAAGGCTTGTGCTTCCGACGACGGTTGATCGACGTTTTTAATGTTCCATTTGTACTGTGCGGCAATCACCAGCAAACCATCCTTTCCTTTAAAAAACGGTAAAGAGCGGTGTCAACGGCACCACTCTTTCGTTCATAAGCTATTTAGTTGCTAATTTTTCCTGTAACTCGGCAATCTGTGCTTCCAACTCCTGAATCTGCTTATCCTGTTGGCCAGCAACCTGCTTGCTCTTTGAATTTTGAAGGCGCTTCGTCAAACGTTCATTATCGGCGTTCAATGCCGCGATACGGTCGTCACTAGTCTTCTCCAGCTCTTTATAAGCCCGATTATGTTGGAAGGCGTTGATGCTGGAAAAAAGAATCATCAGCACTGCACCGATTAAAATCGATACTAGTAAAACCAGGATCAGTGGCCAGTGAACCGTCGTGAAACCAAAGGAAACCGGCACACTCTCCACGTTTAGAATTGCAAACACCGCCACCACAATTACCAATAAAATCGTGAGGACAATTCGCCATTGATTTTTCATTGCTATTCACCCTTTGTGGTCAATTTTTGAAACGGTACGTCCACCTCATCAAAGTCTTTAACGACCCGAGTGTTGTGGAAGATCTCTCGTGCCTGATGTTGTAGATCCTGTGCCATCTTTCCGGTGTACCGCGCAGAAATATGGTTCAGCAAGAGTAGTTTCACGTGCATCCGCTTAGCTAGTTCAGCCGCTTGGATGTTAGTGGAGTGGTAATACGACCGCGCCAACTTGCTTTCGCCCTTCGCAAACGTACTCTCGTGAACTAACACGTCGGCATCCTTGGCCAACCGTTCCGCGTTCTTAGTCTGGCGCGTATCACCCAGTAAAGCGACAATTCGGCCTGGCTGGGCCGGCCCGAGGAAGTCCTGACCGTTAATGGTTCGTCCATCCGGTAGGGTTACCGTTTCGCCCAACTTCAGCTTGCCGTACACCGGCCCAGATGGGATCTTAGCCTCCCGCAACTTATCCACTTGCAGTTCACCTGGATGGTCCTTTTCAACCACGCGATATCCGAAACATTCAATTTTGTGATCCAGATGTTGCGCGTAGACACGAAACTTATCGTCTTCAAAGATTAAGCCATCTGTGGCAATTTCTTGGTAATGAATCTTGTAGGATAACTTGGTCTCAGAGACCCGCATACTAACCTCTACGAAGTCCCGAATACCCTTGGGTCCGTAAATTGTCAGTGCAGAGTTTCCACCCTGAAACGACCGACTACTCAACAAGCCCGGTAGTCCAAAAATGTGGTCACCGTGCAAGTGGGTAATAAAAATTTTATCAATCTTCCGCGGCTTTAAAGTCGTCCGCAAAATTTGGTGTTGGGTGGCTTCACCCACATCGAATAACCACACCGAGTTTCGTTCGTCCAGCAAGCGTAAGGCCGTGCTAGACACATTGCGAAACTTTCCCGGTGAACCGGCGCCCGTTCCTAAAAATTCAATTTTCATATTTTTTCGTTCCTATTCTATAATTGAAGTCCGTCCACTATTTTAGGGGATTTTCGCTTAAACCGCAACTTTTCCGGCGTAAACCCGACCTGATTTTAGCAAATAATTCATTAGGGTTCCCTCGCAAAGTTCGGTATACTAGGGTTAAGCTAATGATTGTGGAGGTGGCCCATGCGACTCATTGATTTTAATCTCTCAACGATCGACCTGCATCCGGGACTTGGCCTTTACTGGGAACATGCCGGTAATCACGACCCCATTGTCGATCTGCAAACTAGTACCGATCAACTCCGACTGCTGACTGGTAACGGTCACCCCTTAACCCTTGACCAGTTCCGAACCCGGAGCCAACAGGTTAATCAACAAGCTAGCCTCTTCATTGAACAAACGCCACCACAGCGCCTCTATGGGTACCGTTTGGTGCCACATCAAATTCTACTTGGATGAAAGGAGTTTTACCATGCGTTATTTCAAAACCACGCTATTTGCAGCGCTGAGCGTTCTCGCTCTCGGATTGGCAGGCTGTCAGTCAAACGCATCAAAGAGCACGGCTAGTTTTAAGGATAGTTCTTCAGAATCCAGTCATTACAGCGCCCCAAAACCGGACGCCGCTGTCTCCGCCTCTTCATCTTCTAAGGAAGCGCAGACGTATAAACCCAAGAAAAATCAACTCACCAGTCCCAGCTACGTAAAATCTGGAAACCTCAAGAAGGCTGGACAATTCACCTACGACAAAGTCGGTACCAAGGTTCAGCTAAGTGAAGTTGCTCACCATGCAGCCACCATCAAGAGTGGCAAATTAACTTATAAAGTCACTACCATCCGGTTGATCAAAAACACGGCGAAAACCGCGGCAGCTAAACGCATGGCTGCGCAAGCTCTCAACTTACCAGAAATTCAGAGTCCCTACTATACGATTCAGGTCAAGTTTACCATCACGAACCGCGGCAAGCAGGACCTCATCACCGATGGGATCAAAAGTTTGCGACTGCGTAAAGGCCTCCAGCTAAATGCCGCAAACCAGCTGAGTGATGCTAGCGCCGGTAAAACCATCCCCGCGGGTCAAAGCCTGAATACTTGGGCGACTGGACTAGCCGGTCAAAAGACTAAGCCAACGTTCAAGACAGTCAAAATTGCCTTCGCCGGCGCTTACAATGGCGATCAAAAACAACTGGTCAGACCCACTAGTTGGTTGAAATTAACGCTATAACCGCATAATCTTGGCATCCCCGAGAATAATTAGCAGGACTGTGATGTAAAGTCACGGTCCTTTTTTGTTACCTAATTGATTCCCCCTCAGGTCTCACCCGCACGGCAGTGGTCAACATAATTGATTGCCACTAAAAAAGGCGTCCCCCTTGCGCGGTTAAGCACAACGGGAACGTCTCTTCGTTAGGCCATATATTCAAATGTAAAGTCGTCGATTCGAACAGAGTCACCGTTCTGAGCACCATGGTCACGCAGGCCATTGTCCACACCCAAGCCCCGCATTTGGCGAGTAAACCGCAACAGGCTTTCGTCATGGTTGATGTCCGTCATCTTGAATAACTTTTCAAGCTCAGCACCACCCAGAACCCAAGTCCCGTCTTCATCCCGATCGATGGTAAACTTCTCCTCAGGTTTGAACGTATACTCTGCTGTCGTGGGTGCTTCCGGTTGCTTAACTGGAAATTTCGGTGTCTCAGCCAACAGAACAGCCGTCCGCTGCAACAGTGGTGTTAAGCCATCGTGAGTTAACGCAGATACGGCAAAAATCTCGGGAGTGTCCGTCAACAACTTATCTTGCTTCAAATCTTCCTTGAATTGTGCCAAATTATCCGCTGAATCCGGCATGTCCATCTTATTAGCAACCACAATTTGTGGTCGCTTCAGGATATCTGGATCATACGTTTTCAACTCTTCATTAATCTTTTCAAAGTCATCATAAGGGTTACGCCCTTCCAAGCCACTCATATCGATCAGATGCAGAATAACTCGTGTCCGTTCAACGTGGCGTAAGAATTGGAATCCCAGGCCGATACCAGTAGCTGCCCCTTCAATCAGACCAGGTAAATCAGCCATCACAAAGTCCTGACCGTCAGGTAACCGCACCATTCCCAAGTTAGGAACTAAGGTCGTAAAGTGATACTCCGCAATCTTAGGTTTGGCACTCGTGACCGTTGAAAGTAAAGTCGACTTCCCAACTGATGGGAAACCAACCAACCCAACGTCGGCCAACACCTTCAACTCTAAACGAACTTCAAACTCTTCACCAGGTTCACCGTTTTCGGCAATTTCCGGTGCGGGGTTTTTAGGCGATGCAAAATGAATGTTACCACGACCACCTCGACCACCTCGAGCAATCACCGCTGAATCATCACTGGCCACAAGGTCGGCAATGACCTGGCCCGTTTCATCATTGATGATGGTTGTCCCTTGCGGCACCTTGATCAGGGTATCATCCGCACCCCGACCGGTCATCGACTTGATTGCACCGTTACCACCATTTTTCGCCTTGAATTTACGGGAATAACGGAAATCCATCAAGGTCCGCAAACCTTCATCGACCATGAACACGATGTTCCCACCGCGGCCACCGTCGCCCCCAGCGGGACCACCATTGGGCACGAATTTTTCCCGGCGGAAGGCCACCATACCATTCCCACCGTTTCCGGCCTTCACGTTAATTTTAACTTGATCTACAAACATAATTTATTTTCCTCGTTTTCTAAACCAGCCTGCGCTGCTTTCTCTGTAAGATTCCTGCTAGCTAGTATACCGGCAAACGGCCGTGACGTCAAAGTTTGGTTGGCGTCCGCGGATTCTTGATCTCCGCGGTCTCCGCCGCCAACGTCACGTGAATCGTCTGTGCAACCGTCTTGCTAATGCCCAAGGCTTGCAAATCCTCCACACTGGCCTCACCAATCTTCTTAGTTGAGCCAAACTTCTTCAACAGTTTCGTCCGCGTCTTAGGTCCCACACCAGGGATCAAATCCAATCGGGAACTCAGAGAGTGCTTACTGTGAACCTGTCGGTGGAACGTGATTGCAAAGCGGTGAACTTCATCTTGAATTCGTTGAACTAGGTAGAAGCCTTGGCTCTTGGGGTCTAAATGAATGTGATGGTCATCGCCACCAAATAATAGGTCGGCAGTCTTATGATGATCGTTCTTCACCATCCCAGCGACGGGAATGTGCAAGTCAAATTCATCCTCTAAAACTTCCTTGACGGCATTCATCTGAATGTCGCCCCCATCCATGAGGATTAGATCGGGCATTGGTTTATTTTCCTTCAGCAAACGTCCGTAACGTCGTCGAATAACTTCCAATGTGCTAGCCGTTTCATCCGCGTGATCCACGGTTTTTAATTTATATTTCCGATATAATTTCTTATTGGGTTGACCATCAACGAACACGACCATTGCGGAAACTAAGTCCGCCCCTTGAATATGGGAATGGTCAAACGCTTCAATCTTGTGACCAGGCGCAATCCCCAGTGCATCGGTAATTTCTTTCATGGCACCAGTCGTCTTGCTCTCGTCCAACTCCAGAAGCCGAAACTTCTCTTCTAAGACCAATCTAGCGTTCTTACCTGCCATGTCCAACAAGTCCCGTTTAGTCCCTCGCTGAGGCGTTCTAACGGGCACATGAAGCAGTTCTTCGATAACCTCGTGGTCTACACTCGCCGGTAATAGGATTTCACGGGGCAACACGGTATTCTTTCGCTGATAAAACTGCACAATGAAGCTGGCCAATTCTTCTTCAGGCGTGTTGACAATTGGGAAGAGCCGCTTTTCACGCTTCATCAGCCGTGCCTGGCGAATAAAGAAGACCTGAATTGAGAGCCACCCTTTATCCATGTAAAAGTTAAAAATATCTCGTGGGGTACTATCATTAGAAATAATCTTTTGCTTTTCAACCGTGGCCTCAATATAACGAATCTGATCGCGTAAGTCAGCTGCCCGTTCGTATTCCATGTCGGCTGCTGCTTTACCCATCCGTTGATTCAAGTCCTTCTCTGCGTGGGCCACGTTACCGTTTAAGAACGATTTAATCTTACGGATCTGCGTATCATACTCGGCCTCGGGAACCTCTTTAAAGCAAGCCCCCAGGCACTGTCCCATATGGTAGTACAGGCAGGGACGCCCCTGATAACCGGTACACCGCCGCAAAGGGTAGACCTTCTGCAAGAAATGAATCGTTTCCTCCGCCGCGTAAACGTTCGGATATGGACCAAAGTAATAGGCACCGTCCTTCCGAATGTCACTGACCAACAGCAGCTGTGGATCACGTTCATTGGTAATCTTAATGTAAGGGTAACCGGTCCCCCGCTTTAATTTAATGTTGAAATAGGGTTGATGCTTTTGAATCAGGGTGATTTCCAGCAAGAAAGCTTCCTTGTCCGTAGACGTGATAATCGTTTCAAAATCAACAATTTCACTCACCAATTGCGCCGTCTTACCAGTATGACTACTCTTAAAGTAGGAGCGAACTCGGTTCTTTAAGTTTTTCGCCTTACCCACGTAAATAATCTGACTATTGATATTTTTCATGAGGTAACAGCCGGGAAGGCCCGGCAGAAGTGCCAATTTATGTTCAAGGTATTCTGATGCCAAGGATAATCCCTCCCGTTTTTATGAATAATTAGCTAATAAAGTATAAGCCGAATGCCTGTTTGGTGCAAGCAATCCACCCTCTGCTCTTAAAACTGAACATTAAATGACAAACCCGCGGAATTCTGCTAGAATAACTGCAAAAGACAAGGAGGTGGCTGAATTGGCCTTAAAGGTTAAACGGCAAGACGACCTAGACTCCATGTTCGGTAAATTTGCCCAAATGGATCCCACGGACGTAAAGCGCGATAAGTTCTTGAAGAGTAACGATTTCCACAAGAATGACAAGCGGGGTAAGGGCTTGATTAAGGATGACAAAGTTAAGCACGAGCAAAAACACGAACAGGATTAAGGGTAAAGGACTCACGGCGAACAAGCTGTGAGTCCTTTTTGTATTTAGCGTTTTGGTTGATAGCCGTCAGGATACCGCGCATTTAGCCGCTTGATGTTATCCTGTGCAACCTCGTCAAAATCGATGTCGGCCCATTGGGCAATCTGGCTCAAGTACCAGAGAACGTCACCCATTTCTTTTACGATAGCTTCGTGATCTAGATCTTGACCGTGAAACGTGTATTTCTTGACTAAGTCAACAACCTGCCCCGTTTCGCCGGCCAGCCCCAACGCACAATTCGTCAGAACCTGTTCATTGCCGTACAACGTCCGGTTAGCGGCTTTTTGATATTCATTAAATTCCACTACGATTCCTCCCCAAAGGCTTGTTGCTCGATCCAATTCCAGACGTCATCCTTACCCGACTTCTTGGGTGCCGAAAACATAACAATGTTGTCGGTACTAGGCAGATTCAACGTCTTCTTAATCTGACTGACCGTTTGGTTCCACTTCCCCCGCGCAATCTTGTCAGCCTTAGTGGCAACAATCAGCGTTGGAATCTCATAGTAAGCTAACCACTGGTACATGGTCACGTCTGCTTCCGTTGGCGCGTGCCGGGCATCAATTAATGAAACGACTCCCCGCAACTGATCTCGTTGCGTCAGATAAGTTTCAATCATTTGTCCCCACTTTTCCCGTTCAGACTTCGAAACCTTGGCGTAACCGTAACCGGGAACGTCCACAAAGTAGAGTTGGTCCTCCACGTTGTAAAAGTTCAAAGTCTGCGTCTTCCCAGGTTGACTGGACGTCCGGGCGTAAGAATTTCGGTTGATCAACACATTCGTCAGTGAGGATTTCCCCACGTTTGAACGCCCCACCAGCGCGATTTCTGGGTAACCCGTGGTGGGATACTGTACGGGGTCAACCGCACTCATGACTAATTCCACATGATTAACTTGCATTAGGTAGTGCCATCCTCTCCAAAAAATATCTTTCACCATTCTAACACAGAACTTGGTACCACAGAATTGATTCCCCGGAACTTTTCCAACGAATCCACCGTAAAGAGTGGCGGGCCGGGCTTTACTCAAATAAAAAAAGATGCCCAGCCATAGCCGGGCATCCTTCAAGTGATTCCGTTAATTAAGACGCCTTCTGATCCTTTAAGACCAATTCAGGTTCAGCATGGTCAGTAACCGTAGATGCCGTAATGACAACCTTAGCCACGTCGTTACGACTAGGTAAGTCAAACATAATGTCGCGCATCACATCTTCAATGATTGAGCGCAACCCACGAGCACCAGTGTTCCGAGCAATCGCTAACTTCGCCATTTCACGCAACGCAGCAGGTTGGAACTCCAATTGAACGTTGTCCAATGATAAAAGTTTCTCATACTGCTTAACCAATGCGTTCTTGGGTTCCGTTAAAATCCGAACCAAGTCATTTTCATCCAGTTTCTCTAAGGCTGTCAGAATTGGTAACCGCCCAATAAATTCAGGAATTAACCCAAATTGCAAGAGGTCTTCTGGAATGACATGTTGCATCAAGCTATCACCTGATGCCAGCACATTTTGTTCCTTAGAATCCGCACCAAAACCAATCGTTTGATCACCCAAACGACGCTTAACGATACCGTCGATACCATCAAACGCTCCCCCTACAATGAAAAGAATGTTCGTGGTGTCAATTTGAATGAATTCCTGTTGTGGGTGCTTCCGACCACCCTGAGGCGGCACGTTGGCAATCGTACCTTCAAGAATCTTCAACAGCGCTTGTTGAACACCCTCACCGGAAACATCTCGGGTAATCGAAACGTTCTCAGCCTTCTTAGCAATCTTATCAATTTCATCGATATAGATGATTCCTTTTTCAGCACGGTCCACGTCATAGTCAGCATTCTGCAGTAACTTCAACAGAATGTTTTCGACGTCCTCACCCACGTAACCAGCTTCGGTCAAGGTCGTGGCATCAGCAATTGCAAACGGCACGTTCAAAATCTTAGCCAGGCTTTGTGCCAGGTAAGTCTTCCCTGAACCGGTCGGTCCGATGACAGCAATGTTACTCTTTTGCAATTCGGGACCTTCACTATCAGCTTGAGCCATTTCATTAACTCGCTTGTAGTGATTATAAACCGCCACGGACAGGGTCCGCTTAGCTTCGTTTTGGCCAATAACGTACTGATTCAGTGTATTCACGATGTCTGCAGGCGTTGGAACTTCCAACGTTTCTGGTGCAGCGTCTTGACTGAATTCTTCATCAATAATTTCTTTACAGAGGTCGATACATTCGTTACAGATGTAAACACCTGGGCCAGCAACGATCTTCTGAACTTGATCTTGTGTTTTACCACAGAATGAGCAGGTTACTGTGCCATTCGTATCGGTGTTTTCAAACAATAAACTCACCCTTTCTCTCCAGGCTTAGGACTAACTAGTCAACGGTTCTTGGTCAGTAAGCCTGTCGAACTAACCAGATTCCCTATTCAATCGTGTACTATACCACAGTTAACGGCATGTGAAAATTAATTCGCCTCGTGGCCAGGAAAACTGGTTAAAAGATAGAAAAACCGGGACAACATCGCCTGTCATCCCGGTCAAAACACTGTTAACGATTATTCGTCGTCTTCAGCATCCTTCTTCTTGTCTTGCTTAGCAGAATCGGCAATCAAGTCAACTGCACTCTTGATAGCAATGTCATGCTTCAACATATCATCAGACAAGGCACTCCGCACGGCACTTTCTTCCATACCGTATTGGCTAGCTAAGTCCTTAACTTCAGCCTTGACTTCGTCTTCGCTAGGTTCGATCTTTTCGGCTTCAACAACGGCTTCAAGAACCAAGTTGGTCTTAACCCGCTTTTCAGCACCATCAGCGAATTGCTTACGCAAGTCGTCTTCGGTCGTCCCAGTCAATTGGAAGTACATCTTAGGTTCGATACCTTGTTGTTGCATGTTAGCCAGGTATTGGTCCATTTGACGGTTGATGTCTTCAGTCATCATAGCTTCTGGCACTTCGGCAATTTCGGAGTTGTCAACAGCGGTGCTGATGGCTTCATCTTCGATTGCTTCGTGAGCAGCCGTCGTCTTTTGTTCCTTCAGACGATCCTTCGTCTTGGCTTGTAATTCTTCTAAGCTGTCAACATCTTCGTCAACGTCCTTAGCGAATTCGTCATCCAATTCAGGTAATTGCTTTTCCTTAACTTCGTGAATTGTAACCTTGAAAGTGGCTTCCTTGTCACGTAAGTCTTCGGCTTGGTAATCCTTAGGGAAGGTTACCTTAACGTCCACGTTCTCGCCAGCCTTGTGACCAACTAATTGGTCTTCAAAGCCAGGGATGAAGGAGTTAGAACCTAATTCCAAGGAGTAGTTGTCAGCCTTACCACCATCGAATTGCTTGCCGTCAACGTAACCGTCAAAGTCGATAACAACAGTATCGCCCTTAGCAGCGGCTTCGTCTTCCTTCAAGACTAATTCAGCTTGTTGTTGACGTTGCTTTTTTAATTCAGCGTCAATGTCCTTTTGGTAAACACGGGTGTTTTGCTTAGTTACACTAAGGCCCTTGTATTCACCCAGCTTAACGTCTGGCTTAACCGTAACAACGGCCTTCAAGACCCAAGCCTTACCTTTGTCCATGGATTCAACATCCACTTGTGGTTGGTCGACTGGTTCGATACCAGCTTCTTTAATGGCAGCATCATAAGCTTCTGGCAAGACGATGTTTAAAGCGTCTTGGTATAAAGCTTCTTCACCATACATTTGGTTGAAGATTTGACGTGGAACCCGGCCCTTACGGAAACCTGGTACCGCTAAATTCTTTTTAGTACGTTGGAATGCTTTGTCTAAGCCTTCCTTAATCTTATCAGGAGCAATTTCAAAGGTCAGTTCGCCTTTAGTAGCTTCCTTTTTTTCCCACTTTGCAGCCATTATTTTCCCTCCGAAATGAAAGATATTACTATTTACAATTCTAGCAATTGCATACTATATTAGTGTACCTTACGCCACCGAAATTGTAAAATGATTTTTGCCGAAACACCGTGAATGGCGCGGATTCTTTGCGATTTTTCAATGAATAAACGATTTTAAAAGGTCAATCGCTATGCACCATCATCACATGAAATCTAGCCACAATAAAAGGGACCGAAAAGTTAAACTTTTCGACCCCTCTTACAGATACTTCTAATTAATCAAATTAATTAGTCATCAATTTCCGTAACGGTACCGGCACCAACGGTGTGGCCACCTTCACGAACAGTGAACTTAGTACCCTTTTCAATGGCAGCTGGTTGGATCAGTTCAACAGTGAACGTCACGTTATCACCAGGCATAACCATTTCAACGCCATCAGGCAATTCAATTACACCAGTGATATCAGTGGTGTGGAAGTAGAATTGTGGACGGTAGTTGGAGAAGAATGGCGTATGACGGCCACCTTCTTCTTTGCTCAAGATGTAGACTTCACCCTTGAACATCTTGTGGGTTTGGATAGAACCTGGTTGTGCAAGCACTTGGCCACGTACAACTTGTTCCCGGTTAACACCACGAAGTAAGGCACCAACGTTATCCCCGGCTTCACCAAGGTCCAACGTCTTACGGAACATTTCAAGACCGGTAACAGTCGTCTTCAATACGTCGTCATGTAAACCAACGATTTCAACTTCGTCACCAATCTTAACAGTCCCACGGTCGATACGACCTGAAGCAACAGTCCCACGACCAGTGATCGTGAAGACGTCTTCAACTGGCATCAAGAAAGGCTTGTCGTTTTCACGTTCTGGAGTTGGGATGTAATCATCAACAACATCCATCAAGTGAAGAATAACTTTCGTTTGTTCTTCGTCGCCTTCAAGAGCCTTCAAAGCTGAACCGCGAATAACTGGAATATCATCACCAGGGTAATCGTATTCGGACAGCAATTCACGAACTTCCATTTCAACTAAGTCGACAAGTTCGTCATCGTCAACAAGGTCAGTCTTGTTTAAGAAGACAACGATGTATTCAACACCAACTTGGCGAGCAAGCAAAATGTGTTCACGAGTTTGTGGCATAGGGCCATCAGTAGCGGCAACAACCAAGATAGCACCGTCCATTTGGGCAGCACCAGTAATCATGTTCTTGATGTAGTCAGCATGTCCTGGGGCATCGATATGCGCATAGTGACGCTTTTCCGTTTCGTATTCAACGTGGGCAGTGTTGATCGTGATACCACGTTCACGTTCTTCTGGAGCAGCATCGATATCAGCGTAATCTTCGGCCTTTGCTAAACCTTTGTCAGCAAGTACCTTAGTGATTGCAGCAGTTAACGTCGTTTTCCCATGGTCAATATGGCCAATAGTACCAATATTTACATGGGGTTTAGTTCTTTCATAATGTTCTTTTTCAGCCATTAATGAAACCCTCCTGTATTTTATCGCTAAGAATGATTAAATTAATCACCCTTTGCGTAAAATTATACTACTTCTTTTCAGAAAGGGAAAGCTGGAACCCTCCCAAAAAAGAATCCTTGACCAGTATATATGCTGCAGAATTATTTGTAAACTAAAAATTCACTCATTTTTCGGTTTTTCAGTATTTTCGCCACTTAATGGCCCAAAAAGTTCAGCCAAATACCGATTTAGGCGTTGTTGCCAGACCATAATCTCTTTTAATTTCTCAGAATCCACCCCAGACGGCGCGATTCCGCCCACTGCCTGTGCCCATAAAACGGGTTGCGTAATCACTTTATCAATAAATGGATAAAGCATCATCAACTGTAACGTAACCGTTTGTTGTAAATTGGCCGCCAGCACCGGATCATTTTGACCTAGCTCCAGTTGTAAATAATTCTGAATGGCCTGTGCCGACTGACTGGCCCCCACTGGCCTAAGGTCTTTAGTGGCAATAGTATAGGTCTGGTCATCCAGCCAGTGCAGCTGAACCGAAGTATCAACCTTTAACCGTAAAAGCTCCTCCAACAAGGTTGCACGAATTAAAGGGTGTAAGAATGGGTCAACCAACAGATATTGAACGCCTTTCATAAAAGTGGCCAATGGTAACTGTTTGGCGCGTTCCAGCCGCTGACGTTGTTCAGCAAATGAAACATCCCCCAAATGATAAAATTGCTTGGCAATCGTTTTTTGGGTCGCAGCCAGTGATTGTTCGGCTTCCCGTTCCGTCTGCTGAATTTTCTCGAGTCCTGCCTCTCGCCAGTCACGAGCACCTACCAACTCACAAAACTCACGGGCAAAAATGAATTGCTGATTCTTTAAGGCCACGGCCAATCGCAAATTAAACAGTGACTCGTTGGCCAAATAGATTTGATCCTGTTCGGCAGCGATTTGTTCCGCCGCCAGATACTGTTGGTCACGAAAAAGACTCATCACCAAATAACGGTTCAATTCAGGTGTCTGCTGGTCCTGATACAACGTTTGGAACGCAGAACTAGCTGCGGACCACTGTTGCTCTTCAAACGCCTTACGCGCCACTTCAAAGGCTTTCTCACGAGCGGCGGGACTCGAAAACTCTGCCACAATTATTTTCCCCCTTAATTCTTTGCTGACTTAAAACGGACCGAATGCCTCACTGGCTTCGGTCCGTCATCTTAATCTTTTTCGCTGGTCGTACCTTCAGGCTTACTAGCTCGCCGCCGCTTACGATTGCGATGAGCCTTATGGTTTGGCTTAGCCGCAACTGCTGCCGCTGGTTTGCCGGCCTTGGCATTTTGAGCCTTGGCTGGCACTTTTTGCGTTTTGGGCTTAGATGGTTGTTCGCCAGGCTTGTCCTTACCAGTACTCCGTCGATGATGCTGGTTAACTTCCATAATCACTGGTAGGATAACTGGCCGCCGGTGAGTATGCTCAAATAGGTAATGACTCAAGTGCTCTCTGACATCCTGTTTCAAGTGGCCCCAATCAAACTCTTTGTTATCCAAATTATTTTGAACAGCTTTGCGAATAATCTGAGCGCTTTCCTGCATCAAGTCTTTGTTAGCCTTAACGTAGACAAACCCACGGGAAGTAATTTTAGGATCAGCAACGATTTGTTTCTTCTTACGGTCAATGGTTACGACCGCAATAAAAATTCCGTCGTCTGCTAAGACTTTCCGGTCACGAAGAACGATGTTTCCAATGTCCCCGACACCGATACCATCAATCATAGTATCACCGACTTCAATTCCTTCACCAAGGCCCATCTCGCCCTTATCATAGGTCAAGACGTCACCCTTAGCCAGAATAAAGATGTGGTCCGCAGGCATGCCAAGTTCCATTGCAGCATTGGCATGGGCGTTCAATAATCGGTATTCGCCTTGAATAGGCACCAAATACTTAGGCTTTAACAGATTCAACATCAATTGTAAGTCACGTGTGTACGCATGACCTGAAGAATTGAGCTCATCCGAAATGGCCTTAACTTCGCCACCCGCCCGGTAGATCATGTCACGGGTCTGAGCAACTGTCGTATCCATGGCGTGGGAAGGCGTCGTGGTGATGTAAACCAGGTCGCCTTCCTGGATGTTCAAATCTTTTTCTTGCTTGTTAGCCATTCGTTGGATGGCCTTAATTGGTTCACCCATCTTACCAGTCTGGAGAATAACCGTTTCAGCGGGGCTCAAACTCTCTAGCTGTTCTGGTGTAACCAGCAGGTCATCGTCAAAGTCCAACTTCCCCAGTTTCATGGCCGTGTTCACAATTTTTTCAAGATCCTGCCCAGTCAGGCAAACTTTACGTCCTGTCTGTTTAGCCGCGTCAAAGACCTGTTGAATTCGCAGAATATTTGAAGCAACACAGGCAACGACGACGCGCCCTTCCTGGTAGTGGAAAGTTTCTTCAATAGATTCAGCAATGGTCTGTTCGGAGGCATTCATGGCTGGATTTTCTGCATTGGCAGAATCACTCAATACGGCCAAGACCCCGTTTTGTCCGATGGACCCCAACCGGGCGTAGTCCGTTTGGTACCCAGACTTAGCAGTTTGGTCGAATTTGAAGTCACCCGTATAAATGATTTGGCCTTCATCGGTCTTCAAGTCGATTCCCAGTGATTCGGGAATTGAGTGGGTCGTCGAGAAAAAGGAAACCGTGACGTCACCGAAATCAATTTCTGTCTTTTCATCGATCACGTGGAAATCATCGTAATCCTTCACCTTTGGTTCAGCGTTAACCCCAATTTTAGCCAAGGCAATCGTCATTTCAGAACCAAATACGGGTACGTTGAACTCACTCAAGAAGTAAGGCAACGCCCCAATTGCATCCGCATGTCCGTGGGTCAAGAAGACCGCCACGATACGATCCTTATTTTCACGCAAGTAGGCCCAGTCAGGAATGACTACGTCAATCCCTAACAATTCATTTTCCGGGTACTTTAACCCACAATCTAAAATGTAAATGCCACCATTAACGTCTACGGCATACATGTTCTTACCGTTTTCGCGAACACCGCCAAACGGAATAATCTTTATTTTTGCACTCATAAGTTCACCTCAAGTATCTTTGATAGATTCAATTCAATCCCTGGCAAATCAATCGCCAGTGTTTTCTTATGGGCAACTTCAGCCCAAAATTCGTCCATGATTAAACTTCCTCCAGTTTACCATACTTTGATGGTATACAGAACTAAGATGGCTAATCTGTTTTAAAGGCAAAAAGAAAAGCCCATCTCCCAGCGGGAAATGGACCCATAAGTCGCGTAGAATTAACGACGCAGACCTAAGCTCTTGATTAATTCACGGTAACGTTGAACATCAGTCTTCCGTAAGTAAGCCAAAAGGTTACGACGGTGACCAATCTTCTTCATCAACCCACGTTGTGAGTGGAAGTCCTTACGGTGTTGTTGCATATGAACGTTGATTTCGTTGATATCAGCGGTCAAAACGGCAACTTGGACCTCAGTAGAACCTGTGTCACCTTCGTGACGGGCGTATTGCTTGATGATTTCGTTTTTCTTTGCTTGACTAATAGCCATGGTAAATATACCACCTTTCAAATAAGTGCCCCAAACTGAGTAAATCGACGGTGGCCGCCCGATGAACTAAGTTAGAGGTTTGTGCTTTTGCACAGTTATCAATCATACTGAACTTGACTTAAAATAGCAAGCCTTTTCCACCAAGTAGCTATCAAGTAAAATTACTTTACATTTATCGAGCCTAGCTATTGCATTCAGTCGGTGCCTTCTGTATAATAACTTACGTTGAAATTAAGATTTCCGGTACAAAGGATTTCTCATTCGGAGGTGAAATTTTCATGCCAATTATCAAATCAGCAATCGAACGTGCCAAGACGAACGTGAAGGCTAACGAACGCAACTCTGCTCAATTGAGCACTATGCGGACTGCCGTTAAGCGTTTTGAAGCAGCCAAGACGGCTGGCGCCGACAACGCAGAAGAATTATACCGCGCTGCTAGTGCTGCAGTTGACAAGGCCGCTTCAAAGGGCTTGATCAAGCGTAACAAAGCTTCCCGTGACAAGTCACGGATGGCTGCACGTTTAGCTAAGTAATCAATTAATCAACATGATTAGATGATGCAATCAGGGGGTCGACCAATTGGTCGACCCCCTTTTTTGTCCATTTTTATATTTTCTACGCTGGCACTTGAGCTGCAAATTGTGTCATGAAGAGCGAAAATAACATCTCCGGTTCCATGGCCGTCGACTTCATCTGCTGCTCGACCCGAAATAATCCTAGGTACGCACGGTTTAGGTCGGTTAACTTGAATCTACGATGTGATTGCAACGCTAGTTTGATTCTATATGGATGGACCTTTAAAATGCTGGCAAGTTTTCCCTGACTATAGCCCTGCTTAGCTAAAATCTTAGTTTGAATCAACAGCCGAAATTGTCCTTGCAAGATGGCATTGATTCGTAGAGGTTCCTCCTTGGCCAACAGCAGTTCACGATAAAGGATCACCGCCCCAGCCGTATCCTTGGCCAAAACTCGGTTGACCAGATCAAAAACATTTTGGGTCAATGTCTGTCGAACTAAACCAGTCACAGCACTTAACTGAATTTCCTTTGCCGGCAATGCGAAAAGTTCCAGCTTAGGTAGCTCACTCATCATAAGCGTTAAATCAGCATCCGTTCGCTGAATCAACTCGTTTAACGCATCTGGAGCCATAGTGTACCCCGCACGCTTCAATTGATTGCCGATAAATTGGCGAACGTCTCGCTCGGAAAAATTGCCGATTTCAATCGTTGTAGCCGTTTTTTTCAGTTGTTTGACCACTTTTTTACGACCATCTAGTTTTTCATAGGGCGCAAAGAAGACGAGTACCGTGCTCGGCATTGGCGACCCCAAGTATGTTTGGAGACTGTCGATATCGTGATCAACCTTTTGCTTCTTCGTTTCCCCCGTCAAAAATTGCGGGTTGTCGATACAAACAACGCGGCGTTCACCAAAGAATGGGGCTGCCATCGCATCATCCAAGGCAACTGCTAACGGAACCGTATCCATGTCATAACTGGCAAAATTCATTGTTTGCTCTTCAACAGGCACACTATTTTTAAAACCTGCCTTTAGTCTGCGCTGCAAATAATCTGCCTCGCCTAAAATCAGATAGACGTTCGCTAATTGGTCGCCTTTATCCAACGTTTTTAAGAGTTCGTTAATCGTCACGTCGCTTGGTCCCCTTTTAATTTAGTTTGCCAAAAACCATGTGTTCCGTGATAGGAATAGCGGATCATTCCACTCGTCTGAGTACTTACCGCCGGTATCTTCAAATCATTGAGGGTCGCTAGTGTCTCCTGATTGGGATGGCCATAACGATTCTGACGCCCTGCTGAAATGATTGCCCACCGCGGTCTCGTTTGTGCCAAAAACGCGGGGGCACTTGCCGTTTTGCTACCATGATGTCCTAATTTTAACACGTCCGTCCGTAGCTGCGGGACCGCGTCTAATATTTTTTGCTCACCAGGACGGTCTAGGTCCCCCATAAACAGAAAATTTTGGCCACCAAAGTTTCCTTCCAGCGCAAGGGAGTTGGCATTCTCGGCCGGAGCCGCTTCAAAGGGATGCCGTATTTTAAGTGGCATGGTCATCCCCACCTTAATGGGTTGAACGGGCACCCGACTACCATGTAACAGGTGCTGCCAACTCAGTTCCTTCTCCATCCCCGCCGGTACTAAAATTCGGCCAATCTGCATTTCCTGCAAAAAAGCCGGTAAATCACCAATATGATCTGCATCGTGGTGGGTCAAGTAAAGATCATCAATGTGGGTAATCCCACGACTACGTAAATAAGTCAGGCTGGTCCGCGTAGCAGCATACGTTGCGGGCAATCGTGGCACCCAGTCTGGTTCACGAAACCCCAGACGACCACCGGTATCAATTAAAGAAATCCGCCGATTATACGGCTCACGAATCAATATGCTGTCTCCTTGGCCTACGTCAAAATAAGTCACCTCTCCAGAACACGGTATGTGAATCATCGCATATGCAATTCCATAACTGGCTAGCAACCCGTAAATCCAGCGGCGGCGTTGAACCACTGGCCGGGTAAATAGCCCCCAAGTCAGAGCCACCCACACCCACGTTAGCCACCAGACCGGTTGACCAAAGACCACGTTTCCCGGAAGCTTCCCCAACCATCCTAGAAGGCCATCTAAGCTCCCTAAGACAGTTGCGGCCCACTGGCTAACTATTGGCAAGTAGTGACCGCTCAGCGTGCCAACCACCGTGATCGGTAAAATAATGGTGGGAAACAGTGGCACAATCACCCAATTTGCCAGTAGTGTCAAAAAATGCCACTGAAAGACACCACTCAATAAACTAGGCAGACTGAGGAGCGTTAGCCCCACTTGACGCCAATAGCGCCGTTCAGTAGCTAACAAAATCAAGGCTAAAGATAACCCATAGCTCAGTTGACCACCTAGCTCAAACAATAAACCAGGATTCAATACTAGACCAGCTACAAGCGCAGTCGCCCAGGCATCTAAGGTCCCAATCGGTCGGCCAATTCTTTTCCCCAAGAGCTGTATCCCTCGCATCAAACAAGCCCGGAGAACACCACTACCGCCGCCCGCCAAAATAAAGTATCCTGGTAACCCCAACAATAGCAACCACTCCCAGTGTTCCCGGGCCAACCGTAAGTGTACCAGTAACCACGTTAGCACACTGAGGACCAAAGCAACGTGCATTCCCGAAATTGCAAAAAGATGCAACAACCCCAGCTGACGCATCCCTTGTAGTTCTAAAGCCGTCTCAGCCCGCTTCTGCCCCGGAAACAAGCCCAAGGCATAGACGCTCAAAGCGCCTGGTAGTCCTTCACAGTAATGAATTAGCTTTGCCCGCCAACTATGCCACCAATCACCAAACCAGCCGTACAACGTACTCTGAGCACGTTGTTGACTAACTAATTCTGTAACAGCTATCGTCTTAACGATCCCTCGTCGCCGCCAATACTTAGCAGCATCAAACTGACCGAAGTTGGTTGCCGGCAAGATTCCCTGTTGCTGCCCTTGAATCGACCACAGCTGGGGTTCTGCCACACGTTGTAAGGTTGCCAATTCACTAGCTGATTTCACCCGACCATGAATTAATACTGACTCACCAGTCTTCACCACCCTTGCAGCCAGGTAATACGCCGCACCGCGTACTGAGATGGCATCCGGCTGAACCCGGAGCTGCAAGCTTACCGGTGAGGCATGCAAATAACTAAGTTCCCGCTGCTTAAGCTGGTGCTCTCGTAATGCCAAGTAGCCTGCCATGAGAAAGAGCACACCAGCCATCACTGCCAGAACTCGCCATGAACGTAGCGTAATGACCCGCCCCACGGCAATCACCAGCAACAAACACCCACCCCAAAAGTGACCACCAATCATAACGGTATAGGCTGCCACGACCAAACTAATGAGAAACCAATGGCCGGGCGCCACTAATCCTGCTTGGGTTGATCAAAGGACAGATGCGTCAACATTTCAGGTTCAACCGTCACTTGATTTAGCTCAACGCCCTTTAATGCAATCAATTTTTGTGCATACGGGTCGTTATGATAATTGCGCATGTAAGTGATTTTACGAATTCCTGCTTGTAACAACATTTTGGTACATTGCAAACAAGGGAAATCAGTCACATAAATTTCGGCGTCATCAGTTGCTTCACCAAACTTGGCGCACTGCAACACCGCATTCATTTCAGCGTGAATCGTGCGGACACAGTGCCCATCAACCAAATAACAACCTGCATCTAAACAGTGGTCATCTCCCGAGACGGAACCGTTGTATCCCGCCGCAATGATTCTCTTATCCCGGACAATCGTCGCGCCCACAGACAACCGATTACAGGTACTCCGTGTAGAAATCACTAACGCTTGCAACATAAAATACTGATCCCAAGGAATTCGTTCACGCTTCACAATCATTACCCCATTTTCAAATTTTATTTTTAAGTATACCACTGTGCTTAAACAGTGAGTTGATCCTGCAAGTTAGCAACCGTCTTGTCACCAAAACCCGGTACTTGACTTAAATCCTTGACCGTCTTAAATGACCCATGTTCCGAACGATAATCCACAATCTTCTGGGCCTTCTTCTCTCCGATCCCCGTCAACTGCTGAAACTCGGTCACAGTTGCTGTATTCAAGTTAATCACCGCAGCTGGCCCATTACTACCTTGTTTTGCAGGTGTGCTACCGTTCGGCGATTCCACCGCGGAACTAGCAGTCTGTGCGGCTGGAACTTTCTCACCCTGCAACGGAATATAGAGCTGTTGTTGATCCGTTAACTTCGTTGCCAAATTGACTTGCTGTCGGTCGGCACGGGTGGCCAATCCGCCAGCAGCTTTAATGGCATCCGCCACCCGCATCTCCGCCGCAAACTGATAGAGCCCCGGATGATTAACGCCACCCTGAACATCGACAAACACCCGAGTATCATGGCTGCTAGCCGAACTGGTGCCCCCACTCACATGGGTCGTATTCTCTCTAACAGTTCCCGTCCCGTGCTGAACTGCCTGCGCGGCCGGTGGTACTGCAGCTGGTAATGGCGCTGGTGTCGCTGGTTGTCGTAGCAACAGGCCACTTACAATTCCCATAACGACCAAGGCGATGACACCACCGATAAGCCACTTATCCCGTTGTGAACGGTCCCACCACCACGCCTTGATATTTTCCACACTGATGACCCCCTTTCCCACTAACTCCGTATTTAAGCCAAAACTTTTTGCGCAAAACAAAAAAAGCTTGAAAAAAATCCAAGCTTTTCGTTATTAATGGGTTTTCAAGTAATGAACCGCGTCATTAAAGTTTTTAACCGGAACAACTTTCATGTTGGGTGCATACTTTTTAGCAGTTGATTTAGCCAACTGATAGTTTGTTTGATGGTGTTCTTCGTATTTCAACAGTAACTTGCTAGGTTTGACATATGGTGCAAAAAAGACAGTGGCACCGGCGCGTTTCGCAGCAATGATCTTTTTATCAATACCACCGATCTCACCGACATTACCATCACCGTCTACCGTCCCCGTTCCAGCAATCTTCTTACCGTGGCGCAGATTTTGACCCGTTACCTGCGTGTATACCTGTAAACTAAACATCAGTCCACCAGATGGACCACCAATATTGCCAGCATCGATCGACACCTTTGGCTTCGCCGTCACCTTCACATTGTCAGTTAGGGTAATTCCAATTCCAGCTTTCTTGGTTGGCAACCGCATAAGCTTGGCCGTTGCTTGCTCCGTCTTCCCTTTATGCTTAAACGTAATCGTTGCTTTTTGTCCGACCTTTTGCTTTTGAATGTACTTCTGATAGCCAACCATCGAATCAAAATGGCGACCGTTAACCTTAGTAACCGTATCGCCAACCTTTAACGCCTTGGCAAACGGTGAGGTCTTGTCTACACTCACCACATAAATACCAAGATACGTTCGCTTAACGGTCTTATTGGCTGCTTTATACGCCGTATAGATTGATTCATTGATGGCATCTTGCATGTAGAAATCCTGCACCCGGTCGTACGTTGCTGTACTGACACCACCCGTGGCTTCATCAATACTCTCGATGGTGTCATAGGCGTGTAAACTGGCATACAGGTACGTTGCCGGCGTTGCTTGCGACTGTATGACCGACGTAATCATGAATTTTCCCTTATGAGTATCGGTATGGCCTGGTATTTTTACAAATGCCTTTAAATCGTCTGCCTCTCCTGGACCCTCGATGTACTTAGGAAGCGGTAGGAAAAGGAACGCCAAGATAGCAATACCGATAGTAACCAGCAGAACTAACTGACGCCATTGACGTCGCGTCCAATATCGCATCTACTGGTCACCTGCCAATCGCTGAGCCAATGCCTGCGCAACCGCTGCCGGGACCAAGTTTGTCAGGTCACCGCCAAAGCGCGCCACTTCCTTCAGTAAGCTGGAGGAAACAAATTGATACTGTGGGTCTGTCATGAGACAAACTGTATCCAAGTCTGGTGCTAGGGCTCGGTTCATCCCGGCAATCCCCTGTTCAAATTCAAAATCCGCACTATTTCTAAGGCCCCGTACGAGAACGGTTGCGTGAACAGAACGCAAAAAATCAACGGTCAAACCACTCTCTATCTTCACGGAAACGTTAGGCAGATTGGCGACACTAGCCTCAATAAAAGCCACGCGTTCAGCAGCCGTAAACAATCCCCGTTTGGCGGTATTTTGGCCAACACCCACGATTAACTGGTCAAACATGCGACTAGCTCGGGCAATCAAATCCAAATGGCCATTGGTCAACGGATCAAAACTCCCTGGAAAAACGGCAATCGTCATTCAGCTTCACTCCCCACCGCGTAAATCGTCAGTTCCGTGATGCCATAATCACGCCGTTCAACCAAGTCAAATCCCGCAATTTCATCGGGCAACTGCGCGTTCTGATCAGTCTCACAAACGATGCGGGCCGTGCCCGTTAATAAGTTTAGCTCCCGTAAAACACCTATTTGGTCAACAATCTTCTGTTGAGCATATGGTGGATCAAAGAAAACCAAGTCAAATTGGTCTCCTCGGTCGCTCAGTTCCTTAACGGCCTTATTTGCATCTCGTTTAATGATTTCAAACCGGTCCGGTGCCTTCGTCACTGCCACATTATCCTTGATGGTTTTAATCGCCGCATACTGCCGATCAATCAAAACCGCTTGCTTGATTCCCCGAGAAACAGCCTCAATGCTCAGCCCACCGGAACCCGCAAATAGGTCCAGACTACGACCCCCATCAAAGTACGGGCCAATAATGTTAAACAACGCTTCCTTGACCTTATCAGTGGTCGGACGAGTTGCCATTCCAGGAACGGCCTTTAACCGTCGCCCACCAAAGTCACCCGCAACAATTCTCATTTCTCATCATCCTTCGTTTCATCTTCGGAATTTTCGGCGACCTCTTCGGCAACACCGTTAAAACTTTCGGTAATTTCTGGTCGTGCAGAGGCCACCACGCGCTTAACGAACCGTAGCTTGTTCAGTTGCTCCGTCAGACTCGTCACGTCCTTTTGATCAACGTACAACACCACGTAGCGCATCTTCTTGGAGACGTACATGACGGTGCCATACCGTTTTAACTGCCGGGTCTGCTTCAGACTGTATGTGTAAACAATCAAGCTCTGCCGCGGTTGGATTTCAAATGTCATGTTCTGACCTCCTCTACTCAATGTGTCGCCCGAAACCGTTTCTGTCGGGCGCTAATATTCATGACCGTCCCCATCACTAATGCCAAGGTCCAGGTACTAGACCCCCCATAACTGATAAATGGAAAAGTCACCCCAGTAATCGGTAGCATCCCCAGAACGCCACCCAAATTAAAAATCGATTGAATGGTTAAATAGGTAGCAACCCCATAGCAAATCAGAGATTGGTACGTCGAATTACTGCGAATCCCAACTAACAGAATCCGCAAAATTAACATAAACAGCAAGGTGACGACAGCCAGCGCTGTAATGAGTCCCAACTCTTCCGTTAAAATAGCCATAATAAAATCCGTGTTAGGTTCAGGTAAGTATCCAGTTTTCTGGATACTATTCCCCCAACCGACACCAAAGATTCCCCCATTACTCAATGCATAATACGAATTGACCAATTGCTGGCCAACACCCTGCGAATGAGCAAACGGGTGAACGAAAGCAACGATTCGTTGTAACTGGTAAACGTTCTTGGCAAAACCCATTTCTGAAACCTTGGTCAGCAATGGGAAAACAATCAGGACAACGAACAATAGTGCTGCACCAAAAATTGACACGGATTTTTTGGTACTAATACCACTCGCCAATATCATTACAAAAATAATGGTGGCGTTGATGGTTGCCCCACCCAAGTCAGGTTGGACAAGAATCAGACCCACAATTCCGGCACAGATAGCCAGTGGCCAACGCATGGTTGCCCACCAACCATAAAGTTCAATGTCATCCTGTCTTTGCGCAATGACGTTGGCTAACCAAATAATCACGTAAAATTTTACGAATTCAGCGGGTTGCAGACTGATTGGCCCCAGGTGGAACCACCCAGCCGCCCCATTAATAGTCTGTCCCATTACTAACAACAATAATAGTGACGCCAAAGCGGCATATCCAGCATATCGCAAAATATTTTTATCACGGAGCTTATTAATGTTCAACATAATCATGAAGCTCACGATAACTAAGCCCATGATCACATAGACTGCTTGCTTGAACAGGTAACTCCCGGGACTCCCCCCGTTTTGCGAACCAATATCCGCACTCGCCGAGTACACCATGACGATACCCAAAACACTCAAAATGAGGTACGGCACCACTAGCCAATAATCTAAATATTTTAACTTCTGCATACGATTCATTCGCTCCAAGTCCACCGTCCAACGACGGCAATCGAATATTTTCATTATAGCATAGCTGTTCGGAGTTCTGTCGACAAAAAAGCCGGCAAGACGCGTGGTTTGCCCACTCACCTTGCCGGTAAAGATTCATTTAAATTTACTTCTTAGCTTTAGACGCAGTCCGGCGCTTCTTAGCAGCCTTTTCACGTTCACCAGTGTTCAAGATTTGCTTACGCAAACGAACGTGTTCTGGAGTGATTTCACAGTATTCATCTTCGTTGATGAATTCGAGTGATTCTTCCAGAGACATCTTCAATGGTGATTTAACCTTAGCGATATCTTCAGAACCAGCAGCCCGGACGTTGGTTTGGTTACGGCCACGCGTGATGTTGACAGAAATGTCGTTGTCACGGCTATTTTGACCAACAATCATACCTTCGTAGACTTCAGTACCAGCATCGGTAAAGATGAGACCACGGTCTTGAACGGCCATGATAGCGTACGTCGTAACTTTACCAGAATTGATTGAAACCAAAGTCCCGTTATGACGACCAGGGTTCCAGTTCTTGATAACTGGCAAGTACTTGGAGAAGGTATGGTTCATGATTCCGTATCCACGCGTTAAGGACAAGAATTCAGTGGAGTACCCAATCAACCCACGTGAAGGTGCTAAGAAGGTCAAACGCGTTTGACCGTTCCCAACGGCTTCCATGTTCTTCATTTCACCCTTACGTTGAGAAAGCGTGTCAATGATTGAACCCGTGTATTCGTCAGGTGTGTCAATTTGAACAGATTCAAATGGTTCGCAACGAACATTGTCCACATTTCTGTAGATAACTTCTGGACGAGAAGCTTGCAATTCGTAACCTTCACGACGCATTGTTTCGATCAAGATGGACAAGTGAAGTTCACCACGACCAGAAACGATCCAGGCACCAGGATTGTCGGTGTCGTCAACCCGCAAGGAAACGTCGGTATGCAGTTCACGCTTTAGACGTTCTTCGATTTGACGAGACGTCACAAACTTACCTTCACGACCAGCGAATGGTGAGTCGTTAGTCCGGAAAGTCATTTGCAAGGTTGGTTCATCGATCCGCAAGATTGGTAGTGGTTCCAACGTATCAGGCGCCACAACAGTTTCACCAACGTTGATTTCATCCATACCAGATACAGCAATCAAGTCACCAGCTTGGGCTTCGTTGATTTCCAAACGCTTCAAACCGAAGTAACCAAATAACTTAGTAACCCGGAAGTTTTGCTTAGAACCATCAAGCTTCATAACAGTAACACTGTCGCCGACTTTAACCTTCCCACGGAAGATCCGGCCAATCCCGATACGACCAACGAAGTCGTTGTAGTCCAACATGGCAACTTGGAACTGTAAAGGTTCGTCGGTGTTGTCAATTGGTGCTGGGATGTGCTTGATGATGGTGTCAAAGACAGGCTTCATCGTGTGTTCTTGCGCTGAAATCTCTGGTTCATAACTAGAAGTCCCATTCATAGCAGATGCGTAAACCACTGGGAAATCCAGTTGGTCTTCATCAGCACCCAATTCGATGAAGAGGTCTAAGACTTCGTCAACAACTTCGGATGGACGGGCACCTTCACGGTCAACTTTGTTGATGACCACGATAGGTGTTAAGTGTTGATCCAAGGCCTTCTTCAAAACGAAACGGGTCTGTGGCATCGTACCTTCATAGGCATCGACAACCAGTAAAACACCGTCGACCATGCGCATGATCCGTTCAACTTCACCACCAAAATCGGCATGTCCTGGGGTATCCAAGATGTTGATTTGCTTGTCGCCGTAACGAACAGCGGTGTTCTTGGACAGGATCGTGATGCCCCGTTCCTTTTCGATTGCGTTAGTATCCATGGCACGGTCGTCAATGGCCGTGTGTTCGTCTAACGTATCGGATTGTTTAAGCATTTCGTTAACCAGGGTCGTCTTCCCGTGGTCAACGTGGGCAATGATGGCAATGTTACGGATATCATCTCTGAATTTCAAGTGTATTTCTTCCTTTCATGCTTGTTGAATTAGATGGATCACGGCATGCTTACCTCGGTAAGTACGCTTTATTGTAGCGTCAATAGCCGGTAAAGTCCATCCGTACTGACCGGTCGCATAAAAAAACTGTGACAGTGTCACAGTGAGACGTCATCTTCTTCAATTTGGAGAATATCACGTTGCGCTTTTTCCGTCGCTACTAGTACAAGGTTAGATGATAGCATATTGAGTGGTTTCCCGTCAATAGCAGACACCCGAACGCCCAACGTGTTCAGCAAAATTTGACCGGCAGCAATATCCCAAGGTTTGAGGTGAGAAATATATCCCAACGTTTTACCACGCATGATATTGATCATTTCAATACCAGCACTCCCATAGACTCGCATTCCAGCGCTAACGTGAACGATTTTTTGCATATGAGCCACATCGTGAACCACTAAGGGGCCACTAGCACCAATCAATCCATCGGCTAAAGCCAGATTCGTTGGATTACTGAGCCGTTCATCATTAGCCCAAACACCACCGAGCTGCGGGCCGCCGTAATAAAGCACGTCGTTCATCACATCATCAATATAACCAAGTTGCCCCTGACCATCTTGATAGATACCGATCATAATGGCGAAATTATCTCGCTGCTTGACGAAGTTCATAGTCCCATCAATGGGATCGACAATCCATACGCGACCATCTAGGCTCTTCAAATCATCACCAAAACCCTCTTCACCTAGTATGTGGGCTGTGGGATCAATTCGTCGAATACCTGCAATTAAAAACTGCTCGTTCGCTTTATCAACGTTAGTCACCAGATCTTTACGATTAGTCTTTTCATTGACTGTCAGTGGATCTGTCATTTTTTCTAAAACGTTCGCCCGGGCTTCCTTAATTAATGCCGTGACCTCATCGTTCAACCGTTGCCAATCCTGACTCATTATTTCGCCGTCCCCTTCATTTTGATTTGTCCGCTGGTTTGCCGAGCTACCTTCATTGTTCGATAGATACTGTAGCCTGACGCCGTCTCAAAAGCCTTATCCAACTGTTTCTCCTCAAACTTTTGTGGTACGACCTGCTGAAAAGCCCGGTAGGCAGTTAATAAAGCGGTACTTGCCACGCCCTGACTCTGCTCATAGGCATCTTCCACCCGTTGATAAAGCGTGGTAACAGCCACAATGTCGGTCGTCGACCAATCCGGTTGTAAGGGATACTCATAATTATTTGCTTCCATGTTTTAGTTTCGTCCCTCCGTTTGATGACTTTCAATTTCTTGAATTTGATCACGTAATCCTTGAATCTGTTCATCATAGGCCTGCTGTTCATCTTCAGCCAGAACCAGATTAGTCAAATGTTTAACGCCACTAGCATTTACCAGGACCGGTGTTCCAGCCGCATATACTGGCTCCTCAGCCTGAATATTGCTAACCGCCACGATGAGTGGTTGATCAGCTAACACACCCCTTAGCAGGCGAATAAGCCCCATAAAACGCAAGACAGTTTGCTGCTCCTTTGCTTCACGGTGTAGCCAGGTGGCCATTTTACTCAAATCTTCGGCACTAAACCCTGCATCCTCATTGGCCAAGTACATCAAAATAGGTGCCGGTCCTACATACGTTCGGCTCCAAGCGACAATTGGATCAACCGCCGTTCCAACGACAGCCGCCTGAATTGCGGTAGCCCCGACACCGAGTCGTTCGGCCAACCGATAAGTCAGTAACCGGGTCAATGGGTAAGTCCCCAATCCCCAAATTTGATTAGGCTGCAAGCCAGAAAACTTCCACGCAAAATACGTCATCAATTCATCCTGAGCACCGCAGAATATTAGCTGGCCTTTAAACCCATTTTCCACAATTCTATTCATCAGCACGCGCAACTCAGACACAGCAGTCGAAACCTCGGTCTCAGCTTCGTACCGATCCAAAACAACCAGCCAGGTAGCTTGGCCGTAATCGGCAGCTGTTCCAACCCGCACGCTCAAATGGGGACAGATAGCACTGGCCACCACGAGCGGCTGGTAACGGGGTGTATCGTCAGTCGTATTCGGCATTACAACCACATCTAATGGCAGGTCGGTGACCAACAATTGCTGAATCAATTGACTGGCCTCTTCATAGTTCCCTTGAATCATTAAAATCGGCTTCATGGTGACCCTCCCCTTTGGCGAAAAAGTAAACATGATTCCATTATAAGTGAACCTACCGGGATAGCAAGTTGTTACGCCTATTTTGTGCCAAGTGGTGAAGACAGTGTGGCCCCATATTTCAACGACTATCCAGGTACTAGTCTGCTACGCGCAACAACTGGTTCAGCAATCAACCTGAAACATACGACCCACTTTGAAACAATCTTACAATCTGAGCCAGCGCCGTCCCTAACCGCAGGCGTGCGACAATTGCCTCTCACCTAAATTTGAAAACCAAATGAACACACGAAAAAGGACCGCCATCTCTGGCAGTCCTTTAATAAAACATGTTTGTTTACCAAGAATCTTAGACGTGGGTTGGCAGACCCATAGCAATGTCAGCAGATTCCTGAATAGGTTCGTTCAACGTTGGGTGTGGGTGAATGGTCAATGCAACGTCTTCAACGTTCATGCCATCGTTAACGATGATTGACATCTCACCAGCCATAGTGCTGGCTTCAGGGCCAACCGCTTCGGCACCAACAACGTTCTTGTTGTCATCATCCGTGTAGATGAGACGGAAGAAGCCATCTGGTGCATCCAATGAAACGGCACGGGCGTTCCCAGCAAATGGGAACTTAGCCGTCTTAACCTTGATACCCTTATCCTTGGCAGCAGCCTCACTGTAACCAACCGTAGCGATTTCAGGGTCAGAGAAGCAAACAGCTGGAACACTTAACCAGTCATTAGCAGTCTTTTCGCCAGAAATAGCACCGGCGGCAGTCTTGGCTTCGGCAAAGGCCTTGTGAGCCAAAGCAGCACCAGGAACAACGTCACCAACAGCCCAGATATGTTCTGAGGCCGTCCGACCTTGGTTATCGACTTCGATTTGACCATGGTCGTTCAACTTAACCTTGGTGTATTCAAGACCCAAGGTATCGGTGTTAGGCTTACGTCCAACGGTGACCATGCAGTAGTCAGCCTTGATCGTTGTTTCCTTGCCATCTACGGCATAGGTAACGCTAACACTCTTGTCATCCTGTTCGGACTTCTTAGCCATCGCATTCGTGATGACGTCGACGCCCTTCTTCTTAAGCTTCTTAAGAACAACGGAAACCATGTCCTTAGCAAAGTTAGGCAGAATTGACTTCGTTCCTTCAATGATTGTTACGTGAGCGCCCAAGCTAGCGTATGCACCAGCAAGTTCAGTCCCAACGTATCCACCACCAATAACAACGAATTCCTTAGGGATTTCAGGCAAGTTCAAGCCACCAGTTGAATCCACAACCCGACCTTCAAATTTGAAGTTAGGAATTTGGATTGGATGACTCCCAGTTGCAATAATCAAGTTATTGTATTCGAAAGTCTGTCCCGTATCGGTTGACATGAATTGCTTTTCACCCGTAGGCATAACCCGAAGTTGGGTGTCACTCAAGAAGACAGCTTCACCGTTAACAACGTCAACGTGATGCTTCTTCATTAACATTTGGACACCACTGGTCATCCGGTCAACGACCTTGGTTTGTTTCCATTCCTGGGTCTTCTTGAAGTCGATGGTAGCTGACTTCGTTGAAATGCCGTAGGTTGAGCCGTCTTCAGCCTGTTCCAAACGGTGACCCGCTTGAATCAAAGCTTTGGAAGGAACACAGCCAACGTTCAGACATACCCCACCAAGGGTATCGGACTTTTCAATTAAAGTAACCTTTTGACCTAATTCAGAAGCCCGGATAGCGGCAACGTATCCGCCGGGGCCGGCACCAATGATGACGGTGTCCTTTTTTTCAACATCTGCCATACTTTCTGTCATCCTTCCATTAACAGCATTTCTGGATCATGCAGCAATGCTTTGAATTTGTTTAAAACGTTTTGAGCTAACGCACCATCGATTAAACGGTGATCATAACTCAGAGAAATCTTCAGCATCCGGCCAACAGCGATGTCACCATCATCATTGACGTAAGGTGCCTTTTCAATCCGGCCAACACCCAAGATAGCAACTTCAGGTTGGTTGATAACTGGTGTGAACCAGCCACCACCGATGGACCCAACGTTACTGATGGTGATTGAACCACCGGCCATTGATGCTGGGCTCAGCTTGTTGTCGTAAGCAGCTTGCGTGTTTTCAGTGATTTCCTTAGCAATTTCAAACATACCCTTGGAATCGGCTGCCTTGATGTTTGGTACGTAAAGACCATCATCAGTGTTGGTAGCGATACCAATGTTGTAGTAGTGCTTGTAAACAATTTCTTGAGTCGTGTCGTCAATGGATGCGTTTAATTCAGGGAATTCCTTCATAACGGCAACCAAAGCCTTAACCATGTATGGTAAGAAGGTCAAATGAATGTCCTTATCAGCGGCAGCTTGCTTGTACTTCTTACGGTTAGCCATCAGAGCTGAAACTTCAACTTCATCAAATGACGTTACATGAGGCGCAATGTCCTTAGAAGTCCGCATGCTCTTAGCAATGATCTTCCGCATTGGTGACATTGGTTCACGAGTTTCCAGATCTGGATTGTCAGACTTCCAAGGCTTGATAGCTTGACCCGCAGCAGCCTTGCCAGCTTCTGGAGCGGCTGCTGGTGCAGCAGCGGCAGCAGGTGCGGCAACGCCGTTAAAGTTATCGATATCGGCCTTCAGAATTTGACCATGGTTACCAGTTGGAGCAACCTGGGTAATGTCAACACCTTTGTCACGAGCATATTGCCGAACAGAAGGCATTGCCATAACCAACTTGTTAGGATCTGAAGCAGCTGGAACACCGGTTGGTGCAGCTGCTGGAGCTGGGGCAGCATCTGTAGCTGGAGCAGCTTCTTCAGCGGGTGCGGCTTCTTCTGCAGGAGCAGCATCAGCAGCGCCACCTAAGTCAGCAGGTGTATCTGAACCGTCATCAATAACAATCAGTGGATCGCCGATTTCAACGGTGTCCCCTTCTTGTGCAACAATTTTTGAAATCGTGCCATCAACTGGTGATGGTAATTCTGAAACAGACTTATCGTTTTGGATTTCGACTAATGTGTCGTCTTCCTTAACTGCGTCTCCTTCTTTAACAAGCCATGAAGAAATTTCGCCTTCGGCCATCCCTTCACCAAGCTCTGGGAGTTTGAACGTATAAGCCATGGGAAAACTTCCTTTCTATCTCCTAATGTAGGATGTCTCCCACATTGTTTTTTTGTGTTTTTTAATTCGAATTTAAATTAGTAGTTGAAAATTTCGCGAGCCTTAGCTTCGATATCGTCTGAGTTTGGAATCCAGTCGTTTTCAGCTTGGGCAAATGGGTAAACGCTATCTGGGGCAGCAACCCGGCCGATAGGTGCATCCAAGGACATAATCTTTTCTTCAGCAATGTCAGATGCAACAACTGCACCAACACCAGCCATCCGTTGTGCTTCTTGCACGATAACAACCTTGTGCGTCTTGTCAACGGAGGCAAAGATAGTATCCGTGTCAATTGGAGACAGTGAACGCAAGTCAATAACTTCAGCAGAAATGTTATCCTTTGCCAAAGCATCAGCAGCGGTCAAAGCTTCGTTAACTTCAGCACTGTAGGCAACGATAGTAATGTCAGTACCTTCGCGAACAACCTTAGCGGAGTCCAACGGAACAGTGTACTTTTCATCTGGAACTTCATCCTTCATTGAACGGTAAAGCTTCAGGTTTTCCATGAACAGAACTGGATCATCGCTTTCGACAGCGGAGATAACTAAGCCCTTAGCATCGTATGGGTTAGATGGGGTAACAACCCGCAGCCCAGGAGTACTAGTGAAGTAGTTTTCCAAGTTATCGGCATGCATTTCAGCAGTATGAGTCCCACCACCAAATGGTGTCCGCACAGTAACAGGGAAGTTCTTTTGTCCACCAAACCGGTAGTGGTCACGAGCCAATTGGCCAACAATCCCATCCATTGCTTCGAAAGTGAAGCCCATGAATTGGATTTCTGGAATTGGACGCCAGCCAGTTAAGGATAAACCAATAGCTAAACCAAGAATCCCAGATTCAGCTAATGGCGTATCGAATACCCGGTCTTCACCGTACTTATCTTGCAAGTCAACAGTCGTCCGGAACACACCACCGTTTTTACCAACGTCTTCACCGAAGATCAGGGTCTTAGGATCGTCGCCTAAGACTTGATCCAATCCGGAAGTGATCGCTTTGATATACGTCATTTTAGCCATGATTACTTCGACTCCTTTGCTTCAAATTCTGCAATTTGTTTCTTAACTGCTGGAGTAGGAACGTTGTAAGTCCACTTCAAGAAGTCAGAGACCTTTTGTGCAGGAGCTGCTTCAGCTTCCTTCATTGCTTCCTTGAATTCGTCTTTGTATTGATCGACTAACTTGTCTTCGTCAGCTTGTGACCAAAGACCCTTGTCAGAAAGAACTTTACGGAAACGAATCAATGGATCAGCATCGAACCAAGGCTTTTCTTCTTCCTTAGTCCGGTAACGTGAAGGATCATCACCGGCAGATGAGTGCGCACCGAAACGATAAGTTAACGTTTCAATAACGACAGGCCCATTACCAGCAGCAGCGTATTCCCGAGCAGCTTCAGCAACTTCGTGAACCGCAATGATATCCATCCCATCAACTTGGACGGAAGGAACACCCATGGCAACGGCCTTTTGTGCCAACGTTTCGGCAGCCGTTTGCTTGCGACGAGGAACTGAAATTGCCCAGCCGTTGTTTTGAACAAAGAAGACAGCGGGTGCTTGGTAGGCACTGGCGAAGTTAACCCCTTCATACCAGTCCCCTTGTGAAGTACCACCATCACCGGTGTAAGCAAAGGCGACACGATCTTCGTCCTTGTTCTTCTTAATACCTAAAGCAACACCGGCAGTTTCAACATATTGTGCCCCAATAATAATTTGTGGGAATAACATGTTAGGATTTTCATGTTGATTACCTTCAACATGACCCTTGGACCATAAGAAACCTTTTGCAACAGTAGTACCGTGTTGAATCATTTGTGGTAAGTCACGGTAAGCAGGTAACAGGAAGTCTTGTTCCTTGAATGCAGAAACACTTCCCATTTCACTGGCTTCCTCACCGGCGGTTGGAGCATAGAAACCGAGACGACCCTGACGGGAGAAGTTCATTGTTTGTTCGTGTAACGTACGCTCCCAAACCATTTTCTTCATGAAGTCGACAAGTTGGTCATCTGAATATTTTGCCAACGTGTCTGGATCGACGACCTTACCTTCACGATCGATGACTTGAACCGGGTGCTTGTATGGGTCGGCCATCGTAGCTTTGATCTTGGCAAAGTCTACAATCTGTTTGCTTCCATTAGCCATAAGTAACACTTTCCTTTCACTTAAATATGAAATTGTTAACTAAAGTGAGTCAACGTTGCGTTTCCTGACTACGGTTATAAAGTACCATTTTTTCAGAATCCATGCAAGCCCTTTCATAGCGATTAATAAAGGGATGCCGTGAAATCCCTTGTGGGACTTGCAGTTAAACGTTTTCGCTTTTTTTGAAAAAAGAAAGCGTTTTCTTTTCATTTCATGTTTTTTTCGTGTTATGTTACAATGTAGAATATCTAGATTTTATTAGCGGAGGTAATTGCTCTTGTTTCTCATGAAAGATATCGTCCGTGACGGTGACCCCGTCTTACGGCAAGAAGCTGCAGATGTTAAATTTCCGCTCTCAGCGGAAGACCAACAACTTGCAAAAGACTTAATGGAATATTTAGTTGTTTCGCAAGATCCAGAACAATGTAAGAAATACGGGTTGCGGGCTGGCGTCGGTTTAGCCGCTCCCCAAGTTGGTGTCTCTGAGAAGATGGCATCCGTTCTGGTCCCTGCCCCAGAAGGCAGCGACAAATCGCCCTTCACTGATGTTATCATTAACCCAGTGATTATTTCAGAGTCCGTTCAGGCGGGTGCCCTGACCGAAGGCGAAGGTTGCCTATCCGTAGACAAAGACGTTCCTGGCTTTGTTCCTCGCCACGACCGCATCACCCTTCGGTATTACGATGTTAATGGTGAAAAACATCAGGTTCGCCTAAAGAACTATCCCGCCATCGTGTGCCAACATGAAATTGACCATCTGCACGGAACTCTCTTCTACGACCACATTAGTAAAGATGAACCTTTTGGCCGTGATGAAGACATGATTATGATTGAGTAGTTTCCATAGTGTGTGAGTATGTGCAAAAAAGGTGTGACCTTAAAATTCGGTCACACCTTTTTTGACGCCGTAATCCCAGTATTTCGCAATTTCCTTTGCTCACTAACGAACAAAACAGTTCTGTTTCTTCCATATTATAACTAGTATTCTGAATCATCCAACTTTTTTAAATCTTTGAGGTACTCCACCGTTGATTCATTCATCAAGTAGGCCACGTCGATATGTAACCGATCTTCATACACCCAAATATCACTGACCACAAAGGCTGAGCCTGTAACCACCGACTTAATCTGATGATCTGCACTAAAGCTGGCTAAGGCGTCATTGAAAGCCTGCTCCAGTTTCGGTAACCGCCGATCGACGTCCATTCCAATAGGCATCGCATACTCAAACGCCATAACGCCACGACCCCAGACATCCGCCACCGTTTCAGCCGAGCTAATTTGACACTCCTCTTCTGTCAATACATCTTCATTGACCAGTCGCTGTAACGCGGCCTTAAACGCCACATCCGTCTCATTCTGAGCCGAATAACGAACCATCCGGGTTGCTCGTTGGACAATCATGTGGTGAATCATTTCATAAATAATGAAGGCAATGACGATGCCGATAATTATTTCCACTGTTAGTGCCATGGCGTCTCCTCCGTTCACTTCATGCTAGTTCAATCATAGCATGTTTTAACGTCTAGGGGTAATTCTATACAATCGGCCCAAACTATGCTAAAATTGTGCTAATTGTTGTGTAAGCAACCCGCAGTTCGGAAGGACATTCATGATTCGCTACAATAGTGTCAACCTGGCGGATTAAATCGTTTAAATTAAAGGAGTTTTGTTAGTGATTTACAAAGTATATTACCAAAACGATAACAAGCGGAATCCTAAGCGCGAGGATACCCACTCTCTCTACTTAGACGCCCCAACGGAAGTTGAAGCACGGGCGTTGGTAGAAGAACACACGGATCATAACATCGAATTCATTGAAGCCATTGAGGGTAAAACCTTGGCTTACGAACAAGAGAATCCGAACTACAAATTAACGGAGTTCGGTGAATGAACAAGCTAAACGTCAAAAATAACGAGACTGCTATCTTTGGCGTGGGTGGACTTGGTGAAATTGGGAAGAACACTTATGGCATCCAATTTCAGGATGAAATTATTCTGATTGATGCCGGAATCAAATTCCCGGAAGACGAACTATTAGGAATCGATTACGTGATTCCAGATTACCAATACCTCGTTGAAAACCAATCCAAGATCAAGGCGCTAGTGATCACCCACGGCCACGAAGACCACATTGGCGGTATCCCGTATTTGCTCAAGGCTCTGAACGTTCCTGTTTACGCAGGGCCACTGGCCTTGGCACTGATTAAGAACAAACTCGAAGAACACGGATTACTTAAATCGACTGAACTACACACAATTGATGACGACACTGTGCTCAAGTTTCGAAAGATGAGTGTCACCTTCTTCCGGACGACCCACTCAATTCCAGACACTTTAGGAATTGCTGTTCATACCCCGGTTGGGACAATTGTGGAAACGGGTGACTATAAGTTCGACTTAACACCCGTTACGAACCAGCCGCCTGATCTTCAAAAGATGGCCAAGCTTGGTGCTGACGGCGTGCTGTGTCTCATGTCCGATAGTACCAATGCTGAACGCCCAATTTGGACGAAGTCGGAAAAATGGGTAGGTAAGTCTATCCGGAAGATTTTCGATCAAGTTGAGGGTCGGGTCATCTTTGCAACATTCGCTTCAAACATTTCACGAATCGAAACGGCTTGTGAGACGGCCCTCGCCCACGGGCGTAAGATTGCTGTCTTCGGTCGTTCCATGGAAGCTGCGATTGTTAACGGCCGGGAATTAGGCTATCTTAACATTCCGGACGACGCTTTGGTCGACGCCAACACGATTCGCTCAATGCCTGCTGACAAAGTGATGATTCTTTGTACCGGGTCACAAGGTGAACCCATGGCGGCTCTGTCACGGATCGCCAACGGAACCCACCGGCAAATCGCCATTCAACCTGGTGATACGGTCGTCTTCTCCAGTAACCCAATTCCTGGAAACACAATTTCTGTGAACCGGGTGATCAATGAACTGGAAGAAGCTGGCGCCAACGTCATCCACGGTAAGGTCAACAACATCCATACATCTGGTCACGGTGGCCAAGAAGAACAAAAACTGATGCTTCGGCTGATGCAACCTAAATTCTTCATGCCAATTCATGGTGAATACCGGATGTTAAAGATTCATACTGAACTTGCTGAACAATGTGGTGTCCCACTTGATCATAGCTTCATCCTTCAAAATGGGGATGTCTTGGCTTTGACCAAGGACTCCGCTCGGGTGGCGGGTCACTTCGCCGCTGGTGATGTGTACATCGATGGTTCTGGTATCGGTGATATCGGCAACGTTGTATTACGTGATCGGCAGTTACTTTCTGAAGAAGGGCTAGTTGTCGTCGTGGCAACCATTGATCTGAAGAATCAGGAAATCAAGGCTGGCCCCGACCTCCTCTCTCGCGGATTCGTCTACATGCGTGAATCTGGCGAGTTGTTAAATGAGGGTCGTCGGCGTGTCTTCCAAACGATTCGGCGGGCGATGCGCAATCCGAAGGCTACCGAAGCTTCCATTCGCAATGCTGTCATTGATGATCTTCAGAACTTCTTATTCGAGAAGACTGAACGACATCCAATGATTTTACCAATGTTTATTATGACCAAGTAAATTTCATGAGGTGATTGGCTAAGGCCAATCGCCTTTTTTGTACCGAGCCGCCCAAAAATGACTCACAGCCAGCATTCCCGTAGCCTAACACTACCTGCTGGCCAAAGGTGTCTGAACATGAGTCAATCAAGCTATTTTTTTCAATTCTGCCCGAGTACCCCAGAAAACTTGCTATTAGGGATGGATTGCTACCTGTAGAAAAGTTATTTTATTGTTTTGATCAAACGTATAGGTATCCGTCCCATGAAAGGCAAATAGTTGTCCCGTCTGCTTACATCCAGCAACTGCCCATTCCGCTTGATAGCCGTCCTTCGTGGCAACGACGTGGCAGAGATGCCGCAATTCTTGATTGTCCTTGAAAAAGTTCTCAAAGAAATGAGCAATTCCAATTGGCGTCTCAACCGTTAGGCCGTTTGCACTCTTAATCACCGCCTCTTTCGAAAAAAGCCCGATTATCGCACTTAATGCCTGAGAATCATCGGACGCCAAATCAGACAGTTTAAAGTACCATTTAATTATTTCCGCTTTTGTATCCATGCAAGTTCCCCCTCTTTAATGATTCAGTTTATGCCAACCCGGCATAAAGTAAAGAAATCTGAGAGTTGAAAAACAAACTAAATTGGGAGTGGCACAAAAGGTGTTTCAACCACAAAAAGGTTCTAAAACTCTTGTCTCCAGCCACAATTGTCGTCACTTTTCTGGACGATGCAATCGTCAAATGAATGCCTAATTTCTACCAATTCACGCCACGTTACAATACTTAAACTGCTAAAACTGTTTCCCAATCGCTATAGTTGTATAATACATTTTATTCCACATTAGACTCTTGCAGAGGCATCTTGTATATAGCAAGCCGAATTTCGCTTGATTCTCTTTGATTCACGAGTTGACTCAGATCTGGATTTCGTCCGTTCAGTAATCAGAAAACCCCACTACAAAAGTTTTAAGCATCCATTAAGGCCATTTCTTATAACAAAGGAAAGTTCCTCCAGAATTACTAGGCACCATTGACGTTTTCGTTTATAATGAAATGGACTAAAAATTGAGAGGAGCAGTACGGTGAGTGTCCAGTTCTATATCATCTTAAATGAACATGCGGGAAGTGGCCACGCCGGAACGCTTTGGCCTCAGATTCAAGAGCGTCTCGATGCTGCTCAGGTCTCCTACCAGGCAGTGGTTTCGGAGTACCCCCACCACACCGTGTTATTAAGCGAACAATTCGGTAAGCAGTTACCGGACGTACCACACCCAGGATGGGTCGTCCTCGCCGTTGGTGGCGATGGCACCCTCCACGAGGCTATCAATGGTCTCACACAGCTTCACCGGAAATATCCCATTCCCGTGGCTTACATCCCAATTGGTTCGGGTAACGACTTCGCCCGCGGCGCCGGCATGGCACTTAACTGGCACGAAGCGCTGAACCAAGTAATCCAGTGTACTCACGCAACGAACTACGACATTGGGACTTATAACGAAACCATCAAACAGGAACGTGGCGTTTTCACCAACAATCTTGGTATCGGTTTCGACGCTGCCATCATTTCCCAAGCCAATCAGTCGCGGGCGAAAGTTTGGCTCAATAAGCACCATCTAGGGTCGCTTTCGTACCTGGCCTCCGCTCTGAGCGTGTACTACAACCAAAGCGGCTTCACCTTGACCGTGCACGTTGGCAATCAGCGGGATATCTACCCGCACGCCTTCCTGGTCACCACGACTAACCACCCCTACTTTGGAGGTGGCGTAGGCATTGTGCCCAACGCTAAAATCACCGATCACCAGCTTCACCTAGTTGTCATTGAAAAACCGAATTTCTTTAAATTGCTCTGGCTAGCCTTACGTCTCGTATTTAAGCGTCATTTGACGTCTAAGGCCGTTCACTACTATCAGGCATCACGAGTCCACCTAACCGTCCCCGCTATTGAATACGGCCAATTAGACGGTGAAGAAATGGGTGGCCGCTTCTTCGACGTCTACGCCGGGGTCGAACAGTACCCATTCTGGTTCGATATCACGATTTAGCCACAAAAAAAGCCTCACCATCAATCGTTGATGGTGAGGCTTTTGTGAGTTGTTCGAGTCACTCACAAGGTTAATTCAGTCTTCAGAGGCTTCCATAGCTTCCAGAATCATGTCCAGCTGAGCGCACTTATTGGACAAGTCATTCATTTCTTTCCCAAACTGGGGTTCAATTAGAACCGTGTCAGCGCTAGAATGAACACTTTCGGATTCCTTCCGCTTTAACGTAGCCAGCTGTGAATTAGCCCGCCGATACTCTTCCAGAATCTCAATTCGATTACTCACCTTTAACAACTCCTCTTGATTTAATGATATTGTGGTTCAGTTTCTCACCTCATGGTAGAAACTTAAACATCTTTACTGAACCGTAATTCGATGTCACTACAATATCACCAAACATTTGGATTTGCAAGAAGATTGTGAAAAAATTTTTGCCCCACATTTTGCGGAGTGTTGCGACTTACGTCACCTTCGAATGAACTTTTTTCACAACCATCTGATTCTCAGCAAACTTATCTTTTCGGAAGCGATTACTTGACCGTCCCAGCAAAGGATGGCATGAAGTATTTGCTAAGGGATTGGACCTTGACGTTTTGACCAGGAGCTGGTGCATGAACGTATTGGCTGTTCCCTAAGTAGATAGCGTCATGGTAGCTGGCACCCTTGCTCCCCCAGAATAAGATATCTCCAGGTTGCGCGTTAGCGACGGAGTGGGTTGAGACGCGACTTTCTTGTGAAACGGTGTTATGTGGCAAGCTAACCCCATTAGCATGGGCGTAAACGTAAGCTACTAAGCCTGAACAATCCATTCCACTTAATGCTGAACCGCCCCAAACGTAAGGAATGCTGGCAGTTGATAACTTTAAGGCTAAACTAGTAACGGAACCTGAAGTCAAACCGGCAGTACTGGTCTTCTTCGTGTTGCTAGCAGTCTTAACGGCAGCAGTTGAACGGCTACTACTTTGGGCGGTAGATGAACTGCTAGAAGCTGCTGGTTGTGCGACAGCAGAACGCGTCGTTGTCTTGATTCGCTTCTTAGTGGTCTTAGTCGTTTGTGCTGACGTCGTGGCCGTTGCATTTTGGCTACCAGTCTGAGCTGCTGATGATTGGCTAGTTGATGGCGCTACTGCCGCACGCGTCGTTTTTGGTGCAACAGACGTAGACGACTGGGTCGATTGCTGACTAGCGGCTGATGAGTGAACACTAGCCCGAGTCGTTGCAGCTGATTGTTGCGACGTTGACTGACTCGTTACCGCAGCGGTTGATCCAGAAGAAGCGACCGATTGGCCCTGCGTCGAAGCTGATTGGCTCTGACTTGGGGTCACAGTTGATGATTGACTAGCACTAGAACTAGGGGCTACTTTGGTTACGGATGCCCGTGAAGGCGCCTGAGTAGCCGATGAAGCTGGTGCTTGTTGATGCTTGTACGTGCTTGTACTACTGGATTGTGTAGACGATTGCGTCTGACTAGAAGTCTGACTCTGTGACTGTGATGAAGAACCAGCTACAGAACTAGCACTGGAAGTCTTGGTATTAGAACTACCAGTTGTTGCAGGTGCCTGTTTTTGTTGTTGCTTGCTAGCTGCCGCTTGCTGTGCGGCCACGATTTGTGCTTGAACGGCAGCGGCCTTTTGAGTCGTTTGCCGCGTTGCGCTAGGTGTAGCCTGAGTGCTTTGGCTAGCTTGCGTAGACTTAGTAGCGCTAGATGGAATGATCAAGTTTTGACCAACACTTAACGTGTCACCTGACAACCCATTGGCCTTCTGTAATTGTGCGACTGTTAAGTGGTAAGTCTGTGCAAGATCCCAGAGGGTGTCCCCAGACTTTACCGTGTATGATTGCTGACTATTCTTAGCTGATTTAACCTGTAACCGTTGCCCGACAAAAATCAGGTCGGTCTTAGCGTCGATTGAATTCTGTTGTTCTAAATCTGAAATAGAGACATTATACTTCTGAGAAAGGTCCCAAACGGTGTCCCCTTGTTGAACTTTGATGCTATCTGCGTTTGCGGTGATCGTAGCCCCAGCGGCAAATGCGCCAATGGCACCGACGACCCCAACGACTGCTTTAGTTTTTCGTTGTCCTGTACTCATCTTTACCAACACGTCCTTTTATGACTTTAGATTTCAAAAACAGCGTGAATGACAACTGCACATCAATCATGTGACAGTCACGTTCGTTCATACTCAATACGAATCACAAATTCATATTACCACACGTTTTCCCAGTTTCTTGTGAATTATTAAGGAAATATTAACGGATTTTAGGTCAAGAACATGTATTCCCCGTAATCGTTTTCACGAGCATTTTATGTTTTAAAAGCCTATTGTATCAGGACGTTGCTCATATTCGGTACCGAACATTGGTTCTTTTGCTTAATGAATCCAAACACAATTATTTAGTTGACAGCGACAGCGTTTCCATTTAACTGGTAAAATTGCAAAATACAAGTTGTTATCAATGTCGCTTTCTGTACGTTACAACTAACTCAGTTAGACCGGACTTTGTGAAATATAATTTTCTGCACAAAAAAACGGACGCCCACACGCCCGTTTATTAGTTATCTCACCGTTCCGGTAACACTTAATTGCCTAATCCCTTAAAGAAATTAACGATGCTATTCCAAATTCTCACAATGAAATTCTCAGCTTTTTTAGCATCAGCACTGTTAGCGAAGTCTTTAACACCCGCCATTTTATTGCCAATACTGTTGGCTAGACTATTTGCCACATTTGTTACATTAGTGACGTAGCTCTTACTCGTAGAGACTGGGGCTTGTTGAACTTTACTCAAAGCCACCGCAATATTGGTGATCTGCGTTGAACTAGTATTCTTGGAAATCCCTCGTTTAGCCAAAGCCTTGTTCAGCATGTCTTCGATGTCTGATTTAGTTGCCAAGTCGTTGCCATTTTGACGCTGTTTAGCCAAGTCAGAGGAAACATCCCCCACAGCGGCCATCAGCTTCCCAGGGTACTTCTTGTCATTATTATTCGAATCAATCGCTGGTTGAGTGGCATCTAGTACGCCATTAGCTGCTTGCGTGTTTTCTGAATTCAGTGTTAAGCCATCGGCAGCCAGCGCTTTATAAACGCCAGTCAGCGCCGATTCACCAGAAACGGACTTATCAGCCGTGACAGTGATAATCACGTCCTTAACCCCAGCCATGGTAGCAACCATCGCATATTGTTGCGAGGTTACTTCGGTAATGTTGTTGCTACCATTGTAATCGGCAATGTTAACCTTGACACCAGTGCCAGGGTCAGCCGGTGCTAGCGCCACGGAGCTGATCATACTAGCGTCAGTCGTACCTGCTGAATTCAGATACTTCGCGTAATCACTGCCAGAAGCAGTCAGCGACGTGTAATTAGACTTAACGCCCAATGCGGTCGAAACGGTGTCCTTATCTTCACTTGCCAATCCAGCGCCATAAACCACGTACGCCTTCGAGAGTGCCTTGGTCTGAACCGTGCTTCCACTATCAGACGAAGTACTGTCACCAGTTGTACTGCTCGTCGTATCCGCAGTATCCGCCGTATCGGCGTGGACCCGGACGGTACTGCCACCAATTCCGACAGCCAAGACAGCGGCTGCAAGACCTAAAATAACGTGTTTGAGTTTCATCATGATCCCTCTCTTTTCACTATTTTCTTAATCGATTCCCTTAAGCTGAGTATAGCATGTGCCGTGTAGCTGGTCGCATTTTAACCCAGACCTTAGAGAATTCTTCAGACTTGAAATTATTGCCAAAACCGCCGTGCACCGGCATATTCAGCCGCAAACTTCGGTGTTGTCAGAGAGGTTAACTGGACGTTCTCGCCTGGTTTAGGTGCATGTAAGACCTGACCACTGCCCGCATAGAGTCCAACGTGGTGAATTGGGCCCGTACCGTGTTCCCGAGCAAAGAAAACCAGATCCCCAGCCGTCAAAGCCTCTGGGGCGATGGGATAGCCATTCGCAAACTGATCTTGGGCGTCTCGCGGTACTGAGTATCCTAAAGCCCGATGTAGGGCGTAGACTAAGCCAGAACAGTCAAAACCTTGTGGCGTGATACCACCCCAGAGGTACGGCGTATCAATGAACTGTTTGCCTAGTGTTAATAACCGACTACCGTCATCAGCACCAGTAACGCCCAACTTAGCGGCACTTGCTGAAATCCAGCCGTGGCCCAAGGGTGTCACCACCTGAATCCACTCTGCATCCTGGCCAGTGGTCGTTAGGATTGTGCCCAATGGTAACTGCGCAATCGGTTGACGGTCGGTGTCTAATAATGTCGTCTCCGGCTGTACGAGCCGAACCGTTGTCGTCGGGTATTCCAGCTCTTCATCGTCAGCCGTCATTTGTGACAATGGCACCCAGCCTGGGTATCCCCGCCGTTCCTGGCGACTATCTTGGCGTTTAACGAAGACGTGGGCCCAGTCACCTTCAACCCGATCCAACACAACGCGGTCGTTGAATAATGCCTCGGTCACAATACAGTCTTGATCAGATAGGCGTTCCTGGTCTGTGGGCTGTAAACTCGCTAACCATTTGGTCAAATCGCCATCTTGTATGTAGTCTTGATCCACTTCAGTTACAGCAGTCGGCGCTGACCAAACCAGTGCCGTCGGAACCTTGATCCGTCTAATTTCCATTAAAACCGCCTCCAGTGTCTTTACGTCCAATATACCAATAATTTCAAGAACTTACTAGTTGAGGACGTGACTTTCTTTAAATCCAGTCAGAAAAAAGAGCATCTGGCTCTCAGTCACAGATGCTCTTCCCAAGTTACTTCAGTTGTAGGTATGCTTGCACGACGGCGTCCGGGGTAAAACCAGCCATTTTCATCACGGCTGGACCATTGCCACTCGCACCAAACTGTTCCTGTAATAAAGCGGTTCCATCAAGACCAATGTACCTATACCAATCACCACCGCTAGCCATTTCAATAGCTACCCGGCGACGAAGATGGGCTGGCAGCACACTCTCACGGTAGTCTGCTGACTGAGCATTGAAGGTCACCATTCCCGGCATGGAAACGACCCGAACATCGTGACCCAACGCTAATAACTTTTCTTGGGCTTGCAAGGCTAATTGTACTTCAGACCCAGAAGCCATCAGAATCCCTTCCGCCTCATCCTGGGCATCGGCAACCACGTACCCGCCCCGCTTAACACCACTTCGAACACGAGCAGCTGGCTTAGGTAACGTCGGCAATCCCTGACGGGTCAACACAATCGCCGTCGGATGGTCCGTTGCTAGCAGAGCTTCCCGCCAAGCAGCGACGGTCTCATTGCCATCGGCTGGTCGATAAACGGTGAGCCCTGGAATCGATCGTAATGCCGCTAATTGTTCCACCGGTTCATGGGTCGGACCATCCTCACCCACGGCTAACGAATCATGAGTAAAGACGTAAATTACAGGTAATTGTTGCAGCGCTGCCAAACGAATGGCTGGCTTCATGTAGTCCGAGAAGACAAAGAATGTCGACCCATATACTCGGGTACCACCATGTAACGCAATCCCATTCATGGCTGCCGCCTCAGCAAACTCCCGCACGCCAAACCACAAGTTGCGACCCGTTAAATTATCCGGTGCAAATCGTTCTTCATCATTGACAGCTGTCTTATTGGAACTAAAGAGGTCGGCAGACCCACCCCAGAGGTTTGGACATTGGGCACTCAGTTGTTGTAAGACCTCATGACCACTGGCCCGTGAGGCAAGTGCATCTTTCTTATAATAGGTGGGTAATTGCTGATCCAAGTCATCTGGAACAGCTTTGCTGATGCCCTTAGCAAACTGTGCTGCTAACTCAGGCTCTTCGTTTGAGTACCGAGCGATGAGGTTGGACCACTCCTGGTGGCTTGCCCAACCACGCGATTTGATGGTAGTCATAAAGCGCTCGTGAACCGCAGCTGGTACCGTGAATGGATCGGCATTCCAGTGATAAAATTTCCGGGTTGCCGCTAAATCTTCATCATTTAGAGGTGCGCCGTGAACCTTGTTCGTACCAGCATTAGGACTCCCCGCCCCAATTTCGGTCTTTACTTCAATCAAGGTCGGGCCATCCACGTTGGCCTTGGCCGCTTCAATGGCCCGGTTAATTGCTCCCAGGTCATTACCATCTTCAACCAACCAGTAGTTCCACCCATAGCTGGTAAAACGTTGACCAACGTTGTCATGACTCGCATTAGCTAGGGGACCATCGAGTGAAATGTCGTTTGAATCATACAGTACAATTAGCTTGTTTAAGTTTAACTGACCTGCGAGGCTGGCAGACTCCGCGGCTACCCCTTCCATCAGGTCGCCGTCCCCACACAATGCATAAGTATAGTGATCAACCACGTCAAACCCATCCTGATTGTAATCCCCTCGCAGATGAGCTTCTGCCATCGCCATCCCCACGGCCATGCCAATTCCTTGCCCTAGTGGACCCGTCGTGGCGTCAACACCAGGGGTAACGCCATACTCCGGATGACCAGGCGTTTTACTACCCAATTGCCGAAAATTCATCAAGTCGTCCCGACTCAATGTAAATCCGCTAAGATGCAACAAGCTGTACAGCATCGCTGACCCATGACCCGCGGATAAAACAAACCGATCCCGATTAAACCACTGCGGAAATGAGGGGTCCACCCGTAAGTGTCGTGAAAATAGCACGTATGCCATGGGTGCTGCCCCCAATGGCAACCCAGGGTGACCGGAATGAGCCCGCGAAATCATATCCATGCTCAGCATACGAACGGCATTAACCGCTTGCTGATCAGTTTCATCAAAATTAGTCGATTCGGAACGTGTAGCTGTATTCAACATCACAAATAACCTCACTTAATCCGGCCGGACTGACCACGGCCAAGCATTTTCGTTGTACCAAAGTACAACCTGGTTGATGGATAACTACCAACTTTCATAACTATACCAATTAAGCAATTATAATGCAACCAATTTCGAAAAGACTGGTCTATAGCGGTTTTGCGGTCATCAAACTATTTATGCCAAAATATACCGATTTATCGATATTGCAACCGGTTGTCACTCGTCCCACAAAAAAACGACAATCTTTCCGAAAACTAATCGAAAGATCATCGTTTGTTAAGTTATTTTCTGAAACTAATCTTTAGCACTCGCAGCTTGAACCTGGTCAAACGTAGGAATCGATGGCATAGCACCTAAACCTTGAACGGTCAATGAACTTGCGCGTTGTGCAAAAACTAAAGCCGTAGCAATATTACTCAAATCTGGCAATAATTGAGAGCTCAGTGCACCAATAAACGTATCACCAGCGGCCGTGGTATCCACTGCCTTGACCTTGAAAGCTGGGACGAAACCCTTTTCTTTTTCAGTTGCGTAGTAAGCACCCTTACTCCCAACCGTAATAATCAGGTTCTTGACACCCATTTCACGGAATTTCTTGGCATTCGCATCCATAGACGCCACGTCAGTTACCTCAATGCCAGTTAACTCAGCACTTTCAGTTTCGTTAGGAACCACTAAGTCGGTCACCTTTAAAATTTCTGGGTCGATCTTAGCAGCTGGGGCTGGATTTAAAATCGTCGTGACATCATGCTGCTTTGCCACCTTAAATGCAGCCAACGTCGCTGCCTGTGGCGTTTCAAACTGAGTAATCAGAAAATCAGCCTTGGCAATTTCACTCTCACGAGCAACCACTTCTGCTGCCTCAATCTGTTGGTTCGATCCACCATATACCAAAATACTATTCTGACCCGCTTCATCTAACAGAATGAAGGCAGAACCGGTACCCACCGTTTTGTCCGTGATAATGGCACTGGTGTCAATGTTATCGTTATTCAGAGATTCAACCATGAAACGACCGGCATCATCATTACCGACCTTCCCGATAAAACTAGTCTGTGCACCGGCACGGGCAGCAGCAACCGCCTGATTGGCACCCTTTCCACCAGCAGCACTCGTCTTGTTTTCAGTAGAAAGTGTTTCCCCCGGTTGAGGCATCCGTGCAACGCGTAGCGTCGTATCAACGTTGAGACTTCCCAGAACCGTAACTTTGTTTGACATAATTAACCTTCACTCCTTAAGCAGAATCGTTTGTAAAACGTTTTACGTATTGCCGACACACTGGGCAACCCGTTTTGAATAACCCTAGCGTATCATGTTTCGAAAAGGCTTACAAGAACTAAATAAAAATTATTTCACCGGCCCCGTGCTTTCACGATTCCGGAGTTCAACCGGTAAATTAACCAGTTGTTCCGGTTGACGTTGGTCCTGAATCCGATTGATCAGCAAGGTCGTTGCCTGCTGACCCATTGTCACCACTGGCTGATGAATTGTGCTCAACTTAGGAACGACGTACTCATCCAAATCGATATCATCGTACCCCAGCACTGAAATGTCCTCGGGAACCTTGAGTCCCTGTTCATGTAAACCGCGGATTAGGCCCAGAGCCGTCTCATCATTAATGGCAAAGACTGCTGTCGGTTTCTGAGCCAAGACAGCCGAGGTGGCCTGGTACCCCCCTAATTTTGTCATGGCTGCCGTCACAACGGCCGTAGTGGCCAGTTGGACGCCCAGTTCTGCCAATTGCTTACGAAACCCATCCAACCGAATCAGTAAATTTTGAGTGGGGTGCTCGGGCATCACCACGGCAATCCGTCGGTGTCCCAATGCCACTAAATGTTGCGCAGCTAGCTGTCCCCCCTGTTGGTCATCAATTCGAACCCGGTCAACGCTGGGGCCGCCGTTCTGATCAATCAGCAGATAAGGAATGCCATTTTTCTTTAAGATGTTATCAATTGCTTCACCCGTGATGGAAGCACTCGCAATAATCAAGCCATCCACCGCGCGTTTAATCAGCTCTTGAAGGTAATAGCTCTCTAATTTTTCATCGTGATTGGCGCCAAAGATCAACGGGATGAAGTGTCGGTCCCGACTAGTCTGTTGCACACCGCGAATGAACATGCTGAAGAAAGGGTTCCCCAAGTTTGGCACCAACACACCGATGGTCTGCGCCGACTTCATGATTAAGTTACGAGCGTTGAAGTCAGGCACATACCCCATCTCTTCTTGTAGTTGATGGACCCGCCGACGCGTATCCAGGCTAAAACGTTCGCCCTTGCCATTCAGAATCTGTGAAACTGTCGTGACCGAGACGCCCGCCGCTTCTGCAAGGTCCCGAATCGTTACTTTACGTGTCATAGCAACCTCCACCATTTCCTTTAACCCTGTCCCCATTATACCCCACGCCCGGGTAAATTATGTGACCAATTTTGATTAATCATCTAATACGCCGGATTCTCCGAAATTGTCGTCTCCGGCGTTCAAGGCGAGAGCCAACTACATTGAGAAAAAGGTCAGCAAGTATGCCCCCCTCTAAAGACAGCCATTAAACCAAGACACCTCGAAATAGCTTTACTTTAAAATCTAATTAAACACAAAAAATGGCCGTCAAGTTGCGACAACCATTCCGAATATTTCTATATTAAATTAAGCCTTTAAAATCTTATCGATTGCAGCCAATTGCTCTGGATCAAACGCTAAGTTCTGAACCGCCTTGATATTTTCCAGCAAGTGTTCAGACTTAGATGCACCAGTGATCACGCTCGTAATCACTGGGTTATGCAACAACCAGGCCAGCGCCATGTGTGACAACTTTTGGCCCCGACTCTGCGCAATCTGATTCAGACCTACCAACTTTTGATAGAGCTTGTCACGGCCCTGTTTCAAGATATACTCACTAGACCAGTGAATGTCAACGTCTTCAGGAATTCCGTCCAAGTATTTGTCAGTCAATAAACCTTCACACAACGGACCATACGCAATTGCACCAGCATTGTTTTCCCGCAACCGGTCAAATAACCCGTCGTCCGCAGCGGACTGGTTCAACATATTGTAAGAAACTTGGTCGACCACAAATGGTGTATGCAGGTCTTTAAAGATCTTGATCATTGCCAGAGCTTGTGGGGCGGTGTAGTTAGAGATACCAACGTACAAGGTCTTACCTTGTTTCACCAAATTATCCAAGGCAACGGCCGTTTCCTCTGGGTCCGTTTCCGGATCAAAGCGGTGACTGTAAAAGATGTCAACGTAGTCCAAACCCATAGCCTGAAGCGACCGATCTAATGAAGCGGTCAAGGCTTTTCGCGAACTCATTTGTCCATAAGGCCCTGGCCACATGTGAAAACCGGCCTTACTACTGATGATCAACTCATCACGATAAGGTTTCAATTCCCGTTCCAAGACTTGACCAAATAACCGCTCCGCTTCGTAAGAACCGGGACCGTAGTTGGCCGCTAGATCAAAGCTAAAAATTCCGGCGTCAAACGCCTTGAGGATGATGTCGCGGGTGTCACCGTAATTCGCGTTCTCCCCAAAACTATGCCACATGCCAAAAGAAATAGCTGGTAACTGAAAACCCGTGTTACCAGCCCGCCGAATTGGCATTTTTTCATAACGATGTTCATCTGCAAGATACATTTTGCCACTTTCCTTTCCTCTTATACCTAGTCTAAAGTATAGAGAATTGGTGTGGACCAGTCAAGCCAAGGGGTTACTGTTGATCATCATTTAGCTTGACTGCTTGTGACACGTGACCACCGGTGGCTGCCAGCAAGCTCTTAGCCTCGGCAATGGTTCCCTTCGTTTCAATCAAGACAATAGCCAGAGGAACGTTATTCCCCGCCCGATCTAAGGCCCGCTCTGCAGCAATCATGGACGTCTGAGTGGCCTCAGCAATAATCTTCTTGGCCCGTTCGAACGTCTTGCCATTGGTTGGTACCACGTTGATCATCAGGTTTTGATAGACCTTACCGGACTTAACCATGATGCCCGTAGACAGCATGTTCAACACCATTTTTTCCGCGGTCCCGGCCTTTAAAAGCGTGGCTCCCGTGATGATCTCGGGACCGACAACCGGCGTAATCGGGTAGTCTGCCAGCTCAGCCAAAGGACTGCCTTCAATGCAGGAAAAACCAATGCCTAAGGCACCTTGTTTTTGTGCAAAGTCCAGTGCTGCCAGTGTGTATGGTGTTTGACCAGAAGCAGCACTCGCCACTACCACGTCCTGTGCCGTCAAATTGACCGCTGCTAAATCATCGTGGGCTAATTCAGGTGAATCTTCAGCTGACTGCACCGTATGCGTCAGCGCGTCAGCACCACCGGCAATCAAGCCGAAGGTCTGCTCAGCCGTCAACCCATAAGTTGGTTGTAGTTCCGTGGCGTCAATCACTCCTAAACGACCAGAGGTCCCAGCGCCAATATAAATCAGACGGCCACCCTGATCAAACTTGGGATAGGCAGCGTCAATTGCCGCCGCAATTTGAGGCAATTCCTTCTGTACCGCCCTTGCTACCCGGTGGTCCTCCCGGTTAATCGTTGCTACCATTTCTAACGTGGACTCCCGATCGATGTGCGTCGACCGGTGATTACGTTGCTCTGTTAGTAAGTCGTCAAATTGCATAGTGTTCTGCCTCCAGCTCCGTGAATTGTTTATGTATTCGCTTTCATAAGTCTTACTCTAGGTATAACATGTTTCATACACAATTTCAATTCTCAATTAAAATCAACCGGGAGTTTCTCCGGTCACCAGTCAAAAGTTGACCAACCTTCGCCCGTAGCAAAGATTTTCTGAAACGATGTTGAAGCCTTGCCCCCATCCGTCTTTCAAACAGCCTACTTTTCCAATTAGAAACAAGAGTTTCAGTTAAAATACAAAAAGCGTACAGAATTTTCATTCTGTACGCCGCTTCACGTGACTACTTTTTCAGTTCCATCCATTGGTACCCGCGACTCATCCCCGCTGGATTCCAAACATAACCAGAGACCTTGGGATTCCACATTTCAACCGTAGCTGGTTGATACAGCGGTACCAGGCCCTGTTGCGTCATCAATCGCTTTTCAGCGCTAACTAAGTCTTGGTAACGAGCGGTTGGATTGTTAGCATCCTGATTCTCAGACTTCTTAACATCGCTATCGTACTTGGCGTCGGAGAAGCCACCATTATTATTGGTATTACCAGTACTCATCAGCGATAGGAAGTTGATGGGATCAGCAAAATCAGCACCCCAACTAGAGATAACTAAGTCAAAGTTACCTGCATTCGACCGACTTAACCGGGTCTTGTACGGCAACGTATTGATAGAAACCTTAACGTTCGGCAACTTCTGCAATTCAGCTTGAATGTACTGGGCAACCGTCTTCGTAACACTGGTATCGTCAGCCATCAACGTTAAGTCCAACTGCTTCGTACCGGACGCCTTCAATCCAGCCTTCATTAATTTCTTGGCTGCCGTCAAATTGTAGACAACCCCATCTTTGACGTAAGCATCCTTGGCAAAATCAGCCTTAGTCTTAGGATTCTGTGTCAAATTCTCTGATACAAAGCCAAGTGGTGCCTTAGACCCATCACGTAACACACTTTTAGCCAGTTGCTTTTTATCAATCGCCAGTGACAGCGCCTGACGAACCTTCAGGTTTTTCAGTGCCTTGACCCGCTTTTGATTCATCTGCATGTAATAGGTTGTCCCACCAACAAAAGTCTTCATGTCACTATTATTCTTCAAGTTCGCAACCTGTGTTCCATCTAAAGTCGTGGCATCCAGTTCCTTCTTTTGATACAAGTTCAAACCAGTCGATGGATCCGCCACAACCTGGAAATTTAGCTTCTTTAAAGTAATTGCTTTTTTGTCCCAAAATTGCGAATTCTTTACCAGTGTCCAGCTTTGGTCAGTCCCTTGCCACTTGGTCATAACAAATGGACCATCGTAAGCTGTCTTGCCACTGGAATGACCGTAATCACTACCATACTTTTCCACCACACTCTGTTCCTGTGGGAAGAAAGTTGGAAAGGCCAGCAATAATTTGAAATAGGCCACTGGTTTACTTAAAGTCACCTGTAGCGTCGACTTGTTCAAAGCCTTCACGCCAAGTTGACTAGGCGCCACTTTGCCACTCTGAACGGCGCTATAGTTTTTAATTCCCGCCATCAGGTAGGCGTATTCAGCCGCCGTCTTAGGGGCGACCGTCCGCCGCCAAGAATAGACAAAATCCTGAGCAGTGACTGCCTTACCATCGTTCCAATGATTATTCTTCCGGAGATTAAAAACGTAGGTCTTCCCGCCATTTGAAACCGTGGTCTTCGTAGCCAGTGCGTTAATTAATTTTTCCTTTTTACCTAACCGATACAATCCCTCTTGGGTGTGGTATAGCTGGGTCAAACTGGTCGAGTCCGCCGCTTTAGATACATCCAGCGTGGTGACCTCGGATTTAGTCGAGAGCTTGACGTCTTGCTTAGCCGCCAACTGCCCCGAATTATTCGAAGACGTTGACTTGCCGCAGGCAGCCAATCCCCCGGCTACCAATAGTGTCACTCCGATTAAAAGTCCTAACTGTTTTCCCTTCAAAACATTCGCTCCTCAATCTAATTTAGTTGCATGTAACCATTTTAACCGTCCTGCTCGTTCAAATAAAGCGCCAAGCCTCAAAAGCCGTAATTCTTCTCCCTTCGCGGCGTTAAACTGAATGCCTAGTGGTAACCCGTCGGCTGTAACTGCAGTCGGCAGACTAATTGCCGGTTCACCGGTGAGATTGGCCTGTTGTGTGAAAGGCGAACGCGTCAGTGCTGGTAACCATTGGTCATAGATCAACTGTTTCTGAGCCGCAACAGACAGCTCTGCAATGTCGGCCATTTTAGCCGTATTTTCTGATGAGACAAGTGAATCTCCCACCTCAGGTGCTGGCCAAGCCGTTGTTGGCGTCAACACCACCGGATACCTTGCGTGTAGCTGAGCCATCTGCCAAGCCGCCTGATCCCATTCACCCAGTGCCAGGCTGTAATCGGCGGCGGTCGTCTTCAGACCCGTCTGATAAAGAGCCCAGGTCAGCAGCTCCATGTCGTCAACCTGCAGTGGCCGTCCAAGCTCCGCGGCTAGTTCGCTCATCAAGGCCGCGGTCTCCCCAGCATTCATGGTGTAATAACTTTCCATGAGCGTGACACCATCAACTGGGTTACGTACCTCTTCCACATTAAATCCCTGATTCTCCAAAAAGCCAACGGCTGACATCACGGCTTGAACAGCCTCGGGACTAACCGGTGTCCCCACCGGTGATTCAGTGGTATAGCCAATCAAGCCAGGTTGAACGGGTTGTTCTAGCTGAGTGGTAAAGCCTGGTCGCACTAAGGGCGTTTGAAAGACCGCGGCGGGCTGTAGGACCTGTAGACTGTCCAGTAGAGCTGCCGTATCTTTAATTGAACGTGTTAGTCCAAAATCAATTGCTGCCCCCTGCCAGGACCGCCAGTCATCAAGACCTACGGGAACCCGTCCACGAGTTGGTTTTAACCCAATCGTCCCAGACCAGGATGCTGGTATCCGAATGGAGCCACCCCCATCACTCCCAGCCGCAATGGGTACCAAGCCAGCAGCAACCGCTGCCGCTGCTCCACCAGAAGAGCCGCCGGGTTGATAATCTAAATTCCAAGGATTATGTGCATCCCCATACAACTGGGAATCCGTAATATTTTTAAACCCAAATTCGGGATAATTGGTCTGACCGATCACAATAAAACCAGCCCGTTGCAAAGCTTCAACAAAAAAACTGGTCCGTGAAGCCACGTTAGCTTTCAACAATCGGGAACCACTGGTACTCGGCAGGCCCTGCAACTGTTGGCCTAATCCCTTCAATAACAGTGGAACACCCAAGAAGGGTTGGCCCGTATCAACCTGTCTGGCAGCTTCCTGCAACGCTTGCTCCTTGCGCGTAGAAATTACCGCGTTCAGCTGGGGATTCTGCCGGTCAATTTCTGTAAACGCGGCTTCAACTAACTCCCTGCTAGTAACCTCACCACGACGCACGCGTCGTGCCCACGTTAACGCGGGCGTCCCAATCCAATCATTCAGTCCCAAACGGACCACCTCCTCAGATTTCTATGTAAAAATAAATGTGTATAGCTCGTGCGTTTCAACACCCCCGTCATGGAAGCCTTGTCGACCATAACGCACCTTGATGTTACACATCTCCACGGTATCCTATAGACCTAAACTAGCACAAACCAGGAGACAACACCACTTTTCCGACCACCCAGTTGTTGCCCCGCCAACACAAAACTCAGCAATGCAAAATAGACGGTAAAAAGGGGTTGAGACTTTTGCCTCAACCCCTTACTGCTTGCTTAAATTCTACTGTTTTTGTCGCTTAACCATCGGGTGAAACAGTGAGTCGACTGGTTCTTCATGGTAAATCAAATCGATAGCCTTTCCAAACAGCTCACCCACAGACATCACGACAAACTTGTCGATCTGTTTTTCTTCGGGAAGTTGAATGGAATCGGTAATGACGACCTTCTTCAACACGGACTTTTCGATCCGTTCTGGCGCATCGCCAGATAGAACGGCGTGGGTAGCACAGGCGTAAACGTCATCTGCACCAGCCGCCTTCAGTGCATCCGCAGATACCGTAATTCGAATAGCCGTATCAATGATATCATCCACCAGGATACAGTGTTTACCGCGTACGTCACCAATCACAGCTTCCGGATGCGCCACACTTTCGGTGTCCGTCCGGTTATCAATAATGGCAATTGGCGCGCCAAGAATTTCAGCTAACCGCCGCGCCCGACTCACACCGGCGTGGTCTGGCGCCACGACAACGATATCCTCATCGGCTAAACTCGTACTGTCTTCAAACCAACTCGTCAACAGTTGGTCACTTTGTAAGTGATCAACTGGAATGTCAAAGAAGCCTTGTAATTGTGCCGCATGAAGGTCCAGGGCAATCACCCGATTAACCCCATCCATTTGCATCAACGACGCAATTAACTTGGCTGTAATCGGTTCCCGCGAACGAGCTTTACGGTCGGCCCGCGAATAACCGTAGTACGGAATAACCACGTTGATTTTGGCAGCACTTGCCCGCCGAGCAGCATCTACCATGATCAAGAGTTCCATCAAATTGGTGTTAACGGGATCGGATACGGATTGAATCAAGAAGAGCTCATCGCCCCGAATACTTTCATCGATACTGATCTGAATTTCGCCATCACTAAAGTGCTTAATTGTTGCTTTACCTAATTCAACGCCTGCCGCCTTTGCAATCTTTTCAGCAAGCGGCCGATTAGAATTTAACGCAAAGACTTTCATTCTGCCAGCTTCGACGTGTTCTGCCATAACAGCCTCCCAGTGGGTTCACCACAATCTTAGTTTTTACTGTCTACATTATCGCAATCTTTTTTCAGAAACGCAACGCTTGTGACACCGAATTTAAGCCGATGGCATAAATTGTTGCGGTGTAACGCCTTGCATCCCAATCATTGGGTCCACTTTACCAGCCAAAATCAGCTCAGAAGTCAGCCGATAATCCGGCGGCATTGGTGTCTCCTGCTCAGACGCAGCGGGTGTGGCTTTCTCAGTCACGGCCTCACCAGAATCAGTCGTGTCCGGTTGACTCGGTGTCGCCTCTGATTGCTGGACCGGTTGTGCTCCATCGGGTGCCAATACCGACTGAATCCGGGTTGTCAGGGTGGTATTCCGGTTGACCGACAGATTTGTGACACAGGCTTCGAAGGCCCGCGGTTCCCCTAATAAAATAAGCATATCGGCCGCCCGTGTCACCGCCGTGTACAGCAAATTACGCTGAAGCATCCGGTTATACTGACTCACCATGGGGAGAATCACCAATTTAAATTCTGACCCCTGCGCCTTATGAATCGACATGCAGTAAGCCAACGTCAACCGAATCCAATCGTTTCGCGCGTACGTGACCTCCGTCTGTTCAAAGGCAATCGTCAACTGATCACTCTTCACCTTACTATTTTTATCGCTGGCCAAGTCGATTCCCGTAATCGTGCCAATGTCACCGTTAAACACGTTGTTTTCAGGACTATTGACGAGGTGTAAAACCTTATCGCCAATCCGAAAATGCTGATTGCGAAACTCAACTTCCTTGGTCCGCTCACTCTTCTTCGGGTTTAAAATCTCTTGAAGAATCACGTTTAATTGATCAATGCCAGCAGCCCCACGGTACATGGGTGCCAGCACCTGAATATCGCTGGCCGAGAAACCCTTGGCGTGGGCCTTAGCCACAATCTGGTCAATAACATCGGCCACCTGGTTTGCCCGACACGGAATAAACGACCGATCAGGCTGATTCTTGGTGAGGTCATCTGGAAGGGTGCCCCGCTTAATGGCATGGGCCAAGGGAATGATCGACGAGCCATCCCCCTGGCGATAAATGGTATCCAGTTGAATCTTGGCCAATTGGTCACTGGCCAACAGGTCGTGGAAGACTTGACCGGGGCCCACCGAGGGTAACTGGTCCTTATCCCCCACCAGAATCACTTGCATGCCCTCAGGAACCGCCCGGAGTAACGTCTTCATCAAATAGACGTCCACCATGGAGACTTCGTCGATGATCAACAGACCACCCTCCAAATCCTTGGTGGCCGCCTCATCGGGATTCGCCTCCCGCCCGGTCAAACCGAGCAATCGATGAATCGTACTAGCCGGTAAGCCAGTTGACTCACTCATCCGCTTGGCCGCTCGTCCAGTTGGGGCCGCCAACAAGATGGGAAACGGCTTATCCTTATATTCATTGATATCTAAAGAAACGTCATGTAGCCGGGCATAAAGGTTGACCAGGCCGCGAATAATGGTGGTCTTCCCAGTTCCGGGTCCCCCAGTCAGCAGCATGATTTTAGCCCGCACGGCCGCAGATAACGCCGCGGTCTGTGAGTCATCGTAAACGATGTCGCCCTGTTTCTCAACGATCCGAATTTGCTTACGAATGGCCTCGTCGTTGAATTTATCACCAACACCATCCGCGTTGAGTAACCGTTGCAAGTGCTCCGCAATCTGCCATTCAGCATCGTAAAGGCCCTTAAGATAAATTCGCTGGTCATCCCCCACAACTTTTTGTTGCTTAGCTAGCTCAAGAAGTTGGTCCGCCAATTTTTGCGGGTCTAATCGAACGTTACGCGAATTCTCCAAAAGTCGCAGGGAATTACCGAGGAGCGGTTTAGCCGTAGTAAAAGTATCGCCGTTAGCCACTGACAGGTCGGCAAGCGTCTGTAACAGCCCAGCCTGCAAACGTTCAGGACGATCAGCCGCATAGCCCAACTGGGTGGCAATCTGGTCGGCCCGTTTGAAGCTAACACCCTGAATGTCTTCCGCCAACTGGTAAGGATTCTCGTGAATGACATCCAACGTTTTTTCCTGATACCGGTTATAAATAGCGGCCGCCAGCGAACTGCCAAAGCCGTAACCGTTCAAACCAATAATAATTTGCTCCATCCCATTGTTGGTCTGCAACTGGCTAACCAAGGTCGCCACAACTTTAGGTGATAAATGGAGTGGCGTGAGAATCGAACTGTCATTGAGAATCGCCTCGATAGCGTTAGTTCCCAACGCATCTACAATCTTTTCCGCCGTCTTTTTTCCGAGCCCAGGAAAGTCATCACCGCTCAAATAAGCCACCACCCCGGCCCGCGAGGTTGGCGTTTCATTCTGATAATTGTCCGCCTGAAACTGGACACCGTACTTGGGGTGCTCGACCCGCTTTCCCGTGAAGCGGTAGGTCACGTCATCCTTGATATCCGCAAAGTTCCCGGTCACAACGATTTCATCCTCGTGCCAGTCCAAACTGGTCTCTGACACCTTGACCAGCATGACCTTATAAAAACTGTCCTGACTCGCAAAGAAGACCGCACTGACGGTCCCAACCACGTAATCGGCTTTCGTCGTGCTCTCGCCTGCAAATAAATCTAGTGATTCGGTTGCCATCCGTTCGTCTCCTCCTTACTTTGCGTCGTGACCACCCTGAGTTTGAATGAACTTTTCAATCTCGGCAAGGCGCTTCTGCCCCTGTTGAAAATACTGTGGATCTAATTGTTCTGCTCGCTTAAAGTAATCAGCATAGTGTGTGCCTTGCACCATCGCTACCAAGCCACGATCAAACGTCGCTCGGCCGTTCTGATCGTCCAACATCAACACCTGATCATAATACTTCGCCGCTTGTGCAAAATCGCCCACTGCCAGGAGGTTTTCTGCAACGACCTGCAGTGTGGCCCCATCTTGGGGCTGACTCGTCAACGCTGTCAATGCAAAGGCAAGTGCACGCTTGTGATCACCATTCGCCATGTAGCTTTGTGCCAACATTAGGTAACCGGCACCCTTCCATTTCGGGCCTAACTGGTCAAACTGTTGAATAGCTTTGGTATAATCCTGAGCAGCGTAGTAAACGTTACCGAGCCCGTAGTGAATTTTTTCTACCGTTGCCGGTTGGGCGCCAAACAGGCCGAGTGACTTCATCAATAGCTCTTCCGCCTGAGCAAATGAATTCAGGTCGACCAATGCGGTCGCCAATTCATAATACGCATCGGCATCCCCCGGATTACGGTCAATTTGCTGAACCAATTTGTGTACCAATTGTTCTGAGTGTTTTTTGCTAGCTGCTCTTTCACTTGTTTGTTTTTCAGTCATTTTTAACCTCTAAATCGTATCGGTCGGCTTGGCCGTTGCTGTCAAAAAGCTGGTATTGTTCCAGTCAATCAGCTCGAAGTTCTGCCCATCACTGGTCTCAAGCACCGTCACACTAGTATTCCGTAAGCCACCACGTTTCCGCAGGTCAGCTAGCGGTGTACCAAGCAATGCGTTAATCTCAGCGTTAAGGGCCGCACCGTGGCTGAACACCAGGACGTTGTCGCTAGGGTTGGGATTGGCCGCCACGATAGCCTGAATACCGGGAGTCATGCGGTCAATGACCTCAGTAAAGTTCTCCCCGCCAACCTGACTGGTGTCGTACTGATCGGGATGATTCCGAAAACCATCCAGCTCAGCGGGATATTTGGTCTTCACATCATCGAAGGCCATCCCCTCTAGCTTGCCTAAATGAAACTCTTCTAGGCGACTCATCAGTGTCAATGGAACGTGTTGATGCAGTTCCCTAACCACGTGCTGCGCTGTGATTCGTGCCCGTTTGATGGGACTTGAATACGCATGCTGAAAAGGAATTCCCTTCAGATACCGACCAACTTGGACCATTTGCTGGTAGCTTTCAGTTAGTAGCGGTGAATCACCGCCAGCTCCCTGAAACCGTCCCTCCAAATTCCACTGCGTCTTACCATGGCGAATAAAGTATAATTTCACTGATTATTGCCGTCCTTTCCGTCTAATCACATAACCTATATTATGCCAGTTTTTCATGAGTTTTCAAAGAAACTCCTTCAGAAAAACGGGAATAATTCCCGTGAACTGCCGTCTACCCCCATTATACCGAAAAAAATCCCACCAAACCGGTCAAACCGGCTCGGTGGGACTTGTTAATATTTTGGTTATGGCTGTTGGCTGAACGCTTGCACCACCAAGAAAAGTGATACAACCCTGCTCCCATTTTTCAATGACACCCTCAACACTACATGGCTGACCAATGAACCAGATTAACTGAGCTTCAATTCAGCTTCGTAGCTGGAGGTTGGCAAAGATGGTGTCGGTTGTGTCGATGGCGTTAGCTTGGGCGAATTATCCCAAGCTTAGGCCATGGGACGAGCTGGAAGACTCAGTGAACTTCTGAGGCTCCCAGTCGAGGAGCAAGACCGCACTATGGCTTGCTCCGGTCCCCACAACAGACGCCATTTTTGCCGACCGGAAACAGCAATTGCGGACAGTAAAACAACAAACTAGATTAGCTGTAACTCACGATCTTTGTTGTAGGCGGCGTCAATGATGGCACTTCCTAAACACTCGTCGCCGTTGTAGAAGACAACGGCCTGTCCTGGCGTAATTGCCCGGGCTGGATCATCGAATTCAACGGTGACTTGCTGACCATCTTCACTCAAACGAACGGTCACACCGGTATCCTTTTGACGGTACCGGAACTTGGCCGTACAGTGGAACTCCGAACCACGATCAATCGTGTTGACCCAGTGAATATCAGAGGCCGATAAGTGCGTGGCATACAGATGCGGATTGTGGTAACCCTTGCCCACGTACAGAATGTTCTTCGTCAGGTCCTTACCGATAACGAACCAAGGCTCGTTGTCTTCACCATCGCCACCAATCCCTAAGCCGCGACGCTGACCGATCGTGTAGTACATCAAGCCGGCGTGGTCACCCTTGACCTCACCGTCGACCGTCATCATTTTACCAGCCTTGGCAGGTAAGTAAGTGTTCAAGAAATCCTTGAAGTGGCCCTTTTCACCGATAAAGCAGATTCCCATCGAATCCTTCTTATCAGCAGTTGCCAATCCAGCTTCCTTCGCAATCTCACGCACCTGGGGCTTAACCAAATCACCAATTGGGAACATGACCCGGTCGAGCTGCTCAGTAGAGAGCTGACTCAGGAAGTAGGTCTGGTCCTTGTTCTGGTCAACGGCCCGCATCAAGTGTGCGTCGCCATTCTCATCGCGCGTCAACTGCGCGTAGTGACCAGTAGCGATGTAGTCTGCTCCTAATTCTAAAGCGTAATCCAAAAAGGCCTTGAACTTAATCTCCTTATTGCAGATTACGTCAGGGTTAGGCGTCCGCCCCTTCTTGTACTCATCCAAAAAGTACGTGAACACGCGGTCCCAGTACTCCTTTTCAAAGTTGACGGAGTAGTAAGGAATGCCGATTTCTGAGGCAACCTTGGCTACGTCCTTGTAGTCTTCAGTGGCGGTACAAACACCGTTCTCGTCTGTATCGTCCCAATTCTTCATGAAGACGCCGATTACATCGTATCCCTGCTGCTTTAACCGCAAAGCTACGACGGAGGAATCGACCCCGCCACTCATACCAACGACAACGCGAGTGTGACTGTTGTCTTGCATGGTATCACCATCATTTCTATCAGATTCTGGAGAATCTACGATTTGAAGGTCGCATAAATCCAGTATGACCTAGTTTACCCATTCTCCAGCCGTTTTGCAAGCCTGGCGTATCCTTTCACCATTCTGTTAACTATGAAAACGCCTTGGTGGGTAATCTGCCCACTACTGACACGAAAAAAACGTAGTCTCTCGCTCGACTACGCAATTTCTCCTGTCACCAATTTATTTCACGATTCACGCAAGGCCCCCTGCAACATTGCCGTGGTCAACGGTTGGGGAGCATAGGTGGTCAGAACTGCCTGAGATACCAACGTTTCTATCTGATCGATAAATTCACTGATAGGACCATCCGCCTGAACCCCTGTGAACCTTGCAAAATCATACTGCCACCAGCGCAAGTCCAGCAGCTTATCAATCGTCTTAAAGTTAAATCGGTATTTGATCACACGAGCTGGCCAGCCTGCCACGACTGCGTACGGTGGGACATCGTGGGTTACCAGACTACCGGCTGCCACCACCGCCCCATCGCTCACAACAACACCACCATTGCCAAAGACCACGTCATCCCCAACCATCACATCGTTGCCAATGACGACTGGTTTTACCGTTGTCTCCGGGTTGGCCACCGTCTGAAAGTCCGTTGATTCAGCTTGCAAATGGTCTTGGTACGCCTGAATATGACTGTCAAAACTCACACTGGACGTTGTAAACCGCTGTAACGGGTGATTATGTCCCATTTGTCGGACACGGCTACCAATGGATGTGTAGCGTCCTACCAGAGTGTTCACTGGCAACTGGCTCCAGGAGTAACTAAATGCGCCCATGGTGAAAAAGTGGTTCCCCGAACCAAAGGTCGTAAAAGGTTCGATTGCCACGTTCTGCCCCACTCTGATGCGATCGACATCTAGGCTGAAACGTTGATCTGCTGAATTAAAGCGGGTATAGACGTGCGATTGGTGTAAGCATTCAGCTACTTCGGTCTGAAATGGCAGTACGATTGCCCGAGGCAGCGACTGAAGACTGATTTCCTTCTGGAAAAACGTATTGTGTTGAATCACCTTTGCCATCTACTCCACCTCCCGCTTCGCAGCCGCCTGAATCGTTCCTAACGTTAATGGTGCTGGTGCATAGGGCGTTAGCTGGCCTTGATCCTGAAGGGTCCGTATTTTTTGAATGAAGTCTGTAATATCTTCTTTAACTTCAATTCCTTGAAACTGACCGAAGTCATACTGCCACCACTTAAGCTTCATCAGCTCATGAATGGTAGCAAAGTCAAACCGAAACTTGATTATTCTCGCCGGCCAGCCACCCACAACTGCGTACGGCGGCACATCTTTTGTGACCAGTGAACCGGCCGCAACTACTGCCCCATCGTTCACGACAATGCCTTTATTACCAAACACACACCCTTTTCCAATCCACACATCATTACCAATCACGACTGGCTTAATGCGATACATACCATCCTGCCCCACCGTATTGAACGTTAATTCCGGATGATCCGACAGATAATCTTCAAATGGCTGATGAAAGCGATCAAAGGTCAGGCTTGAAGTTGTAAAGTGGTGCAAGGCGTGATTCACATTCATCACACTTGATCCAATTGCAATGGACGAGTAACGCCCCACGATGGTGTTAACCGGTAATTCGCTCCAGGAATAGCTGAACGCCCCCATAGAATGCAGGACTCGTCCCCGACCAAAGGCAGCATACGGTTCAATGACGGCATGGTTGCCCACAACAATCTTATCCTGGTCAATCTTGAACCGTGAATCCTGCGAATGAATCTGGCTATAGACGCGTTGTTCCCGAAATAACTTGTTTACCGCTTTAGAATATAGGATTTGTTGGCGCTGGCGATTCTCTTGGTAAGTCAATTTTTGTTGAAAAAAAGTGACACCTGCAATCTCGGTCATGACTATTTCCCCCGTCGTTACGTAATTTTTAAAAGCTACATTGACCTGCAATCAACACCCAATTTTCTCTTCTGATAGTTAATAGGTTTATCTTAGCGCGTTTAATTATTATCGTCAACGATTGATATAATGATTCAAATCATTGGTCACTCCCCAACTAATCAAAAGCTCACCAGTCACCCCACATCGCCAACTGTGTCACCAGTGTCAAGAGCCGGAATTGCCCTTGATTCACGCCTTTTCTGTAAAAAAAGTGGTTCTCCCTAAGGAAAACCACCACATCACTACTTCTTTTGTAAAATCTCACGGTCAATCAAGTTTTGCAGAATAAAGTGATACTGTTCTACGTTACCTTCGGCATGGGCACCCTTGAAAATATTGACCCGCGCGTTACCAGACGCATTGGTCGTGGACATCTTAAAGCCGCTCAAATCCTTAGCCACGACAACTTTTAACATTTGATTTTTGTTGTAAGGTGACGTCGGATCTACAGAACGTTCGAGCGTATAGTTCCCCGCATTGGAGACCTGGAACCCGACATCTTTCAGTGCATATGGCTTCACGTTGGGGTGAAGCTCATACGTATCCGTATCACCATCAACTTGCATTGTCTTCTCAAATAACATCCTACTTCACCTCACTGTGTGATAGACGCTTCACAATGGCGCTCACATTTTTAATAAACGCATCGATTTCCGCACTCGTCGTCTGCTGACCAAATGACAAGCGAATCGACTCAGCAATCCGGGGACTGTCTTCACCAAACATAGCGGTCAGCACGTGTGATGGCTCGATTGAGCCAGCGGTACATGCAGAACCACCAGAAACGGCGATACCAGCCAGATCAAGGTTGGTTTGCATCACGTAGGTCGAAATACCCTTGATCCAGATGTTCAACACGTGTTCCAAGTTTTCACCTTCCAGGGAACCGTTGATATCGAAGTCGACACCATTGGCGGTTAACCCCTTCACAACCTGCTCCTTGAAGCCGTGGAAACGGACCCGTTTTTCTTCCTTAGCGGCTGGTGTCAACAGTTCAACGGCATTGGCAAAGCCGGCAATGGCTGGGACGTTTTCCGTACCGGCCCGCCGCTTTTCCTCTTGGTCGCCACCCTTGATCAGGCTAGGAAAGTTGACCCCTTCCCGTTTGTACAGGAAACCAATCATCTTAGGACCATTGATTTTGTGGGCGGACGTCGACAGTAAATCAATGTGATCTGCCTGCACGTCAATATCCAACGAGCCGTAAGCCTGAACGGCATCCGTATGGAACCAAGCCTGGTGATCCTTTAAGATCTCACCAATCTCGTGAATTGGCATCCGACTTCCTACTTCATTGTTCCCCATCATGATCGTCACCAAAATGGTGTCATCACGGAGAGCCGCCTTGAAGTCGTCCAAACTGATTCGACCATGCTCATCAACGGGAAGATACGTGACTTCAAATCCTTTTTCTTCCAACGCATGTAGTGGCCGTAACACAGCTTCGTGCTCCACTGCGGTCGAGATGATGTGTTTGCCTAAGGACTGGCGGGTCAACGCCGTCTGAGTGATGGCGGTGTTATCGCCCTCACTCCCACCACTAGTGAAGATGATTTCTTCATCGTGGGCAGCGTTGATGCTGTTGGCAATTACTTGTCGACTATTTTCCATCAAGGTGTGGGCCTGTCGCCCTAACCCGTACAACGTCGAGGCGTTGCCGTAAACGTTGGCCATCTTATCCGTCATCTCTGCCAAAACCTCTGGGGCCATTGGTGTCGTGGCGGCGTTGTCCAGGTAGATTTCCCGGACAGCATTATTATTACTTACATGAACCTCTTGCACCCTAAAAACCTCCTGAATTAACCTGAACTAGTTCTGTGCGGCTAGCAGGTCCAGTAACATTTGTGCGGAACGATGCCCCGCATCAACGATAAAGTCATCAAAATTAACACCGGAATCATTATCGGCATTGTCAGACATTGCCCGGACGACCACGTAAGGGACGTCAAATTGGTGGGCAACTTGACCCACAGCGGCCCCTTCCATTTCACCAGACAATGCGTCCGGGAAGTGACCCATGATGTCCTTAATCGTTTCCGGACTGTTTAAGAACTGGTCGCCAGATACAATCAGCCCCAGTTTCGTCTTCAAACCCGTGTCAGCAGCAGCGGCCACGATCTTTTGACCCCACTCCTTGGAGGCTGCGAACCGCGCTGGTTGTTGGGGTAATTGGCCGTATTCGTAGCCAAAGGCCCGGGCATCGGCATCGTGATAGGCCGTTTCCGTCGAAACCACCACGTCACCAATATTCAAGTCAGGCGCTAAGGCCCCAGCAGAACCGGAGTTGATAACGATGTCCACGTTGAATTGGGTAATCAGCAAGGCGGTTGTCAAACCAGCTTCAACCTTACCAATACCGGAACGCACTAACACAACCTGTTGGCCGTGAATCGTTCCTTGATAAAACTCTAACCCGTGAACGTCAGTCGTTTGACCGTCTTCCAGGGCATCGTGCAGTTCTTTAATTTCTTCTTCCATGGCGCAGAGAATTCCAAATGTCATGTGCTGTGTTCCACTCCTTAAATTTCTACAAAAAATAGTATTACGTAAACAATAATGATTAAAACTAGTAGCCAAAAAATGGCCCAATTTAAGCGGTGGCCCAACCGTTTTTGTTTGCTTTCAGTTGGGTTGACTCGCTGTTCCTCGGGACGTTCATCATTAGCTGGTTCATTGCCGTGCCGGCGCGCATATTCCTTTTCTACCTGAACCCGTTTTCGGTCCCGTTCCTGAAATTCGTGCTCCGCCTGCTCTTGTTCACGGCGATAGTCTGCCCGGGTTTTGGGCCGATCACTAGTCTGTTGGTCATCCGAATGCATCGCTGTCACCTACTTCTGTAATAGCCAGTAATAGATGGCCGTAATCGTCTTGGCGTCGTTGATTTCGCCACGCTCAACCATGGCTTGCGCTTGTTTCTTTGTCACCGTGAGCAACTCCAGGTTTTCACCCTTATCGCGCGGCAGCTCGGTTTGAACGGGCTGCAAGTCAGTGGCTAAGAACAGCGTCATGTATTCATCCGAAAATCCGACAGTGGAATAGAAACCGGTAATTCGTTTTAACTGCCCTGGTTGCATCCGAATCTCTTCGTTTAACTCCCGCTTAACGGCGTGTTCAACGTTATCGGCATCCCGACTGTCCAGCTTACCTGCAGGAATTTCCAGTGTCACTGCCGCAACCGGCGCACGCCACTGTTTTTCCAGAATCATTTGATTGTCCGCCGTCAGGGCCAAAATGCCTACCGCGCCAGAGTGTCGCACGATTTCCCGAAAGGCTTGTTTACCGTCGGGTAACCGGACCTCTTGGCGTTCCAATTTCAAAATGGAACCGTCGTAAATCTCTTCGGTATTCTCAACGTGTTCTTCTAAGTCCATGTTAAGCCTCCTCAGTGGAGCCCGTCACAACGGGTGTTACTTTAGCCGCTTGGAGGCCACGCAACCCTTGGACAACCACAAATTGTACCGTTTGACCAACTTCTAGCTTTTTAAAGCCTTCACCAACGATGGCCGTGTAGTAGACGAAAATGTCGCCGTCTGCGGGTGTCGTAATGAATCCAAAGCCGCGTTGTTCGCTATAACTCTTTACTTTTCCGGTTAACATGGTATCCCTCCCATACATAGCACAAATTATACTCGCTTGCGCTGATGACCGCAAACCGGGACACTTATTGTGGCATTATATTCGGCACCACAATTAATTTGTCACATAAAAGAAGTGCTACGCTAACCACCTCTCCCAATGAACGAGATAGTTCTCATAGCACTTCTTATTTTTTAGCTAAATTCTAAATCCAGCGTGGTCAGTCACTTTGCCGGCTTACACAGGATTTCATTGCCACCAAGGTGAGATCAAAGTCTAGTATCAACTTGCCTCATAACGCGTACTTCGATTGATAGGGATAAACCTTCGCAATTACTCGCTAGCCATTAGTCAACCTAAAACAAATGTTGAATAATGACTCTTATCTGAATGGCCGATAGAGGTCATTCGTTGCGGAGGTTGGCCGGGTCAACACCAGCCGTGTCAGTGTTAGTTGCCTGTGATTTTCAGGTAACTAACACGGGACGAGCTTGAAGACGCGGTGACTTTCCGTGGCTTCAAGTCGAGGGACAAGACCGCTTTCCGGCTTGTTCCGGTCCCCACGGCAGGTGCTGAGCCGGCCAACCGGAGACGCCATGACCTACTAAATTACTTTTCTTCGAAACCTTCAGTAGCGGTTTCAGGGAAGTTTTGACGAACGATTGCAGCACAACGCGCACAGAAGTGTGGGTAGTCCGTATCGCTGCCAACGTCTTCTTTAACCAACCGACAACGGTCACAAACTTCACCTGCGGCTGGCGTTACCTTAACAGCAACGTGGTCAAAGCTCAGTGCATCGGCTGGTGCTTGGTCTAAGCTAGCAACGTCTAAACCAGAAACCAGCAAGATTTGCTGTACGTTGATAGCTAGCTTATCCAACATTGCTTGCATGTCATCGTCAACGTATAAGTCGAGGTGGGCTTCGGCGGCCTTCCCAATCAACTTAGCATCCCGAGCTTCTTCCAAAGCCTTCAAAACGTGGCTCCGCAACTTCATGAAGTGATCCCAGGCTGACTTTTCATCATCCCCGGCAACTTCAGTAGCATCGGCCATGTCCATGACTTTTGGCATTTCAGCCAACTGAACGAAGTCTTCCGGTTCCTTCAAGAAGTCCCAGATTTCTTCGGCCGTGTGTGGCAGGATTGGCGTGATCAGCTTCGTCAACGTAACGGCGATTTGGTAGAAGACCGTTTGCATTGACCGACGATCCTGGCTGTCTTCGGCTTCGATGTACAGAACATCCTTGGCGAAGTCCAGGTAGAAGGCCGACAAATCAGTGATAACAAAGTTCGTGAGTTCCTTGTAGATGTTCAGGAAGTCGTAGTCTTCATAGTGGGCCAGAATACTCTTGGTGAATGCGTTCAATTTGTACAGCATGTGACGGTCAACCGTCTCTAACTGATCAAATGCCACCCCATTGGCCTCAGGATCAAAATCACTGGTGTTAGCCAATAAGTAACGCATGGTGTTCCGCAGCTTCTTGTAGCTGTCAGAAATCTTCACGAAGGCTTCGGTTGACACCCGCACGTCGGCAGATGAATCCACAGAAGTAACCCAGAGACGAACAATGTCGGCCCCCATCTTCTTGATGATTTCATCCGGGGCAATCGTGTTACCCAGAGACTTGGACATCTTGTGACCATCTTTGTCCAACGTGAATCCTTGGGAAACGACTTGCTTGTAAGGGGCCTTGCCGGTTGCGGCAACACTCGTAATTAAACTAGAGTTGAACCACCCACGATACTGGTCTGAACCTTCCAGGTACAAATCAGCTGGGAATTCAAGGTTATCCCGTTCGGCTAAGACACCTTGGTGTGAGGAACCAGAATCGAACCAGACGTCCATGATGTCGGTTTCCTTAGTGAATTCGCCGTTTGGAGAATGTTCACTGGTAAAGCCTTCTGGCAGTAAGTCCTTGGCTTCACGCTTGAACCATTCGTTAGACCCAAACTTTTCAAAGATATCAGCAACGTGGCTGACCGTTTCTGGCGTGATGATTGCCTCACCATCTTCACCATAGAAGATTGGCAGTGGCACACCCCAAACCCGTTGACGAGAGATAACCCAGTCGCCACGGTCTTTGATCATGTTGGCCAACCGACGTTGACCCCAGTCAGGCTTGAATTTAACATCCTTCAAGTTCGCCAGGATCTCGTCACGAATCTTGTCAACGGACGCAAACCATTGTGGCGTTGCCCGGAAGATAACGGGCTTCTTAGTCCGCCAGTCAAATGGATAGCTGTGTTCGTAAGGCATGTACTTGAGCAAAGCGTTCGTTTCCTTCAGCTTGTTCAAGGCAATGTCATTCGCATCTTCATAGAAGACACCATCAAAGTCGGGGCCAGCTTCAGCCGTCATGTACCCTTGGTCGTTGACCGGTACAATGACGGGCAAGCCATATTGCATCCCAACGTTAAAGTCATCTTCCCCTAAGCCTGGTGCGGTATGAACCAAACCAGTACCCGTTTCGTCAGTAACGAAGTCGCCCAGCATAACCAGTAATTTCCGGTCCATGAAAGGGTGTTGCGCTGTGATCTTTTCAAGATCTTGACCCTTGATGGTTTGTAAGACCTTAACGTCTTCCCAACCAAACAATTTAGCGTCTTCGTCAATCAACGTACTAGCTAAGACGAATTTACGGTCTTCACCAGCTGGTTGAACAACCTGGTATTCCAACCCTGCATCGATGGTAATCCCTTCAGAGGCGGGCACCGTCCAAGGCGTCGTCGTCCAGACAACCAGGTACGTATCGTTATCCAAAACGCCCTTGCCATCAACGACCTTCAACCCGTAGTAAGCGGAAGGTGACGTTACATCGTGGTATTCAACTTCGGCTTCAGCCATGGCTGATTCAGAGGACCATGACCAGTAAACTGGCTTCTTCCCCTTGTAGATCAAACCACGCTTCGCCATTTCACCGAAGACCCGAACTTCTTGGGCTTCGAATTCTGGATTCAACGTCAAGTATGGCTTATCCCACTCGCCGGCAACCCCTAAACGCTTGAAACCTTCGCGTTGTTGGTCAACCTGCTTCAAAGCGTATTCGCGACAAAGGTCCCGGAAGTCCGCCGTTGACATCTTCTTCCGGTCGTAACCGGCCTTCGTCAATTGTTGTTCAATTGGCAAACCGTGAGTATCCCAACCAGGAACGTAAGGTGCCCGGAAACCATTCATTGATTTGTAGCGAATGATGATGTCCTTAGAAATTTTGTTTAATGCGTGTCCCATGTGAATGGGGCCGTTAGCGTATGGAGGCCCATCGTGCAAAATAAAGCTAGGCTTCCCTTCATTTAATTTTTGACGGGCTTCGTAAACTTTGTTGTCAGCCCAAGCTTTTTGCCGGTCAACTTCTTTGACTGGTAAGTTCCCGCGCATCTTAAACTTGGTTTTACCCAAGTTCAGTGTGTCTTTCACTCGCATACCGTTTTCCTCCTTGATTTTTGTTCCTCGGTTGGTGAACCGGTGAGCTCAAACTGCTTGGCAGTCTCAGCTCACCGGTCAACCCGACCGTTAGTTTCCCTCACCATCTTTTGGGTAGTGGTGGTTTTCGCCTTACCGGTCGCCAAATATGGGCTGGAACGGTGCCGGCACAACTTTGAGCCTCACTTAACCCGTGAGTCTCAAAGCTTGGCCTTGTTCTAAGCCGTAAACGGCTAAGAACAACGAGGCGCCTGAGCCCATATTTGGCTCCCTCTCGGCTAACACTCACCACTACCCAATATTCTTCACCTGTTTTTTTATTGGTTAAACAGGATTAAGATTTTGTGACTGATTACTGACGACGAACCTTACACATTAATCTCACAACCAGCCACTTCACCCCATGAAAATCCGTTTAGCCCTATTCAGCTAAACAAACTTCCAACACCACAACTACCTTAAAATATGACAAACAAAAAACGACCCGTCGCAAGGGACGAAGTCGTTCGTGGTACCACCCAAATTCGGTAGACAACGGTGACGTTGCCTACCCTCAGATGCCGTTATCGGGGCGATCCGCCATAGCTTACTACGCGTTCAGCTGTGGAACTTGGGAGAATGATACCTGTTAAAAAGAGCGGGTTGTTAGCCTTCCACCATCGCTAACTCGCTAGTACCATCTTTTTAATCGGCACGTTTCTCTGGCCGTTTTATCTAATTTTTGTCGTATTGTTGTTGGTCATTGCCCGGGAAAATGACGACTGTTTCGCCGTTATCATCGCCAGAATCCGTGACAGGAGCTTCCGCAACCGGTGCTTCTTCAGCTGGTTGCGATGCTACTGAGTTTACGCCCTGGGCAGCTTCATTGTCAAGTCGGTCACCAACGACCTTCTTGATTTCTTCGTAGCTGGACATGGAGCCTTCCTTCAGCAAGTTGTCCCAGTCATTGGACTTAACCACTTCTAACTGACTTTCCAACATAACTTGGAGCCGTTGCCGGAAGACCCGGGTGCTCTTCTTCAAGTCGTCAGTTTCAACCGCCAACTTCTTGGCCCGTTGGGAAGCTTCCGCCATAATCTGATTACCTTTGTTCGTGGCTTCGGAAACGATATCGGAACTTTGTTTCTGGGCTTCGCGGATAATAATTTCAGATTCCTTTTGCGAGTTGGCCTTGACCTTGTCAGCAGCCTCTTGAGCAACCAGGATGGATTGGTTCAAGGAGTCCTTCAAGTCGTTAAAATACTTGAGTTTTCCGTTCGCCGCATCCAGTTGTTCCTCTAATTCTTTGTTGTGGTTCAACGTGATTTGGTAATCCTTGATCACCTGATCTAAGAAATCATTGACCTCATCAACGTTGTAACCACGCATTTTCGTACCAAACTCTTTATTATGAATATCTAATGGACTAAGTACCATCGCACTGTTCCCTCCGCATCTATTTCTTCAGTACCGCTAAGGTGACCCGAATTTTTTCCTTTTTGGTGCGGCCACCGACTTCATCCAACCGGATTCGGCCAAAGCCACGCACAGAAACGATATCGGCTACGTCTAATTCGTAATCGGGCTTCATCGTTTCTGCCCAGTTCAATCTGACACGACCCGCTTCAATCAGTTCCTTGGCCCGGTGCCGTGATAAGTGGAATCCCGTCCCCACGATGTTGTCCAAGCGTAGAGAGGAGAGCGATGCGCCCTCTGATTCCCATTCATTCAACGGTGCCACCAGGGTATCCCAAGTTGTCATCACTAACCGGGACTTCACCCGACCAATGTGATCAACCTGACCAATCAAGTAGTCCGCCATAGAACGCTCGGTAATGACTTGCCAGACTTCACCGTCCGTCAGGATATCACCCAAGATTTCTCGTTCAATTCCGGCCCCTAACAACGTTCCCAGAATCTGGCTGTGATGAAGGGTCGCAAATTTCACGGGATAATCGACTCGCATTAAAGTGACTTCAAAGTCCTTCTCAGCCGGTTCGTAGTAATCCGGGTAAAATAGTGCGCGCTGCATCTCAGCGTGTTCGTGGCCCCCACTAAACGCCACGTGCATGTCAGCCCGCCGCGCCAGAGTGGTTGCAATGTAAACTTGCCGGGGGTTCAAAAAGTGAGTGAGAACTGGACGGTATTCGTCTTGAACTTGCTGGATCCAGCCGCCAATTGCATCAATAAACGGCCCCTCATCAGGCCGAAAATGCTGCAAGACATTCTCATCCACAGTCGTTTCTCCCTTCAGGTTAAGTGAACAATACGCGCAGGACAACCATCTCAATTGCCTGAATCCCGTATTGCACCAGCGATAGGACAATGATGGCCACAACGGGTCCAAAACCGATCGGTCCTAACGCCACAAAATTAAAGTATTTCAAGAATGGTTCCACCAGTCGCACAATGATTTGTCCAATGCGAGACTGGTAGCCACCAGGTAGCCAACTGAGTAGCGCGTAGATTACGATCAATAAGATGTAAGCCGACACGACCCAGTTCAGCGCTTTAAAAAGATAAAGTACAAGTGTTAGCACAACGTCGCTCCTTTACTGCTTAAACTGCGTTCCTAAGTTAGCTGCGACGTCTCCGCTGACCTCAAAATTATGAGGGGTGCACAGAAAAATCTGTTCACCGATGCGCTTGATTTCACCACCCACCGCAAACGCGGTCCCGTTCAGGAAGTCCACAATCCGCTGTGCTTGGGTTTCATCGACCCGCGCAAAGTTTACCAGAACGGCATCACCGCTGGTAAGCTGCTTGGCAATCGACTTCGCATCCGAATAGATCCGCGGCTCGCAGATGGCGATGTGACTAGTATTTGGTTTCGCTGTCCGCATGGCAACCACCTTTCGACTATCGTTCGGTCGACTTGGGGCAGCTGATGTTGGCTTAGCTACCGGGGTTGGGTCCTCTTGATAGTCTTCGTCATAATCATCGTTCATTCCGAAAAACTTACTAAGACTAAACTTCTCCGCCATGGTTGGCCACTCCTCTCACAACGAATTTTTGACGAGATTACTTACGCCGCCGCTTAAAGAATGGTGGCGTGTCTTCGCCCTTGTTGTCATCACTAGCTGAGCTCTCAGTCGATGAGCTTGGGTTAAAGATGCTGAAGTCAGGCTTGTCAACACCAGCAAATTCATCATGCCCAGTTGCTTGGCTTTCTGGCGCTGGCCGGTGAGCTGGTTCGCGAATGTCCCAGTTCCCAAATGGATCCTTTTCAGTTTCCTGAGCAGCTGGTTCACTTGATTGATTTGCTTGCCGTGGTTGACTGGCTTCGCGCCGAGCAACCCGACTGTGTTGAGCAGCTTCGCGTTCTTCCTTCTTCTTATCGATACCAGTAGCAATTACGGTGACCCTGACTTCGTCGCCAAGGTCTTCGTCGATAGACGTCCCGAAGATAATGTTGACATCGCTGGTAGCTGCGTCAGATACAATCTGTGAAGCGGCTTGGGCTTCAAATAAGGATAAGTCTGGTCCACCAGTAATGTTCAACAGAACTTGTTCGGCACCATCGATGGAAACTTCCAACAATGGTGAAGAAATAGCCTTCTTGGTAGCGTCTTCCGTCCGGTTTTCACCGTTGGCGGAGCCGATTCCCATCAAAGCAGCTCCCTGGTCCTTCATAACCGTCTTCACATCAGCGAAGTCCAAGTTAACGTAACCAGGGCTTGTGATCAGGTCAGAGATTCCTTGAACCCCTTGACGTAACACGTTGTCAGCTTCTTGGAAAGCCTCCATCATTGGCGTCTTCTTGTCCACAATTTCTAACAAGCGGTTGTTGGCAATGACGATCAACGTATCCACGTTTTCCTTCATTTCTGCAACCCCTTCGGCAGCGAAGCGACCGCGCCGTGGGCCTTCAAAGCTAAATGGCCGCGTTACGACCCCAACGGTCAAAGCGCCACTTTCTTTGGCAATTTTAGCCACGATTGGAGCAGCACCATTACCAGTACCACCACCCATACCGGCAGTCACGAAGACCATGTCGGCACCTTCTAAGGCTTCGGTGATGGCTTCTTCGCTCTCTTCAGCGGCCTTGGCACCAACCTCAGGGTTAGCACCGGCACCCAATCCCTTGGTCAGTTTCGGCCCGAGTTGGATCTTAGTTTCAGCTTTTGAGGCTTCCAGGGCCTGCACATCCGTGTTGGCCACGATAAATTCGACACCTTTGACGTCTTCAGCAATCATGCGGTTAACGGCGTTGTTACCACCGCCACCAACACCAATCACCTTAATGATTGCGCCGTTATTTTGCGCAGAATCTAGTGAGTATTCCATTTGTGTATTCCTCCATCTCGCGTTAGTCGAAGAAGTCGCTGAAGAATTTTTTGAACCCTTCTGTCCGATTTTTCTTCTTCTTTGGTTTTGGTTGCTTACCCTGACTCGAACGTGCCGGATTGGCTACTGATGACTCTTCAGCCTGCTCACGGTGACGAATCTCGTCGGTTTCATCGGCTAGTTGGGTGGAGCCCGTCAAGGCACTCTTGATGAGCAAATCAATTTCACTCAGCCCCCCAAAGTATTTGACTAAGGCCAACGCCAACGTAAATGACGGATGGCGTAACCCCATCTGATCTGGTACGTAAACCCGAACGTTAGTATCGAATTCTTCGGTTGCTAACTCGGTGATTCCTGGTAAGGCGGCCACCCCACCAGTCAAAACGATACCCCCAGGTAATTCGAGAGCCTGTACCTTATCGAGGTTCGTCCGGAGACGACCAAAGATTTGGTCCAACCGGGCCTCGACAACTTCTGCTAAGTATTTTTCTGAAATAGGCGTTGGTTGACTCTGGCCGACCACATCGACCGGAAATTCATCCTCATCACTCGCCTGAGCGGAATCAGCGTAACCGTAATCACGTTTCAACTTTTCCGCACTGTCTAGTGACGTATTCAACACAACGGAAATGTCCTTCGTGATGAATTGACCACCCTCCTGATCAACGTCAATGTACTTGAGTTGGTGATCATGGATCACAGCAGCAGTCGCTTGGCCACCACCCAAATCAATTAGGACAGTCCCAAAGTCTTGTTCGCCGTCGTTCATGACCATCATCCCTTGAGCCATGGGGTTGATCACCGTCCCGCGAATACTCAGGCCAGCTTGCTCAACGGCTTTGCGGGTGTTATGCATAATGGTCTTGGGACCAGTAAAGAGTGTCCCACGGAGTTCTAGACGAACACCAACCATGCCTCTAGGATCCTTGATGCCATCAAAACCGTCAACGATGAACTCATCGGCAAGGATCTCAACCACTTCGCGTTCCGGTGGCAGGCTTTGAATCAAAGCCGCTTGGGCAACGTTTCGTACGTCTCGACCAGTAATTTCCCGAGACTGATCATCAATGGCAATCATGCCACTGCAAGGTTCAATTTTTAACATATTTGCGGGTATTCCCACAATCACATCGTGAATTTCAATGCTGGCTTTCTCTTCGGCTTGCCGAACGGCCCGTTGAATTGCTTCAGCGGCTTTATCGATATCCACGATGACACCGCGGCTAACACCGTTCGAACGTTCGTTTCCCACACCAATAACGTTCATTTGCCCTTTAACATTCTCAGCAACAATGACTTTTATTGAGGTGGTTCCTATATCGAGGCCAACGTACATCCCTGAATTATCCATAGAAAAAGGAACCTCCTAAGTTAATCTATCTATAACACTGCATGAATTCGCTTTTTCCCTAATTATTTTACAGTTTACCACATTTACTAGGGGTTAAAAAAGCCTTTATGACGCTTTTTCTTCGCTGCAATCAAAATGAAATTATTTTTTAAAGGCGTATGAGTAAGCGCCCACTTCCAAATTGACCACACCCTTGTGTTTCATCTTGGCCGCAATGCTTGGATAATAGGCCATTTTCTTGGCAAAACTCGGGATGCTAGCGTAGACCTCATTGCCGTCATTCATGAAAAGATGGATGCGGTTGGGGTTGTCTTTGGTTGGTGAATCTTGAATCTCACTGATACTACTTTTAATTTCACTATCTAACTTTGCATACTGCAGAATCATTCGGTGCAGCTTCTGGGTCCGCTTAAAACTCCCATAGACTGGTGTGCCACTCTTGGGCTGAGTCACAGACTGTTGACTCACGATACCGTTCTCCAGCACTTCGTAGTACCGATCCTGCTTCATCACGTATCCGGCCGTAGCGTACTCCACCACCTGAATCGTAGCGTGGTTAGGCTGACGAAACTGGATAGTGACGGTTTTTAACCGTGAATTCCGTTTGACTGCTTGCCGGGCCAGCTGCTGTTGATGACCCACCACGTTATAGATGGAATCACCGGGGCGCACTCGCGCGGCCTGTTGTACCTGTTTGGTCGAGAGCGCATCGGCCCCGGTCACTCGTACCGTTTTGAAATGACTCAACGGTGACACCAGATAGACCATGGCCAGGATCACCACGGTAAATGTGACGAGCAGAAACGTCATGCGGCGAACAAGCTTACGGTTACGTTGATGCTTTAACCGCGGCAATTTATCGCCAATGCGCTTGGCCTTGTGCACCCACTTAGGCGCCTGGTCCTGCTTGCGCTTCCGTTCCGCCTGGGCTTGGTATTCCTCCCAAGGCGTCATCGAGCGCTGTTGTTTAGAATCATCACGATTCAACCGAAATTTCATGGCTGCACACCTCCCATTCGCTGGATTTGCGTGCTAGTCACGCTTAAGTTCGAGAACCACGTCCAAGACACGATCAGCTGCGTCGGGAACCCCCAGTTGCTTGGAAGCCGCCGCCATATCCTGACGTAAAGCATCGTCGTTCATCAGTTGGTCAGCCTTCTTAACTAACGTTTCACCGGTCAAATCAGCTTCCGTAATGATTTCAGCGGCACCGACCGTAGCCAAAGACTTGGCATTTTTGGTTTGGTGATCGGCCGTCACATAGGGACTAGGAATCAAAATTGAGGGGATACCATCCGCCGTAATTTCAGCCAAGCTAGTCGCGCCGGCTCGGCCCACAATAGCGGCCACCTTTGGTAAGACCTCAGGCATGTTTGGAATGTAGGGTTTAACGACCACATTAGCCGCAATCTTTGTATGTTTCAGTTGCTCCATAACGCCGTCATAGCGCTTCTGACCCGTAACAAAGACGACCTGGTACTTACGGTCATTGAATGCTGGAATCGCTGCGACAGTCGCTGAATTGATCTTTAGGGCCCCCTGGGACCCCCCGAAGATCAATAGGGTTGGCACGTCGTCCTTCAACTGATACTCAGACCAGCTAAAGTGACTCACAACCTCGGCAGCCTCCTGCGCCCGAGGATTCCCAGTCTTGACCATCTTGTTGACCGGCAGTTGATCCAGGGCGGCGTCAAAGACGTACGCAATTCGGTCAACGTAGCGACTGAGAAACCGGTTAGTCACCCCAACCACACTATTCTGCTCGTGGATCAACGTCGGGACGTGTAGTCGAGCGGCGGCGTACACCACGGCTCCGGAGACGTAGCCCCCCGTTCCTACCACAACATCGGGCTTGAATTCCCGAATCATTTTCTTAGCGGCGTGGACACTTTTAATGAACAGGTAAACTGTCTTGAAGTTTTCTAACGACAACGACCGCTTGAATCCCTGAATCCGGGTGGACTTGAACGGAATCCCTTTGGCTGGGACGATGGAACTTTCCAATCCCCGTTCGGACCCCACGTACATGACTTCCGCGTTTGCGTCGCGTTTCTTTAAAGCTTTGATGAGGGCGAGTGCCGGGTAAATGTGCCCCCCGGTACCGCCACCCGATACCATTAATCGCATTACTTTTCCTCCTGCTGACCAGTGAGCTGCTCAACGGCCTTAATAAAGAGGTCGCCCCGCGTTTCAAAGTTCGGGTATTGATCCCAGCTAGCGTTGGCCGGTGACAGGAGAATGATATCGCCCTCATCACTTAAGTCGTAGGCCAGTGGAACGGCAGTTTCAACGTTCTCAGTCATTTTAATCGTTTTAATGCCAGCTTGCTTGGCCGTATCTTCTAGTAACTTCGCTGTCTGACCAAACAGGATGATTGCTTTGACGTGTTCCTTGAAGGATGGAATCATCTTTTCAAAGGTGTATCCTCGGTCCAAACCACCAGCTAACAGAATAACTGGTGCCTTGAAGCCCTTCAAAGCCATTTCAGTGGCTTCCATATCCGTTGCCTTGGAGTCATTGTAGTATTGACGGCCCTCTGCTTCCAACACAAATTGGGTCCGGTGACGAACCCCACCGAATGACCGCAAGACAGCGACGATAGCTGCCGTACTGACGCCCTTGATCTTAGCTACCGCAATGGCCGCCAGAGCATTTTCAACGTTGTGGTCACCAGGAACCTTGATTTCACTGGCTGGCATAATTTTTTCACGCTTGAAGTAGAGGTCGCCGTTCTTTTCGTAGGCCCCATCTTCCGTCACATCTTGCCGAGAGAATGGTACCACTTGGGCCGCCGTCAATTTACTCAAATCACGCCACTCTTGTGTATCGTAGTTAATGACAAAGTAGTCTTCAGCCGTTTGGTTAGCCGTAATCTTCATCTTGGCTGCGACGTAGTTAGCGCGCGTCTTGTGATAGTCCAAATGATTGGAGAAAACATTGGTCAATACGGCGATGTGGGGATGGAATTCAGTTGTTCCCACTAACATAAAGCTGGAAACTTCCAAGACCAACGTATCGTCGGCGGTCACTTCTTGAGCTACCTTGCTGGCTGGGATCCCAATGTTCCCGGCATAAACCGACTTACCTGCTTGACGGTCGTGTGCCAACATTTTTTGAATCATGGTCGTGGTCGTCGTTTTCCCGTTACTCCCGGTCACGGCAACCAGTTCAGCCTCGGCCACCTCACTAGCCAGTTCCATTTCGCTGATAATGGGGAGCTTCAACTCCTGGGCCCGCTTAACGGCGGGAACGTCATAAGTGATCCCAGGGTTTTTGACCATGAGGTCGTACCCCGCGTCCAAGAGGTCAGCGGTCTGTTCACCCGTAATCACGGTGAAACCAGCTGCCTGCAAGTCCTGCGCATCCTGATTTTCGGCCAACGGCTTCACGTCGCTGACGGTCACTTGAGCCCCCAAGCGTTTCAAGAGTTGGGCCGCATTGACCCCACTCTTGGCAAGTCCGAGGACTAATACCTTTTTATCCGTATACGTTGTGATCTGCTTCATGATTACCGTTCGCTCTCCATTCATTTCTAAGTATTTAATTTATTCTAATTTGGTCGACTCACTTTAACCGGTACCCCGGCCAAAGGACAAACAAAAAGGCCAACTTGACCCGTCAACGAGCAAGTTAGCCCATTAGTCGGTCAGACCCGTTATTTTGCTAAGATGACCCACACACCACTTAACGCGGTTACTAAGCCAATTCCCCAGAAAGTGAAATCAATCTTCCATTCACTCCACCCCTTCATCTCGAAGTGGTGATGAATTGGACTCATCAGGAAAATCCGCTTACCCGTTAATTTGAATGAGGCAACTTGCAAAATAACACTCGCCGTCTCAATCACGAAGACCAGTCCAATCCACAGTAAGGATAATTCGTGGTGCAACAAAATCGACACTGCGGCAAGAGCCCCACCTAAAGCGAGGGAACCCGTGTCACCCATGAAGATTTTGGCTGGTTTATGATTAAAGATGAGAAAACCGAGCAGACTGCCAACTACGGCAAAACAAAAGATTGCAATATTCAGTTGCATTTGGTGCCAGGCAACAACCCCGTACGCCAGGAATGCAATGCTGGCTAGCCCACTGACCAGCCCATCCAAACCATCGGACAGGTTGACCGCGTTACTGAAACCAACTAGCCAAATAATCACGAAGACGGCGTACCAGCCACTCATGTGCCAGTTACCCATCCCCGGAACGTGCAACGCCATTGGGAGGTGTTCATGGGTGTAGACCCAAAATAGAATCAACGCTCCAACAATTTGACCAAGCAATTTTTGCCAAGCCTTGAGACCTTCATTTTGACGGTGGAACAGTTTGATACTGTCATCCCACGCGCCCAAGCCCCCATACAGGACCAAGATGAAGACCAGAATCCAAGTGGTCGACAGAACGTGGTGTGGCGCCAACAACCAACTAGTTGCCAGCGTCATCACAGCAATCGCGATGATGAATAACAGACCGCCCATCGTGGGTGTTCCGGACTTCTTCTCGTGCCAGGTCGGACCCTCTTCTCGAATCATTTGCCCTTCGTGGCGGGCGCGAAAGTACCGAATCAATGCTGGCATAAACGCCGCGGTAATTATAAACCCACCCAATAGTGGCAGAATCACATTCATCATTTTCTTACTCAATCCTCATTCTCATTTATTTTGTTTCAACGTTACAGACAACGTGGCGCCAGAGCCGACGGTGGTTCCCGCCTTCACACTTTGCTTCGTGACGTACCCGTCCCCAGAGACAGTTAGCTTCAAACCTTCTATCTGAGCTAATTTTACCACATCACCCTTAGACCAGCCTACCAAACTTGGTAGAGAAACGGTCCCACCGGTCGTTAAGAACACGCGCTGAGCTTGATATAGCGTTGTTCCAGTCGAAACCGATTGTTTTTGAACCTTGCTGCCGGTCCCTAAAGTGGTCACGGTCGCACCGGCCTTCTTCAAAGCTGCGGCTGCCTTGGTCACACCTTGGCCAGTAACGTCCGGCATCTTGCTGGTACTGGTGGCTTTCGTTTGAACGTCTTCTTGTAAAGCCCGTGCCATGACTGGCTTCATGATGGAGGCCAGTAGTTGTGAAGCGGTCTTACCACCTAAATGTGGTTGTTTCATGGTGATGTACATCACGTACTTCGGATTGCTGGCAGGGACCATGGCGGCGACAGAATACAGGTAGTTGTCATCCCCGGAAAGGTACCCGGAGCCGTTGCTGACCTGTGCGGTACCAGTCTTAACGGCCACTCGTTCGCCACTCATCTTGTAGTCGCTCCCGATACCGTAACTCTTGTACACGACGTCTTCCATGTGCTTGCGAACAGCTTTTGCCGTCGAAGCCGCAATGGGATGACCGACCGTCTTAGGTGAGTACTTGGCGACCGTCTTGTTGGTATTCGGATCTGTGACCTTACTGATCACGTAAGGCTTCATCATTTTACCATTGTTGCTGACGGCCGTTAAGCCTTGCAACATTTGGAAAACGGTGACTTGAATCCCTTGACCAAACGACGTATCTGCCTGTTCAATCGGCCGCTTGAACGCGATGCTTCCGGACATTTCACCCGGTAAGCCCGAATTGGTGCTCTTCAGGAACTTAAAGCGGTCAATGTACTTCTTCCAGGTCTTGGCACCCATTTGTTGTTCCAGGTGGGCCATGGCCACGTTACTGGAGAGAGCAAACCCTTTATTGTAGGTAATGGTTCCCCACCCCGAGGTGTTCCAGTCAGGGACAGTTTGGTTCCCGATAGCGTATTTCCCAGATTGATACATCGCGTTCCCATTGTAGTGACCACTATCAATGGAGGAAGCCAGTGTGAAGACCTTCATGGTGGATCCTGGCTCATAAGCATCTTGTACCAAGGTGTTCCGCCAAATTTGGCTCAACCCTTCCTTGGTGGAAGCATTAAACGTTGGCCGTTGCGTAGCAGCCAGAATAGCCCCAGTTTTAGCGTTCATTAGAACAGCGTTCATGGAGTTGGCCTTGACCTGACTCTGAACACTACTCATTTCGGTTTCCAATAAGGTCTGAAGGCGGGTATCCAACGTGGTGTACACGTTGTCGCCATTCTTAGCCTTCTTGTACTTTTGCTTCGTGCCGGGTAATTGGTACCCGTACATATCTTTTTTAATCTTTTGCGACCCATTGGTCCCGGTCAGTTGCTTGTTGAAGGCCTGCTCGAGTCCCATGCTCCCTACTAAGGAAGTTTGGCCGTTCTTATCCGTCTTCTGTTCAGCCAACCCCACCAAGTGGGAGGCAAAGATGCCGTTAGGATAAAGGCGCGCCTCCTGTTGGACAAAATTCACTCCGGTTAGATGGGCCTTTTGGATCTTCTGTTTAGTCGTCAACGAGATATTTTGTCCCGCAGTCCCAAATTCAACTTGGAACGGATGACCTTGACTAGGGTTCAATGTGGCCAACACTTTCTTACGGCTGATGGGCAGGTACTTTGATAGTACCGTCGCCATCTTTTCTTTGTTGGTGGCGTATAGTTTCTGACCGTTTAACCCCACCTGACGCTTGTCCAGCACCACGTAAATCGAATACACGCTGGTATCCTCAGCAATCGCCTGGCCGTTGGCATCGTAAATAGTCCCCCGTTTAGCCTTGAGAGTCTCGTTGGCCGTATATAGCTTCTGGGCTTGCACGCTCAAATTAACGTTCTGCACCCGCTTCCCGATGGCGATATACGAAAAGCGACCAACGATGATCACAAACACCAAAAGGAAAATGAAAAACAGAAACTGGCCAAAATGCTTCCGGTTTCTGCGTGGTTGCTTATTTATCGTTTGTCGCTCTTGGGAATCTTTCATTATCTGTTAACATTCCTTATTCTAGCATTTTCTAAATTGAGACCTTGCTTTTTGGCAATTTTATCAAGCCGACTCCGACTCTGCAACTCATTTATTTGTTGTTGGTCGTTTGTGTTGTGGTTTTGATAAGTGGTCACTTGGCTGTTAACACTTTGTAAGTTGTGTTGCGCATTGGAAAGAGAAATCTTGGAAGACACGACCAAGACCATCATGCACGCCAGCATGAGGCCCAGGACGGTCATTAAGCATTTTTCGAATTTAGAAACCGGCAGCTTGTTCCCCTGCGGATTTTGTTGGGGAGCACTTTGGGGTTGAACCCGCCGCTGCGGTTGTTCTATGTTTGGGCGTTGTTGGGGTTCCTGCGTGAGCGGAACAGCTTCAGCTAAACTATTTTGCGCCATAAATAATCATCTTCCTATGTCGATATTTATTATTTGGTTTAACTACTTAATTTTTTCTAAAATTCGTAACTTTGCACTATGTGCCCGGTGATTCTCTGCCAATTCCTCCTCTGAGGGAAGGATTGGTTTGCGATTAACTAACTTGTAATCCGGTTGCAGATTGTCGGGAATTACCGGAATACCGTGCGGAAGTTCTGGTAAGGACGACTGTTCACGGAACATCGTCTTAACTAACCGGTCCTCTAAGGACTGGAAGGTAATGACGCTGATTCGCCCGTTCAAGTCAATTAGAGAGACGGCTTGCTCCAAGGAATCCTCCAAGGCACCTAACTCGTCATTAACCGCGATACGAATCGCTTGGAAAACCTTCTTAGCGGGGTGACCACCGTGCCGTCGAGCGGCTGCGGGAATCCCTTCTTTGATGATTTCAACTAACTGACCCGTCGTATCGATAGGTGCCGTAGCCCGGTGGCGTTCAATGGCTCGGGCAATTGGCTTCGCAAACTTCTCTTCACCGTAGCGGTGGAAAATCCGCATCAAGTCGTTGAATTCCCACTCATTGACCACAATCCAGGCCGTAAGTTTTTGGCTCTGATCCATGCGCATGTCCAACGGGGCATCGTGCTGGTAACTAAACCCGCGGTCGGCCTCGTCGAACTGTGGTGAGGAGACCCCTAAGTCGTACAGAATACCGTCGACCTTGGTAATCCCCCGTTGTGCAAGTTCTTCTTTAATTTGGCGAAAGTTACTCTTGATAAAAGTTAACTTGCCTTCGTCTAAGTACTTTTTTAAATGTTCCTCGTTATACGTAATTGCGGTCTGATCCTGGTCAAACGCATATAGGTGACCAGTTGTTAGCTGTTCCAGGATGCGTTGGCTATGACCACCACCGCCGAGAGTGCAATCAACGTAGACTCCCGTGGGGTCGATATTCAAGCCAGCGACCGCTTCTTTAAGTAAAACTGTAACGTGATGAAAGTCCTCCATGAACACTCTCCTTTCCTGGTTCTACATGCCAAAATCAATGAGATTTTCGGCGATATCATCGAAATCTTCTTCTGCTGAGGTGGAAAAGTCCTGCCACCGCTCTGCGCTCCAAATTTCAAACCGGTTAGCCACACCGACAATCACGCACTGCTTAACTAACGCTGCGTGGTCCCGTAATGACTTAGGTAAATTGATTCTTCCCTGTTTGTCGAGCTCACATTCGGTCGCTGCGGAATAGAAGAACCGGACAAAGGCCCGGGCATCTTTCTTATTAACTGGCAAGGCTTTCAATTTTTCTTGCAAGGCGGACCACTCGGTCATCGGGTAGCCGAATAAACAACCATCCATCCCCCGAGTAACGACAAACTGTTCGCCCAGTTGATCTCGAAATTTGGCGGGAATGATTAACCGGCCTTTGGTGTCAATTGCGTGTTCAAATTCGCCCATAAACATAGCCAATCACTCCCATTTGTAACTATCACCAAGTTTACCACATGCCCCCACTTTCTACCACAACGTTTCCGAATTTTTATAAATTTCCCCACAAAGACAAAAAAAGCCGTAGCGAACAAGTGTTCACCACGGCTTAACAGTCTTCACAGCGCTTACTAAAAATGAGTCAAAAGTCAAAATAATTAATATTTATGCATAAAATCAGCTGATAGCCACAATGAAACAGACGACAAATCCAATCGCCCAATAGAGGTCTGTCAATCGCCAAAATGTCCGGAAAAACGTGGGATAAAGCAACTCTTTGTTGTGAATCGCCTGAACAAGTGTCACCATGATACCAATTGCCATCCAACCGATAACCAGCCATGGCAGCAACGTCCCCGCTCCGTGTGGAATCAAAAGCAATGAACATAGCAGTAATAACGGCGTCATCAGGTCCCACGTATTTACTTGTGCTGGCCAATGTTTGCCAAATACCCGCTTCACTAGCCGAATCAGCAGCCATCCCACTGCTAAAATCGCTAGTTGGGCAACGGGTGAGTCCCAAAACGCCATTTAACTTCCCCCTAATAACTCGTTTTTTCTAATTATAGAGATTTCTTTTGGGAGTTGCAATTCTGTCTTGCGCTTAGAAACCAGTACGGCCGCCTCCGGCTGCCAGGGGCAGGGCCTGCTGTGGGGACCGGAGAAAGCCACAGCCCGGTCTTTCTCCTGGACTTGAAACCTCGGCAACCCACCGAGTTTCCAAGCTCCTCCCACGCTGTAACCAGGCTTAAAACCGCCTGCTAACACCGTCGACACGGCCAGCCCCACCCCTGGCAACCGCAGGCTACACTGCGGTTTGACCTTACCCATGATTATTGAACCTTCTATCGTAAAATTATTCGCCATTCGTGTCAGTCACGGGATTAAACGATTCTACAGAATTAGGCGCATAGACTTGCTCCTACTTAACTATAATTGCCTAGCGTAGCAGATTAGTTTGACACAAAAATCATCCAGTTAATTTGCCATCAAACATGAGCTTGTAGCCTGCCATAACTGAGTCTTAATAGACTAACCTGGCATCTATGATGCACGATACTCCCCTATTTTTAGAAGCTGTCACCCCCACATAATTGTTTCAAACAATGGCAGTCATCAGTTGGCAGGAACAGAACCCCGTGTCGGTCCTCTTAGACTGGACGGACTGTCCAGGCTTAGAGGACGGCCGACCTTGAAGACTCGCAGTTTGAGGCTTCAAGGCGCCCTGGGGACCGCTTCTTAGGCCCCAGGTCTGCCTCACCGGGTGGCGTTCCTGCCAACTGATGACGGACTGTCCAGGCTTAGAGGACGGCCAACCTTGAAGACTCGCAGTTTGAGGCTTCAAGGCGCCCTGGGGACCGCTTCTTAGGCCCCAGGTCTGCCTCACCGGGTGGCGTTCCTACTAACTGATGACGAAAAAAATTCTGATTAGTATTGTTCCAAAAACGGTTAAATCATCATGGGCATGAGCAGTTCAATCATATTTGTGACAAGCAGTTGACAAGTTACACCAGCCGGTTGCAATTCTCTTCTTGCCACGGTAAACTAATTGAGTAGAATGCACGCAAAGAGGTGGCTATCCCCGCATGGAAAAAAAGAAAAAATCAACATTTCAAAAAATCACGAACGTATTTGTTTGGATTATGATCATCGCAACGATTGGTTCCTTAATTTTTGGTGCCGTTGCGTCATTGATGCAGTAAATTTTACTTTAAAAGACGTCAGCTGTTCTTAATGAACGGTTGGCGTCTTTTTTGGTATATTTATCTGACGCAAAGCTACTAATTATTCATCGTCAAAACTAGTATAACCCACCTGCAATTGTCCAAGGCGTTGGTTAGGACACTTACTAAATATAATGGTCACCACTGCTGCAAACCAATCCGAGACTGCTATCCATTCAATCAAAAAAATCTCCCCCATTCACCCGTAGCTTAACGCGTTGGGTGGCACCAACCCAAAATAGTGGTGGTGTGGGAGAGATTTTATAAAGCTATCGTTAATCGTTTTGAGATTGGTCGGCACTGCTATCTGGCTGCTTGTAAACTTGTCGTGGTTTACTGCCCTCTTGGGGGCCGATGTAACCGCGTTGTTCCAAATCATCCATCATCCGAGCAGCTCGGTTGTAACCAATGCGGAAGCGCCGTTGAAGTAATGACGTGCTAGCCTTCTGTTGTTCGACCACAAACTTCAGTGCATCATCAAACAACTCATCATCGCTGTCACCAGCATCCTCCTGTTGCAGTTCCTCATCAGTCACCATCATATCCTCGTCGTAATCCGCGGACTGTTGTTGCTTAATGAAATCAACCACATTAGCCACATCATCATCCGGAATGAAGGCTCCTTGGACCCGCACCGGTGAATTTGCATCGACCGGTTGGAAAAGCATATCTCCTCGGCCGAGCAATTTTTCGGCACCATTAGCGTCCAAAATAGTCCGCGAATCGATCCCGCTGGAAACGGCAAAAGCAATCCGGGACGGCACATTGGCTTTGATCAAACCAGTAATAACATCCACAGAAGGCCGTTGGGTAGCCAGAATCATGTGAACCCCGGCCGCTCGACCCATTTGAGCCAGCCGAATAATCGCGTCTTCTACTTCATTAGAAACCGTCATCATCAGATCAGCCAGTTCGTCCACCACCACCACAATGTATGGCAACGTTGGCCGGGCCTGGTCATCCTCGGCATTAGCCTTTTGAACAAAGGCATTGTACCCAGAAATCTTTCGTTGACCAAACTGAGAGAAGAGTTCGTAGCGCCGTTCCATTTCGGCCACGACCTTGTGCAAGGCCCGGGCCGCCTTCTTGGGCTCGGACACCACTGGTGTTAATAGGTGCGGAATCCCATTGTAGACGCTCAATTCCACCTTCTTGGGATCAATCAACATGAGTTTCAACTGATCCGGCCGTGCGTTCATTAACATACTAGTGATAATGCCATTAATGGCCACGGATTTACCACTCCCAGTGGCCCCTGCAATTAGCAGATGCGGCATCTTGGTGAGGTCCATGGTCACCACTTGACCGGTCACGTTACGCCCTAGCGGAACTTCCAACGGTTTGTTGGGGTGCGCCGGTTGCGCTTCAACCACGTCTCTAAAGGAAACGGTTGAAACTTCTTTATTAGGGACTTCGATACCAATCAAGGATTTGCCAGGAATTGGTGCTTGAATCCGAATCCCCTTCGCTGCCAGCGCCAAAGCCAGGTCATCCGCCAAATTAACAATCCGGGAAACCTTGACCCCGATGGCTGGATGCAACTCATACTCGGTCACGGACGGCCCCAGACTAACATTCTTGACCTCGGCGTCTACCCCAAAGCTGTCCAACGTCTGCTTTAAAATCTTAGTGTTGGCATCAATGGCGTTAACTTCCTCGGTCTGATCAGTCGGTGGTACTTGTTTTAACAGGTCGGCTGTTGGCAACTGATAGTTGGGATCGACCGGCGTACTGCTGGCCAAGGCATCAGCGGTGGTATCCGTGGTCTCCTCCGTTTCGGAAGTTGGTGCCGGTTTGGAATTCTCATTGGCCGCCACGGTAATGTGATAGCTCGGTTCATCTTTGGTTTTGGCGTGAGGCTCCGGCAGATCCTTGTCGTCTGGATCCGTCGGTAGGTTAGGTGCCGTTTTATCGTCAGTCACAGTGGAGACTGGTCGGGACTTGGCCCGTTGATTGCGACGTTCCTGAACCTTCGCTCCACCCCGTTTGAGAGCAGCACTACTAGCCTGCGCACCGCGATGAAGCGTTGTCCAAGTTGTTTGCAACCACGACTGAATCGTACTAAAGGGAATCTGGAAAAAGACGATTACCCCACCAACCATCACCAACCAGGCAGCAATCTGAGAACCCACCAGGGCAATCAGCCACGCAACAATGCTCAGCTCAACGGTCCCAATGACCCCGCCACCCAACTGGGCGGTTAAGCCACCAGTCCAGAGGTCAGACAGGCCATCCCGCCAAATTGTGCTTAGAAATTGACTGTGTTGGTCTACTTGTAAGAAGTGATTAGCAGAAATCCATAGCAACCAACCACCGTAGATCAAGCTACTCCCCAACCAGTAATGACGTGCCAGTCGCGGTAGTTCTCCCGTTACAGTGAGGGTGACCCCCAAAGCAGCCACCACGATGAGACCGAACTGATAGGTATCCCCCACAATCAGACGTAATAGATTCGCAAAGAGTGTCCCTAGTATACCTAGATTAAACAATCCCAGGGCCGCTAGGGCAATCAAAACCAAACCAATCACATTAGCGGTGTATGGAAATGGCTGCTTTTTGGCCGAAGTTTTCCGGCGCTTCGTTGGCTGGCGCTTTGTTGTTTTTCGGCGCGTTGTTTTTCGTTTGGTAGCCAACGGTGAGCCTCCTTTCAATCTTAGTTTATTTTAATTTGTCATGTGGGTAAGTGTGTACCCGTTCCAGGTTAGGAAAAGCCTGTTGGCGCATGACTTCGTAAATCACAATCGCCGCACTGTTGGACAGGTTAAGGGCCCGAATATGCGTGTCGTCTTGTGGAATCCGAATGCACTTTTCACTGTGTTGCCGCATGAAGGGTTCTGGTAGCCCCGTCGTTTCTTTCCCAAATAGGAAGTAGTGATCACTCTCGTTCACACTGTAGTCTGGTTCCGTGTAATCTTGGTCAGCAAACTTGGAAACCAGGTAGAGTTGCGTTGGGTCCGGAATCGTGTCTAAAAAGGCCGGCAAATTTTCATGGTACCGGACGTCAACCTTGTCCCAGTAGTCCAAACCAGCCCGTTTTAAGTGGGCGTCGTCGACGGAAAATCCGAGGGGTTTGATCAAGTCTAAAATCGTATCCGTCCCAGCACAGGTCCGGGCAATGTTTCCCGTATTGGCGGGAAATAGTGGTTCAAATAACGCAATGTGGTTTGCCATAAAATTCTCTTCTCCGTTCTGTTATCAAACATTCGTTCTGTCCCATCATTATAGCCATTTTCAGTGGGTTTTGACAAGAGAGTAACGAGGGTAAAGGCAGATTATATTCCTAGAGATTCTTTGGATGAATACCGCGCTCCGGCAGTCAGGGTGGGGACCAGCTGTGGGGACGCTTCAGCCAAAGACCGGGCTTCTCGCTCGATTTGAAGCCCCGTAAGTTCGCGGGTCTTCAAATTCGCCCATGTCATAACCTAGCAAAATACGCTAGCTAACGACATTTTCACTGCTGGCCCCGCCCTGACTGCCTCCGCTTTAAATTGATGACTTCTTACAATAAAGTTTTATCAAATTATGCTATTGGCCCCACTGACCTTTGCTGATTTTCAACCTAATACCTACTCAACCAGAGCCTCCAATAAGCCAGGTCAGGCAACCAATTGCCCGCCATGAAAAGACTGTTACTTGATCAAACCAAAAGAACTACCCAACTCCCTCGCCCATCTAAAAAAGGCCAAAATAAAAAGCAGTTCCTCGGTGTGGGCACGGCGAGGAACTACTTTAGTGAAGTGCTACTTGTCAGCCGCTAACAGTTATTCACTGATGTCGACCGCCAAACGATTTCTCATAGGTCAATATAACACTCCGCCGTTAGGTGTTCAAGAACTTTACATAAGATTTTTTAACGTTTTACTAAATCCCTTGTGCCGTTAAGAGGGTCACGTCCACCGTGATCTCTGGGAACGGATTGGCCTTAACTGCCGCTAACCGGTCTTCCGACGCTCCCCAGTGCATGGGCGTCATCAACATCAGGTCACTGAATAACTCAGCTGGGACCGGTACCTGGTAACGAATCCGTTCAACACTCGAATCTGGATAATGTTGCTGGAACAGGTTCAAAACATTGCTGTTATCGTAAGTTGCATGGGTACTGCCAGCTGGAAAGATGGCTTGCCGTAACTCAATTAAGTAATCGGCGTTGGGAATCACCTTTAGGAGCTGTCCTCCAGGCGCTAAGACCCGGTTGAACTCATTATAGGCGGATGGCGAGAACAGGTCTAAAATCGCCGTAAATTGGCTGTCAGTGAATGGCATTTGGGCCAGGTCAGCCACGCAGAAGAACGCGTTGTTCTCAAGCTGCGTGGCGAGGTTGATTCCTGGCTTAGACAGGTCAAACCCAACGGCTGTGTCCTGCCCGTCACGCTGGGCGAGAACGTCGTCTAACGGTGCCCCTTCCCCACAGCCAACGTCTAAGATTGTTTGCGGAGCTGCCGGCAATTTAGCCGCAAAGGCATCCGTGATGCCCTTAAACAAGCCAGCCTGCAGCATCCGCCGCCGAGCAGCTAACATGGCATTGTCATATTCGCTGGCTACCGCGCGTTGCATGAAATACAGTGTCCCCTTCTTAGAGAGGTCAACGTTGTGGCCATTGGGACAGATGAGGCTGTGCCCCTCGACCGTGGCGTACGGTTCCAGACAGACGGGGCACCGAAATAGTGTGGGACGAGCGGCCAGAAAAGCCGTCGCTTGATCAATTTTCTTCATTTTCACTGACTCCTTGTTCGACAACGGGTTCTTCATAGCCACCCGCAAATTTCTGATACCAATGGAAGATTTCCGTGGCAACGACCCGAATGACGGCGTAGCCTGGAATTCCCAAGACGACCCCGAGCACCCCAAATGCTTTCCCTGCAATTAGCAGGATAAAGATAATGGTCAGTGGATGTATCTTGAGGGAGCTTCCTAACACAATCGGCGAAATGATTCGCCCTTCTAACGTTTGTTCAATAATAAAGACGATGAGGACCTTGACCAACATCCACGGTGAAATGAACGCGGCTACCACAACTGCCGGCACCATGGCCAGAAACGACCCCAGATACGGAATCAGATTCAGGACCCCAGCAACGATACCTAGGAGTAAGGCAAACCGTAAGCCGACAATCAAGAAACCAATGTAGAAGAGAATGGCCACAATGAACGCCACAATCAACTGTCCCCGAACGTAGTTACTGACCTGCCGATTCATTTCTCGCAGGAGGTGGACCACGGAAGACCGTCGCTTAACCGGTAAGATTTTTGCCAGATAATCAGGCAATTGGTGACCATCCCTCAAGAGATAGAACAGGATAAACGGTGCCGTCACCACGGCCACCACTACGGAAACAACGCGACTCACGATTCCCCCGACCGAGCTAACCGTATTCTTGGCGAACGTGGAGATGGCAGTCGACGAACTAGATGAGAGTTGCTGGTTGAATTGGTCCAGTTGGCTGCGAAGGCCATCCAACCGGTCGTCTTTCAGCCAGGTCATACTGGTCTGCGTAATCTGGTGCCAGTAGTGCGGCCACTCCGTAATGAGTGACGTCATTTGCCGCTGAATCATGGGAATCAGGCTGAGCAGTCCCCAGGCAATCAAAAGGGCCACCAAAATAAAGAGCCCAATGATGGACCAACTTCGGTGAATCCCCCGTTTTTCCAACCGATCAACCACGGGATTTAAGAGATAATATCCCACGCCGGCCAGAATAATGGGAAGTCCCAGAATCTGTCCCACCAAAACAAACGGCGTTGCGAGCCATGGGACTTTACTTAGGACAAGTAAAATGAGTAAAATAAGGAGCGTGATTGTCAGGATGGAAACTAGGCGGTTATTGACGACCCAGCTCCAGAACCACGACCGATGCTGCTTAGATTCCGGTTTCAATAGTTTCACTCCTAAAGAAATAAAATGGTGCGTACATTGTACCATACTGTTCGCCGCTGTAACGCAAGCGGCCAGAGAAAGGATGACGATTTTGCTGTTAGTTGAACCGTTACTAGAAAATTATACTGAATTACCCGCTGCCATTAGAGCGGGTGCCAAACGGGTGGCCCTCGCTGATAACTTAGCGGCTGGTGGCACCACAGTTAGCAAGGGCGTCATGGGTGAAGCCGTACGTTACGCCCATGAGCACCAGGTAGCCCTCGACTTGATCATCGCGCCACGGGGTGGCAAATCACCCTACAACGGCGTGGAAATCAAGATGATGGAGGCTGACTTGTTAGAAGCCCAACAATTAGGAGCGGACGGCGCCATCTTTGGTGCCCTCACCGACCAGAGCCAGTTGGACGTTGAAGTCCTCAGTACGCTGATTGCCGCTGCTGGTGGCATGACGTTGACGTTTGATACGGCCTTCGATCAGATTCGACCACAGGACCGCGGTGCGGCACTGGATTGGTTGGGTAGTCAGAGTGTCGACCGAGTCCTGAGCACGGGTAAGTACGGTGACGACCGTGAAGCCGATTGGATTGCTAGCAAACGCTTGGCCGATGCAGATAGCGTGGTGCTCGTGCCGGCTGATGTGACGGCTGATGAAGCAGCCAGTGTGGCTGATGCGTTAGGTGTTAAATTGGTTTATGGGGAAAATGTGCTGTAAGCAATTGACGATGAAATTGGGACGGGAGCATTGCACTCTCTACCCAATTTCATCTTTTTATTTAGAATATTTATTTGCACAGATATCGAATCATGGGGTTCTTATATTTCTGGATTAGCCTATAACTTAGCATTCTCTACTGACAAGGGCTATTTAATAGTTTAAAATGTTGTTATAAAAAAGCAAACTGGCAGCGAGCGTAATTTTACAGTGCTAGTATTGCTACCTAATAACTTTAACGTAAAGGAAGCATCCGGATGACATCAAAAATCAATGGCATTACTTTTGCTCAGAATGGTTTGGAAGCAATGTACTTGCCCCGTCGTAAACAATTTAAGGTTAACCAGTCACTGCGAGACATGTTCAATGAGAAACATATTTATACACGAATAATTAAAGATAACTCTCATCGTTTAAGATATGATTCTCTGATTGAAGTTCCACTAAATACTCAAATAGAGCCTTATACATTATTTCTTGGCGGCCGACGCTTTTTCTCCATGGGTGCGTTTAGTTTGACTGGTAATAATGATTTGCCACTTAATACTGTCGTTGGTCGATACTCCTCCATTGCTAGCGGAGTTAGACGAATGCAGGGTAGCCACCCAATCGATCGTTTCACCTCATCAACGCTAACCTATGATATGCATAACAGTGCCTACCAGGACTACTTAGAGGAAGCGGGAAAATCCTTCCAAAATGTTCCTAGCAAGGTCAAAAATGGTGGCCCGATTACCATTGGAAATGATGTTTGGATAGGCGAAAACGTTACCTTTGTTCCTAAAGGTGTTACAGTCGGCAACGGTGCCGTCATTGCTGGTGGTGCGTTAGTCACTAAAGATGTCCCACCGTACGCTGTGGTTGGCGGGGTACCTGCTAAAATTCTCAAATATCGATTCCCACCTGAAATTATTCAACACCTATTAAAACTTCAGTGGTGGCAATATGGCTTCGCTGACTTCGAGGGAATTCGTGGCGATGACAAAATCGAAGATTTCATTCATTCAATGGAGCACCTAATCGACATGGGTGACATTCAACCATTTAATCCCACCCCAATCGGAATCGATGATTTCATTCAGACTGAAGAGGAAGACGACGAATTGTCAAATCAAGTGTAACTTTGTCCCAAAGAAAACTTCAGATGGACTCTTCCAGCCTAAAATCTTGCGTGGTCGGTTATTTAGCACTTCAACGAACTGATAAATATCTTGGTCAGTGAGCTGATCTAAATCGGTTCCCTTGGGGAAGTACTCACGAATAAGGCCATTGGTATTCTCATTGGTTCCCCGTTGCTGGGGCGCATGTGGATCTGGGAAATAGACTGGAATACCAAGTTCTTGACTAACTTCGCGGTATCCTGCGAATTCAGTTCCACGATCCGGCGTAAGCGTACGAACTCGTTTGGGCGTCACAGTATGCAGTAGGTCAATCATAGCTTGCGTGACGTTCTTGGCGTTTACTTTGGAAACTCGTTGAGACAATAAGTACCGTGATTTACGGTCCACCAATGTAACCAAAGCTGAACGCCCAGTTTTACCCTGAACGGTGTCGCCTTCCCAATGGCCGAACCAGCTCCGTTTATTGCACGAAACTGGTCGTTCATGAACTGAAAGCACCTCGTTAAACCGACCACGTCGTTCGTTAACCGTTCCTTTGACCTTACGGGTTTTGCCACGGTGACGCAACTTACGGGCAAAGCCACGTGCACCGTGACTCTTGCGTTTAATCCCTAAATTATCGAGTTTAATTCCGCGATAAATAGTATTGTAACTGATTTGCCATTCGCTATTTTCGTGAACTAAACGGCCTGAGATTTGTTCCGGAGACCATTGGCATTGAACGATGCGGTGAAGGACAAAATCTCGTAGTTTCAAGTCAGCTAAGATCCTAGGACGTCGGCTTTTCAGTCGCCGTCTCTGATAGTTCTCTTGTGCTTTGACAGCTGAATATGCATCACGGCCACCGTTGCGCTTAATTTCGCGTGATACGGTGGCTTTTGAACAGCCAATTTTCTCCGCAATACCTTGATAAGTATCGTTTAAAGTGACTCCTAACAGTATGCATTCTCGGTCTTTTAAGGTAAGATGATTGTACGGACTCATAGCCTAAGATCTCCTTTAAGTGATTGTTGTGGTGACTTCATTTTACAGGACTCAGGCTATGAGTTCTTTTTTATTTTCTTCTTATTTGTTGCACTTCAATTGTAAATTCGTCACCCTAAAAAGCCCCAAGGCAACTAGTTTTTTAGTCTTTACTCTATCAAAAGTACTTAAAAGAGAGGCTACTGATCAGATATCAGTAACCTCTCTTTATAAATAACCAAATTATTTTTCTTCTAAACGGTCAAAATCCGCCATCGTCACAATTTCAGGTTCATAAGGCTTGAGTTTACCAGCTGCTTGTAGGCTCTCAACCTCGTCCAAAAATTTGTCGATTGGATCATCAACTTTAATATTTGTAAATTGTCCAAAATCATATTGCCACCACTTCAATGCCATTAATCTTTTAATGGTATCTGGGTCAAAACGATATTTAATCACGTGAGCTGGAACACCAACTACCACTGCGTATGGTGGAACGTCTTTGGTAACTACCGAATCAGCACCAATGACGGCACCGTCATTGACCACAATCCCCTTAGAAGAAAAGGTCACATTTTCTCCAATCCAGACATCATTGCCGATGATGATTGGATACTCCCTTGTCACATCACTTCGAACCGGTTCAATATGTGCGTTGAAATCTTCTTTATACGTATTGAGAGCAGCATTGTGGGGGTCGTAGGTCAGAATTGACGAGGTAAAGCGATTCATTGGATGGTTAGGCCCCATTTCCCTCACTGCACCAGAAATCACCGAATACCGGCCAATAATCGTATGAATTGGTAAATTACTTTGAGAATAACTAAATGCGCCCATCGAAAAAAAATATCCCCCTGAAGCAAAAATAGTGTATGGTTCTACAGACACATTCCGGGCCACATGAAGTCTCTCATTCAATTTGAATCGGATATCTGCAGACATAAAACGGGTAAAAATTTTGTGGTCCTTGAGCATCTTGCCAGTTTCTGGTGCAAAATCAAATCTTTTGCTAAATTGTTCTTTCTCATAAACTAAACCTTTTTGAAAAAAAGTGACGCCTTTTATTTCTGTTGCCATATCACACTCACACCCTTAAATTATTCACCGAAAGCTATGTATAACGCTTTTGCCAAAATTCATCTCTAAAATATTAACTGTTTTCACTATACCACTTCTCTTAATAATGATTAAGCTTGATACAGTCAAACGTTTTTTCAAAATATCCTTACGAATCATTCAAATCGTAACAAATTAACTGTTGACGAAATATATTTCAAAATCTTTTTCCCAAGTAACTGTTCCTTAGCTTCAAATGATCTATGATTTCAAAAAATGGGATGCTGAATTCAGCATCCCATTTTTCAACCATAACCATGTTAAAGTGAAAATAAAAATTCTCAATAAACTACTTAGTAGTTATCCAAAAGCCCCAACACCCACGACATACTGTTCATTTCCAATCTCAATCCGGTAGTAATCATTATTTCGATTACTTGTATACTTTTCAATCACGTGAACTGACTTTCCCACTAAACCAAGTTTTTCAGTATTATCAATTTGGGTTGCCTTTTTATGTCTCTTCTCATCAATAACTGTATCGTCAAATTGATAAGCATTATACGTTTTAGTTATCACCATCCTTTGGTCTACTGACTGCCTATTTTGCAACACCTCATCTGCAGAGTTTATTTCAACGCCCCAATTTTCTGAATTAAAAGCCCTACTATTAATGACATATTCTTTTCCCGAATCCAAGATTCGATAATAGACATACCCTTTATTGCTTGTATATTTCTCTATAACGTGAACCTGCTTATCAAGTAATCCCATTTTTTCTGCTGTACCAGCTTGTGTGGCATTAGCAATTGCTTGTTGAGACAAAACGACTTCGTTAAACTGATAAACATTGTACGACGCACCAATAGTGAGTACCTTTTCAACTGTCTGTCCCTCTTGAATAATTTCACCTGGTGAATTGATTAAAACTCCCCAATCCGATAAATCAAACGAAGAGGCTTTAGTAGCATAGCTCGTTCCTTCGCTTGAAATGCGATAGTAGAGATACCCTTGATTACTTATATATAGTTCCGTTGCCTTGACCGATTTTCCAATAAGCCCTTTCTCAACCGTGGTTCCCAACAGTTCAGCTTTTTTGCTCAATTTATCATCAATAATCTTGTCATCGAAATCGTATAAATTAGAGGTGTTTTTTATTGTCAAAGTGACGCTAAGTGGCTCTCGTGATTGAAGAACATTGTCGGCATAATCTAGTTCAGCTCCCCAGTGCTTAGAATTAAAAGCCGTTGACTGGACAACGTACTCCAGTCCGTCAAAGTTAACACGATAGTAGATATGGCCTGCTGAGCTCTGATAACGTTTAATTATTTTTACCTTCTGATCAATCAGTTGCAAAGTATCTGTCGTACCAACTTTTTTGGCGCGAATCGTTTTCTTCTGATCAATTATGTCATCACTGAATTGGTAAACATCTTCTGTAGCACCAACCGTTAACTGAGTATCTTCACTCGGTTCATACGCTTGTATCATGTTACCGCTTTGACCAATTTCAACACCCCAGGTATCGAGGCTGAACGCTCCCGATTGAATAACGTACTCTTGGTTTTTAGCCTTGATTCGATAGTATGTGTAACCTTTACTGCTGATATACTTCTCAGTAACTTTCACCTGTTGATCAATAAGATTCTGCGTCCGAGTATTACCAGCTTGAATTGCCTTCGCCGTCTCTTTATTATCAATAATTGAATTATCAAATTGATAAACATTATACTGCCTTAACACTGGCATCGTTGTCTCATAAGTTTCATAGCTTTGAAGAACTTCATCTACTGAATTGATTTCTACGCCCCAATTTTCCGAATCAAAAGCATTTGCCATAACAACGTAAGACGTTCCATCAACCTTGAAACGATAGTAGGTATTCCCTTTAGAGCTTGTATAAGACGTCGAAATATTAACATTCTTACCAACAAGATTTAGTGTTTCAGTATTTCCTAAGAGCGTAGCTTTTTGCGTTCCCTTATCATCAATGACTTGGTCATCAAACTGATAGACGTTATATTTACTCCCAATTGTAAGCTGTTTATCTACATTTTTTTTACTTTGAATAACTTCATTCTCAGAATTAATCTCTACACCCCAGTTAGCACTATTAAAAGCACTCGAATGAAGAATATAGTCTACACCGCCTAAATTAATTCGATAATAGATGTAGCCATTCGTACTCACATACTTAATGAGCGCATGTGCCTGCTTACCCACAATTCCAAGAGCCTTCGTCGTGCCCACCTTGGCTGCTTTGATAGAGGGTTTCTGATTAAAGTCTTGTTGCTCAAATTGGTAAACACTCGCATCGGCCCCAATCGTTTTCACTTCATCTACTTTTTCCTGACTTTGAAGCAAATTATCTGGTGTATCTATTTCTACACCCCATTCAAAAGCTTTAGCATTCACGACGTAGTCTTCATTGTTAAAATTCACCCGATAATATGAGTCACCATTTTTAGTTTGGTATTCAGTTCCTACAGTAACTATTTGATCGAATAAACCCATATGTTCTACGGATCCCATATTCTTTGCCACTTCTAGTTGTCCAGTTTCCAAAACCTTATCATCCAACTGATATACATCATAATTTTTATCTTTTACAACCAAGTCACCCGAGCAATTCTTTTTCAATTGAATATAATCACCCATTGATCCAATCTGCACACCCCACGGAAGTGTTGCACTTACAAGTCCAGTAAAATAATTGACACTTTCCGAACTTCCCGAAAATATCCATTCTGCAACTTTCCTTGGTTTCTGCCAGGTAGTCGCGGCCATTGCGAGTGCTGCAGCATCCATTGTTGTACTGGTTATCCCCTTCATGTTCACTAAGGGAGCTCCAGCAATTTCTGTCGTCCAGTAGGCCATAAATTCACTTGAACTCACACCAGAATTACTGGCATTTAAACCATCAAGGCCCCCACCCAAATGTGGAATACCTAATGCATGGCCAATTTCATGAATAACCGTTGCCTCTTTCCAATTCTGCTGAGCTTGAGTAGAGATACCTAAACTTTGAAGCTTCCAATTATTCGGATAAAATTTAATTCCATTCCCGTCATAACTTTGACCGCCCAAGACCCCAGGGTTACCATCCATAACATCATGGATGACTTCATCACTTTTTTCAACGGAATCAACCACCTCAACAATATTTTGACCAGCGATAATATTCCAATACTTAGCGGCATCCTTAACCATCTGTGTCGTCATAAAACTGGATTCATTATATAACTGAAGAACACCATCGGAACCCGTAAAGTTTTTTAAATTGCTACCCATCAATTGATAGACATAATGTGAAGAGACACTATCTAAACTTAGATTTCCGGAATAATCAGTGCCATGTGTAATTGCCGTTAGCTGATTCAATTCACCTTGTGAGTAAGCACTCTTATCTATGACACCCCCTGGATTACAGAACGGGAGCGTATTTTGATAGTTACTCGCCCTAGCTATACTGGATAAACCAAATAAAACGCCAACTATGGAAATGACTGTCAGAAAAATACTTGTGGCTAATCTTTTCATAACTTTTGTCCTCTCTGTCGTCAATTACTTTTAACTTGTCAGGGTATTTCCGAAATTATAAATTTAAAGACAGCCCACTTTAGAAGAAATACTAGAACGGCCTGTCCTTAATGAGTTTCCAACTTTTAGTAAATCACCCGATTGATACCTCTAAAATCCCTAAATCATTAATTGCTCTCTTAACAACAGAATTAATATACTTGCTCAGAAGACAATTATAAAACCCTTTAACTGTTGTTGTCTTACTCGAACCCATCATTACATAGTCGATTAATTGGAGCGTGTGTGGGTGCACTAACAAATATTCCCTCTGAGGAGAAGATAAACAACAATAAATCCAAGATATTTCCAATCATACCGGATTCAAGATCAATAGCATCTAATTCAATAACCACGAGGCCACGTATTTACCTTTAGAACGTTAGCTAAACATATTTCCCTGAAAACCCTAGCTTACCCTTAAGTTTCAGGTCACAAAATTTTGCATATGCCAACCTAAGAATCACAATTTAAAACCTGCAATTTTTCCCTGAACATTTTCAATTACATCAATTTAATGTGACTTATATTAATAACCCTAAAGCAGTTGCCATTTTACGCCATATCGATATGAAGCCAAGTAGTTATAGAACTTCGGCTGATGACTTATCATTGGTTCAAGCTGTTGCCAATATTCTTGCCGATGCGTAGTCTCTAACGCCATTTCTAAGACACGTTGCCGCGCAAAATCCTTAGTTTGTTGTTCTACCTGGTTATCCCAGAAAGTCATTAACTTTTGTGGTTCACTAACAAGCTGACTGAATTCACTGAACTTTTCTGGCAAAAATCTCTCAAAAACATATTCCGCTTGAGCTGTCGTCGCGCGAGAAATTTTCATCTTATGCTCGTTCAAATACATATACCTAGCCAAAATATAACAAGCAATTTCTGCATTCATTTCATGATGATGAACATGAAAACCAGCAAAAAAATTATTGATTCGAAGTATCTCTGAAATCTCCCCTTCATTCAAATAACCAGCTTGTAAAAGCCTCGTTCCAGTCAAAATACTAAAACGGTTATTCGTTCGAGCACTGCTCATCAAGTAGGGGGCGCTGTATTTAGGTGCCACATCATGTGAAATCCAGAATTTAAATAAGACACTACTTGCACTAAGTTCACTCTCACACTCCTGCCAGATGGCCTGACGCTGCTCATCCGAAATACCTGGCAATTCAAATCTCAGTGATGTTTTATAAGAAATATCTTGCTCAGCCAACGTAGAAGTATTGATTCTCAACCAATGATTCGGTGAAAAATCTTTATTCTGTGAAAAGCTTTTTAATTCGGCTAGTTCAGTATTAGTAATGCGGTCAAAAATATCGGTATGCTTTGATTTCAAGATTGCTAAAACGTTCTTTGTCGATCTTTCATGTACCACTACGGACTCGCTTGTGGGTTCATCGTTCCTTTTGCCCCACCTATGAAACAATCCTTTTTGTGTGACATTTTTTTCTTCAATCGATTGCTTTAAAAATTCATCTAAAATCAATTGCGAGTTAAACGTAACACCCAATGCATCGTGTACTAAAAGCTTTTTATGACCGGAATGAAAAAGATCACTAAATTCAATAGGTAGCTGTGCATCTTCGAAAAATCCTTCAGGTTGAAAACTACTAATTCTAAAGTGTATTGCTAATATCCCAAAATAAACTGCATAAAGTCTTTCAAGAAAACCTGGAAATTTAGTTCCACCAGTCTGTGTATAGTCCTTTAAATCTATGAGTAACGGGTAAAAATCAACTACCCGATAGTAATCCCTGATGATTGGATATTGTCGAATGAACGGATAAATAAAGAATTGAATATTAGCAACCAATCCCCTAGTGAACGAAAATTCTGCAATATCAAAGTTAATTAACTTGCGAACATCTGCGCTATAACCCATGAATGCAAAATCTGAAAACTGAAGAATTCTACCCGTACGTGCTTTAAATATTGCGATTTGATGTTCAAAGACTTGTGGAAAATTTGGTAGATTCCATTGTTGAACTTTATCAGCCACCCTTGGGAGTGGATCGGGTTCATCAAGCATTGCTACCAACTTACGTGTACTTGGCAATGCTCGGTCAGTTCTCGTTTTTAAAACGATAGCTTCAGCTGGTATCACATCCAAAGCCGCTTGCATTTGCTTAGCCTGACGCCAGTAGTTCACTGAACCTGACCGCATCCCCGCAACTAAATGATCATTCTGCTCAGATTCTACAATCGCGACGTCATTCTCTACCAGCTTTTCACGGAGCGACTTCAGATTTGCGAACTCATCTTTCCAAGTAGTTACCACAATACCTTGGATGATTCCTTTCTGCCTGGACTTCAATAAAAAATCCATTATCATACTAAAATCAACCTGATCTCTAACTGTTCCACAAACCATTGCCCATACTGTCCGCAAGTGAATCCCCTCCACAAAGATTTAATGATTTAGCATTCCATATAAATATGCTGAATTGTTTATTTTAATCTATTTTTTCGATACACGTACTGCAGCGTTTGATTGTCAATCTTCCAGTTATCTAATTGACTCCCATTTGACTTCAAACCTAGAATCAACTTGGAAAACTCATTTTCCGTGACTGCTCGTGGTTGAAACTTGGTCTCATGATTTTCAGCGTTCATAAATCGGACAGTTAACAACATACCACCCGCACTGGCACTTATTTCGGCGAATCCACCAAAAGGTAATGAATGAGGATATTTCTTAAATTCTCCTTCACTGTTGAAAAAAGCATTCCCAAGACCATAAAAAACTGGATGACCCGAAATCAACTCAATATCCTGTAATGCGTGTGCCCCATGGCCTATGATGATATCTGCCCCTGCAACAATCATTTTCATTGCTAATTGTTTTTGACGTTCAGCCACCGGTTGAAAATCCGTACCCCAATGTGGGGAAACAACTATCAACCTATCTGGATTCTGGAGTCGTTCCCGAGCAATTTTATGAAGTAGTTCTTCACCTAATGGTGATACACCCATCTTGCCAAACAACGAGTAAAACTCGTATTCCCGATAATATCTCTTGTTGTACCAATATGCATTAAAGAGGGAAATCTTAACACCCTGTCCATTTATTCGTACGGGGTTTGTTGCCTTATCAATATCCTGTCCTACACCAATATGAGGAATCTTTGCTTCTTCTAAATATTTACTGGATTGTTCAAATCCATTTTCTCCATAATCCCCACCATGATTATTGGCCATCAAAGCCAACCCAAGATTTGCTTTCTTAAAAGCCAACAATGTTTTTCGAGGCTTACTTCCAAGTACGAATGTCTTTGATTTCAATAATTTTGAGCTTTCAAAATCATCTACTAAAACTGATTCCAGATTAAAGACATTAAGACTACTTTTTTTGAGATAGGATTTCATCCCTAAAAAAGTATAGTCATACCCTTCATCCAAAAGTGGATCCCATTGTTGGCGTTTCAAACGCCGCTTGGAATAAAATTCACCAGGATAAACATCTCCCCAAAAACTGACGACTGGTTGATTAGACTTTAGATTCAATTCATCGATGGCATAAGCAGACAACTGAGAATCAGAAACTTCATCTACACCTTCAATCAGTTTTGAAAGAATAATGTCACGCTGATAGCCATTCTCTGCACCCAATATCACATACATATTCTTATGGTCAAATGCAATAGCATCACCATTGTTTGGTCCGAAAAAGTAACCACCTGTCAATTCACCATTTTTGACTAACATCGTCGAATTGTAAAAGTACTTGCCTGATTGAACACAATCAGTTTGATGCATCAAATCCCTATACGACAACTTTAACTGTGAGAAGGCTACTCCTAAGCAGCGAAGCATTTTAATATCATATCTTTGCTTAACAGAACTCCGGATTCGCCCTGTTTGATTTGCCAGAGCTCCTTCCAATTTATTTATCCAAGGAAGTTCTCGATAATGTGCACTCATTTTTTTATGCGTTTGTTCACGAACCATCTGACAAATTGCGAGTGCCACAGTCGGATTAGACGTAACTAACATCAAGTCAACTAACTGCTGTGCACTCAGCACCTCTTCCTCTTCAAGAAAATTATGGCTTGGATCATTTTCCTTCACAAATTCTTTCGATAATTGTGTCATCGTATTAGGTTTGATTTTTTGGATGCTCATCAAATTCAAAAAGACATACAACGTAACCGCATTCCCAATACCAGATTCAACTTGGGTGTCTGAATTTCCTATACTTCTCAAAATTTGATTATGTTCCAACAAAATTTTTTGAGCAAACATTGCTTCAATCAACTCCCAACAGCGAATTTCGAATAGCAAATTCATAGTTTGCCTTATTTCTCGGCTCTTTCGTCGTAAAAAGGCCATTTAAAATATCCCAGTATTTACGCTTCTTCGTTAATTCTAGAGCTAATTCTACTAGTCGACGGTAACGGACTTGATGCTCACCATCGTCAGCCTTGCATAATTGTTCGTCAAAGAACAGCTCTAATTTTGTAGACTCCTTTGAAGCCAGCATAAATGCCTCAGCTTTTCCAGGGAGATAACGTTTCAGTACCGCATGAACCTGCTTCGAAAGCTCAGGCGACACTTCTTGCTGCTCCTGACAGACATATGCCCAATAACTTAAGATATAACAGCTTACCTTGACGTTGATTGTTCCGTGAAGACGATGCATGCTCGCCCGAAAGTTATTGATACGTACTACTTCCTTTGCAACCTCATCACTCAATTTATGCTCTCTTAATAATCTGGTCAAAGTCAAGATACCATACTGGTTACCAGCCTTCGCACAACTCAACAGGTATACTGGCGTATCAATTGGTGTAAGCTGATGCTTACACCAATATTCAAATAAAAAGTTTGGTACGTTACTTGATTTTGAACATGCAGTCCAAATTTCGGCTTGCTCCTCAGCTGAAACACCTGGAAAAGTAAATGACATTGAAACACTATATTTCGATTTTGTAGCCTTTACCTCAACCCGCGTTCTGCGAAGCCAATGATGAGCTGAAAAAGCTTCATCTCTTTGAAAAGCTTCGAGCTCATCCACTTCTTTTGGAGTAGCTCTCTGCAAATTATCGGGCACAAATGTTGAAAACAATTTAAGTACATTCTTTGTACTTAAATTGTTTTCAGCTCCAGCTTGCTTCACGAAGTCTTCAAGTATCTTTTTTGAATTAAAAGATACTCCTAATGCATCATGAACAAGATGACCGCTATGCCCAGTCTTAAAGAAATCAGCAAACTCAATTGGTTGCCCGATAGGCCCCAACTTTTCTGGGTTCAAACTTAGTAGTCGAAAATGTGTCAATAAGATTTGAAAGAAGGCAGCATATACCCTTTCAAAAAAATGTGGAAATTTGTCCCCTTCATGCAACGTATAATTTTCTAAATCATCAATTAGCGGGCGGAAATTGATCAGATGGAAATAGTCTTTGATCACAGGAAAATCTCTGAAAAATGGATATATGAAGAACTGTGTGTTAGCAACCAAATCCCTTGACAAATAAAACTCGGAAACATCAAAATTTATCAACTTTTCAATGTCATCGTGGTAGCCCAAAAAAGCATAATCTGTATATTGCATAATTCTACTGGAACGAGCCTGTAAAACTGCAATTTGATGGCCAAACTCAATCGGAAAATTCTGTAGTTTAAAGTTCTCAGCAACATTTGACACCTTTGGTAACGGGGTTGCATCAGAGAGTATTGCAACTAAACGCTGGGTAGCTGGTAATGCTCGATCTGTACGAGTTTTTAGGACAACCGCACCACGTGGAATAACATCTAAGGCAGCCTGCAGTTGCGTAGCTTGTCGCCAATAATTTATTGAATTGCTTTTTAATGTTCCTACTCGCGGATCATTAGGCAACGACTCTACCAACTTCACATCATTTAACTTTAGTTTCTCCTGTAATGCCTGTTTCTCACGCAGTTCATCCTTCCAGGTTGAGAAGACAATTCCTTCAATCATCCCCTCTTCTCTCCACGTTAACAATCGATCAATAATCAAACTAAACTCAACTTCATCTCGGAGCGTCCCACAAACAATCGCCCAAACATGTTTCATCTCGTTGCCGCCTCCTTAAAGACCGCCAATTCCTCCGGCGTTCCAAGCACATGGACAACATCAAATGGGATATTCGTATAAGTTATTTTGGCACCCTCCTGAAGCAAGTAATGGTACATTGGCGCCACGTAGACCTCACCGTACTCCTGTTTGATGGCCGCTCCATACCGTTGGTAGATGTCCGCAAACTGTTGAAAGCTGGCAAAATAGTAGAACCCCACGGACGCGTGGTCAGAGACCCGCCGCTTTTCCACGACATCAGTTACGTGACCGCTTTCATCCAGTTGAACAAAAGACCAATGATCCCCCGGAGCCGTGAAGGTCGTCAGATTACCATCGCAATCTGCCAAATCCGCCTTTAAAATATTGTTCGGTTCAACGTAAGTGTCAATATTGTAGACGGCAACCCCAGTCTCTTACTTGAGTACGTTCTTAGCGGCCATGACCGTCGATGCCTGGCCAGAGGTTAATTCGTCAATTTCAACTAATTGAAATCGGTGAATCCCTGCCTGGTCAATCAGCTTCTCCAATTTATCACGGTCATACTGATTCTTTCTAACGACGAAGATAAACTCCTCATCCACGAAATCTTTCAATGACAGCATGGCCCATTCAAACAGACTCTTACCACGAACTTCAATTTCATGCTTAGGAACTGTATACCCAACTTTTCTGAAGCGGGACCCCTGTCCAGCCATCGTGACAACAATTTGCAATATTACCCCTCCAAAGTCTTTTCCATAAATGGCGCGAACTTAGTGACTCCCACTGCCAACATGGCCTTTTGCCGTTCTGGCTTATCTTTGTGCAACGGAATCATACTCAAGAATAACAATGATTCAATCAATTGAATTTGCTCGTAGGCAGCGGCATCGTTCAAATGCTCTTGCAGCATTGATTCAAACAACTGACCAATCTGTTCTTCATTTCCAGAAACACTCAAGCCATAGTCCAGATGACCATCTGTATCCGCCTCAACGTGGAACATGTCCGAGATAATGCAATCATACTTACCGGAAAAACTATGCATCATCTTAGCGTAATCATACTTAGCGTCACCGTAAATATCAAACTTACCGAACTTCCCTCGTGGATCGATCAACCGCATCACATGTTTAGAATTATCATACAAAATATTGGTCATACAGAAGTCACCATGAATAACCGCAAAATTCTCACCCTTGAGAACGCCACTATTATCGAGCACCTGTGGTAGCGCTTCAATAATTGCGTTGATGCTCGGGTATTGTTCACCATTAATAATCAGTGGTTTATCAGCAATCTTGGCGTAGAACTCATCTTCTTTAATCAACCGGTGTAACCGATCCACCGTCTTGTTCAAATACATATCCGCAACCGTCTTCTGATATTCATCATGGTCGACTGTCACTTGATACTGGTTCATTTCGGAGCGCAGGAAGAACATTTCGTCAATAATTTCCCGCCAAAATCCCAGTTCAAAATTCCCATACAGAAAGAGATTATGCAGACTCTCATAGGAGAAATACTCCATCTCAACGAACGGTGCATTATAGTTCAACGAATAATCAAAAATCCGTGGGGCAATGTAAGATAACCGCTTGGGTAGTTTCAAATACCACTTAACTTCACCCAAGAACTTATCAACATCCGTACTCTCTTTCCGGATAATCCCCCGTTTGAAATCAATATTGGTTTTGTTAAAGAACCTCGCTTCAACTTGTTTAGCCTCGGCATACTTGTCACTATGTCCAAAGTCCAACCATTGCTCCGTCCCGGCCGTGGACAGTGGGTACTGCTCATCATAAATTTTTAAGTTTTCGTAGAATGATTTAGCACCCTGCCAAGCTTCCGCCAAGTGCTGACCAGCACTGAAATTGAACACCCCAACGGCCGCCTGATACTCAGTCTGGTCGTCTTGAGGGACCATCTTATCCGTAAATTTCACGTGTTGCTGGTCATCAAAGGTTACAGTGGTCCACCGGCCAGCGTCGGCTACGTGGTGCGTGAAAATTGTATCCGGCTTCGTTAAATCAGCCGCTTCAACGACCGTATCACCAAAGATAACGGTCAGCTCTTGCAGGTCACCCTTCTTGCGGAGCGTCTGCATTGATTGGGCCACGGCTTCACTTAGATTCAATCCACTGGCTACTTTGATGGGCTGAATGGCTAAACCTTTCTTGCTAATATGATTTTCAACACTGTCGTCGCTAGCACTCACGGCAACGTACATTTGATAATCGAGTGGTGCGTACTGCTGGACGGTTTTATCAATAATCAATTGCCCATCTGTCACCGGAATCATAGCTGGGTAGATATCCCCAAAAGTCACTTGCATATCGTCGGCAATTTTAGCAGCTGAAAGCATAAGTAATGTCTTAGTCAATGTACGTCACGCTCCTTATCTACTAACGCTTCTAATTCTTCGGGAGAACTCTTAAGGAACTCACTCGGCCGAAACGCCCGATCATCAATATAATAACCACCCCGGCCAGCCCAAGGCTTACCAAAAATAATTTCATCATACGGAACACCATACTTGGCTAACCACTTCTCAGTGATGGGTGCCGTATACTTATTGATCTTCCCCAAATTTCCTTCGTAAGTTCTCATCTGACGAGACGTGAATAGAATGATTCGATATCCTAGCTTCTGCCATTCTCGAATTTTATTGATGACACTCGTCTTAGGTGCAACGTCCAAATAACTTTGGTCACTTGTTTTTAAATCACACAAAGTTCCATCAATATCAACGACTAAACTGGTTGTTTTATCCATGTCATATTCCTCCTCAAGTGATGCCTTACCCTCATCAACAGATTATCTAAAACGCCATTACACCAGCTCAAAGAAAGAGCTAGCGCTTACAAGTTCATGTTAACACAAATTTACTGTACATACATTATTTTACTATAACTATTTTATTGTCGTCCTGGTTAGTTCTAAGTTACCCGATTGTTGTTCCTGAATTCTCACCAATGTGAGCTTTAATCGTAGTGCTGGTGGTGGGTAGCTGGTTTATTAGGGTTTTGAATAAGTTAGTCAATTTGCCTTACTTCAAAAAATTAAGCCACTTATAACTTCTTTCAAAATTCAGCAAAACTGCACATATTTATACATATGTGCAGTTTTGCTTGCTACCAACTATTTACCTGAAACTTTCAGCCCTATTCTTCCCAAGGATACTTGCCATCCGCATTCTTTGGCGTATGCTTCATCATACGTTCAGTCCGCTTATCCAATCGCTTACGGGTTTTCTTTTTATTTCTAAATCTGACGAATAATACTGCCACTCCCAATACCACATAGATACTCATTCGAACGAAGAATTGGACCTTCTTGTAAGCAAAGAAACTGGTTAGAATTATCATCAAGACTCACTCCTCTTTAGTATTTGTAATTATAGTAGTTAATTAAGCCAGACAGAAAGTGTTCACAGTCATCAATCCGCGTTCTAAAGTGATCATGCCGAGCAAAGAATGCGCCCACAAACTTTTCAGGATAGTAAAAGTACATTGCCAGTTCCGGCTCAAACGTTCCCGTCGCCATTTCGTGTTCGGCCCTTTGACGCCAAACCTGCCGTAACCGAACTAGATCATAGCCTTCCATCAGGTCATCATTGCCAGTTGCTTTAATGGTGTCCGTCATCTTAACGGCTGCGTTTAACAACTCCAGTAACGTTGGGTAAGAAGTATCCCGTTTCTCAATAAAGTCTAGATGATCAAAAACATTCTTTAGACCCATCGACATGTAATCCCGATTCGTTGAGAAAATTTGAAGCGCTTCGTTCACAGCGTAAGAAATCCAATGATCATGGTACTGTCCATAATTATTCGCAACCATGAAGTCTAATGTTTCTTTGATCAGTTGCTTAACCGCCTCGTCGCCAGTCAATTCAAACAAGCGAGCCAGTGCAAACGTAATTTCACCTTCATAATAAATAATTCGAAAAGCATCTTTAACACTCAAATCCACATTCAATACGTGATTGAAGCGTCCTGATTCTTGACGGAACGCTGTGACGCCATTGAACGCCTGCTGAGCGTATTTCAGAAACGAATCATCCGTTGTGACTTCTTGGTACTTGCACAGCGCCAATATCAACATCGCCTGAGCACCAAGCTTGACCTCATCATTGGCTTTCTTATTATGTTCAACAGCAAACAGTGCATCACCTTTAGTCAACGTGAGGTTATCAATCCCCCATTGAAGTGCCAGCTTTGCCTTTGCAACGTCCTCATTCTGATTGCTGAAATCAATCGCCTCCAATAAGGCATAGATCGAGGAAAAATGGCGCACGCTGTTGTAATTTGTCAGGACTCGCTGCAATGCTGGGTAGTAACCATAAATAAACTGACCATCATCCTTAATCTGCCTCATCAAAAATTTTTCACCTGCGTGCAGGTAGCTGTTGATCTCCTCTCTTGGATTAGTGAGCTCCCTGACGCCAATTCCCCGACTTTCATCCTCACGCAATGGCCAGATTTTTTCACCATCTGAAAAAATACCTTTAGTAACAAATGTCCAAACATATTGGGTATCTTCAATGCCTTGAGCTGAACGATCATCTCGGGCTTGGAGATACTTTTTAATTTGGTCAAAATCAATCCAAGATTCTGAAGCATTTTTGCCAACTTTATGTCGCTTACTGGGTTTAAAAAACTCGTGACCATTAATTTCCATTTCTAACAGTGCTGTCTTGAAGTCAGCATCAAAACTGACACCCCGACGCCAGTAATTCATGCGAAACATATCATTCAGATTCTGCTTGAGACTGGCTAACTTTTGTCTTTGAACTGCTTCAACAACTTCAATCCGTACCCAGGCATGCTGTGGCGCCGCAGCCAAGATACTCTCAACCTGACTCCAGACACGTTCAATGCTGGTATCCCGAAGAAAATGGATTTTTGCCCGATGACGCCGATCAGATACCGACAAAGCCAGCGTAACCTTTCCAGTCACCCGATCCTTGACACTACCAAGATTGCTAATAGCCACCTGATATTGCTTGATTACTGACTTTTTCATAGATTGAGCCGCCTTTCCTACTAACTTCATTTTAACAATAAGGGTCCCCCCAGTTTGACCCGAAGGGGACCCGCTGAGCATAAATTGATTATACCCACTCTTGGACCATATTGTTGCTTCTGTTGCTTTTGTTGCTTTGCATGGTAATTCTCGAAGAATTATTTACTTAGTCATTCTTCTTTTTTTTACCGCCGAAGTACCACCATGAACCACCAGTTACTGCAGCAATGGCAGCTAAGATTGACCCCCAGAGAGTCCAACCATTGCCATCATTTGCTTGTGATGCCTTATCAGCATCCGCAGTTTGGTTGGTTGCATCAGCAGCTGCACCACTCTTCGAAGCATTTGACTTGTCAGTCGACTTGTTATTATTGTCGCTGGCCTTGTCGTTAGATTTGTCTGCAGAAGAGTCGTTACCATCTTCGTTCGTTCCGTTAGTACTCGTCAGGTCCGTTACAACAGGTTGTGCGTAGCTTGTAGCAGTTGGCGTCACAGCACCATTGTTCCCTGCGTATGCAAGCGTTGTAGCAGCACCACCATTTGAAGTCCCGCCATTAGTACCAGCAGATGCCCCGCCATTGGAATTGCCTGAACCAGTTGTTCCAGATCCACCATTGTTGGAGTTGCTGTTACCACTACCGGATCCTGTGCCTGAGCCACTACCAGATCCTGATCCTGAGCCTGAGTCACTGTCGCCTTCAGAACCGTTTCCATCTCCTGCTCCACCATTCGTATCAGAATCGCTGTCAGAATCGGAGTCACTATCTGAGTCGGAGTCGCCAGAACCGGAATTGCCATCAGAATCTGAATCACTGCCAGAGTCTGAGTCGCTGTCGCTATCGGAGTCTGAGTCACTGTCGGAGTCTGAGTCACTGTCGGAATCTGAGTCGCTGTCGGAGTCTGAATCGCTGTCGCTATCGGAGTCGCTGTCGGAGTCTGAATCGCTGTCGGAGTCTGAGTCACTGTCGGAATCTGAGTCGCTGTCGGAGTCTGAATCGCTGTCGCTATCGGAGTCTGAGTCACTGTCGGAATCAGAATCACTGTCGGAGTCTGAATCGCTGTCGCTATCGGAATCACTGTCGGAATCTGAGTCGCTGTCGCTATCGGAATCACTGTCGGAGTCTGAGTCGCTGTCGCTATCGGAATCACTATCGGAGTCTGAGTCGCTGTCGCTATCGGAATCACTGTCGGAATCGGAGTCGCTGTCGCTATCGGAGTCACTGTCAGAGTCGGAATCGCTGTCGGAGTCCGAATCGCTGTCGCTATCGGAATCACTGTCGGAGTCCGAATCGCTATCGCTATCGGAATCACTGTCGGAATCTGAGTCGCTATCGCTATCGGAATCACTGTCGGAATCGGAATCACTGTCGGAGTCTGAGTCGCTATCGCTATCGGAATCGCTGTCGGAGTCTGAATCACTATCGGAATCTGAGTCGCTGTCGCTATCGGAGTCGCTGTCGCTATCGGAGTCGCTGTCGCTATCTGAATCACTGTCGGAATCGGAGTCGCTGTCAGAGTCTGAATCACTGTCGCTATCGGAATCACTGTCGGAGTCTGAGTCACTGTCGGAGTCTGAATCGCTGTCAGAGTCTGAATCGCTGTCGCTATCAGAATCACTGTCGGAATCTGAGTCGCTGTCGCTATCGGAATCGCTGTCGGAGTCAGAGTCGCTGTCGCTATCGGAATCGCTGTCGCTATCAGAATCACTGTCGGAGTCTGAGTCACTGTCGGAATCTGAGTCGCTGTCGGAGTCCGAATCACTGTCGTTATCTGAGTCGCTGTCGCTATCGGAATCACTGTCGGAGTCTGAGTCACTGTCGGAATCGGAATCGCTGTCGGAATCAGAATCACTGTCGGAATCAGAATCACTGTCGCTATCGGAGTCTGAATCGCTGTCGGAGTCTGAATCGCTGTCGCTATCTGAGTCTGAGTCGCTGTCGGAGTCCGAATCACTGTCGCTATCTGAGTCGCTGTCGCTATCGGAATCACTGTCGGAGTCTGAGTCACTGTCGGAATCGCTGTCAGAGTCAGAGTCGCTGTCGGAATCGCTGTCAGAGTCAGAGTCGCTGTCGGAATCGGAGTCGCTGTCAGAGTCTGAATCGCTGTCAGAGTCTGAATCGCTGTCGGAGTCTGAGTCACTGTCGGAATCTGAGTCGCTGTCGCTATCGGAATCGCTGTCGCTATCAGAATCACTGTCGGAGTCTGAGTCACTGTCGGAATCTGAGTCGCTGTCGGAGTCCGAATCACTGTCGCTATCTGAGTCGCTGTCGCTATCGGAATCACTGTCGGAATCGGAATCGCTGTCGGAATCAGAATCACTGTCGGAATCAGAATCACTGTCGCTATCTGAGTCTGAATCGCTGTCGCTATCTGAGTCACTGTCGCTATCGGAATCACTGTCGGAGTCGGAGTCTGAGTCACTGTCGGAGTCTGAATCGCTGTCGCTATCGGAATCACTGTCGCTATCGGAATCACTGTCGGAGTCCGAGTCACTGTCGCTATCGGAGTCGCTGTCGGAGTCGGAGTCACTGTCGGAATCGGAGTCACTGTCGGAGTCCGAATCGCTGTCAGAGTCTGAATCACTGTCGGAGTCGGAATCGCTGTCGGAATCAGAATCGCTGTCAGAGTCTGAGTCGCTGTCGCTATCGGAGTCACTGTCAGAGTCTGAGTCGCTGTCGGAGTCGGAATCACTGTCGGAGTCTGAGTCACTGTCGGAGTCTGAGTCGCTGTCGCTATCGGAGTCACTGTCGGAATCGGAGTCGCTGTCGGAGTCGGAGTCACTGTCGGAATCGGAATCGCTGTCGGAATCAGAATCACTGTCGCTATCTGAGTCGCTGTCGCTATCGGAATCACTGTCGGAGTCTGAATCGCTGTCGCTATCTGAGTCACTGTCGGAGTCTGAGTCACTGTCGGAATCGCTGTCAGAGTCAGAGTCTGAATCACTGTCGCTATCATCAGTTGCTACAATTGCCTGGTTTGCATAAGAATGTGCATCTGATGCTGCACTAGATGCGTGATCCTTAGATTCCTTGGCGGCTGAAGCAGCTGCGGAAGCTTGTTTTGCATAACTAGAAGCGGCTGAGTTGTCAGCTTCAGCCTCAGCTGATGATGCCGCTGAGTAAGCAGCGGACGCTGCATCTGCTGCGGATTGCGCTGCAGACGCTGCAGAAGTAGCAGTTGACGCTGCAGTTGAGGCTTGCGCTGCGTAAGAACTAGCATTTGATCCGTTTTCAGCGTATTGCTGTGCCACATTCCCGTAAGAATTGGCAACACTCGCATAGTCAGCTGCTTCGTTGGCCGCATCAGTTGCAAGACTAGCTGATGAAGAAGACCCGTTCGTGTAACTGGAATCAACCGTCAAGTATGCTTGACCTAACGTACTAATTGACGTCTTACCATCAACAGTGGCCGTTACAACTAACGTGTAGTAGCCTTGATGTGCTGCGGTAATTTCGTCAATGTTCAGGTTGGCATTCGTCTGACCATCAATTGCTGTGCCTTGACTACCTGCAGTTGCAGAGTAATACCACTGGTAAGTCAAATTGCTACTAGTTTCATCGGTTTCCATTTCTGGTGACCAGGTAAATTTATCACCGGTATTAGCATTCTTATCTGCCAAACCGTTACCGACCGTAACTACTTTACTTGCCGTGTAAGTAGTTTGATCAGCGTTCGTGATGGTTACAGTTATTGTTACCTTACCTGCTGATGTTGCTGAGGTTGGAGTAACAACCCCATCGGAATTAACCGTCGCAATTGATTCATCACTGCTGGACCACGTAATGTCACCAGTGGCGTTACCAGGGTTAGTCGTTGCCGTGTAGTTTCCAGAGGTATGCGTATCTGAACTGTTCAGAATGTAATCATCCCCATCAATGCTAATACCAGTAGCAGGAATGTCACTGTCATAAACATCGATTGCAGATAATTGACTCCAGAAGGAACCGGTAATCGTACTAGTCCCCGTGTAGCTGGCGGATGATTGGAAGGCCAGTGATCCAGTAAAGTCATCAGCAATTGTTACGGACATAGTACTTGCAGCCGTGGCTGCACCTGAATACCATGGCGTAGTATCAGTCAGTGTGTAGCTAGCAACGACTTTACCGCTGGCGTCTTTAATATCGCCTGACTCGGTAGTTGAGTTGAACAGTCCGCTACCAACGGCGTTAACCTTCTGCCAAACCCCGTTAATCTGAACATACCAGGTTGCAGTATGGGTTGCGTTGATAGCTCCCAATCCAGTGGTAGCACTGTTACTAAGCGTAATCGTCTTCCCCGAAGTAGTGGAAGTCGTCTTCGTTGCTTGCTGGGTGAACCCACCAGAGATAATTACCCCCAGCAGAGACCATGCATCAGCAGATGGCTTTCCTTTGTAAGAACCCAAGTTGTTAGAATACATCACAGCATATTTAGCATTCTCAGTTGCAGCTGAAGCCGCTACCGTAGCGGTTGAAGCTAACTGTGCTGAAGCAACTAATTCTGCGTCAGCTGCAGTGGAGTATTCACTAGCCATAGCAAAGTTACCCGCGGCAACTGCTGAAGAAGCCATTGACATGTAGTTGTTAGCTTCGTTGTTAGCTGCATCAGCCGTAGCAGCAGCAAACTGAGCATCTTGAGCGTAGCTTGCGGCGGCAGTTACATAAGAAGCCCCCAAGCTCGTGTTTTGCGTCATGGCTGCAGCTAAGGAAGCAGCAGTTGAGCCAGCGGTTTGTGCAGACGCCGTAGCTGCTGAATCAATCGCAGCAGTTGAAGAAGCTGCCGTACTGGTTGCAGATGACTGTGCTTCTACAATCGTCTTAGTAGCTAAACTAGCGGAACTAGCAGCCGCATTAGCGGAGTTTGTCGCCCATTCCAACAGTGTCAACGAGTTGTTGGCTTGTGCCTTGGCATTAACTAAATCACCATCCGCGGCAAATGAAGCTGCCTTCTTTGAAACTTCAACGGCAGAGCTTGCATACATGGAAGCTTCTGCGTTGGCAGCGATTGCTGCGGCATTGGCTGCAGAAGCCAGGTCTTGATAATTTGGTGCTGAGGCAAAGGCGTTCGCCGCATCGGCCGCATTTGAGTTCGCAATTTCTGCTTGAGCACCCGTTTTAATGGCTGCAGATGATGCCGTTGCCGCGTAACTGGATGCCAAGTATTTGTTAGCATTTTCTTGTGCAGTTGCTGCGTTATATGCTTGATCCAAGTGACCAGCCGCCGTCGAGGCCGCTGAACTGGTCAATACACCGTAGGAACTAGCAGCATTTTGTGCCACGAGAGCTGCAGCTGCATAAGAAGAAGCATCTGTATAATTGTGAGCAGCTTCGTTAACAGCCGCCAGACTACTTGCTTCAGTAGCCGCGCTCGCAGCTGCAACTGCTAAGGCACTGTATGATGAAGCACCTGAGGTAGCCTGCTGAGCAAGCTGAGCGTAGGAGTAGATTGAGATATCATTGTTCAAACTGATGTCGATTGTACTTGCTAATAAATCATAACTAGAGTTGGCTGCGCTCGCCATGGATGAGGCTAAAGCGGCGGCCGTATTAGCAGCAGCAGCAGCACTCGATGCCTGATTCGTGTAGTTGCCGTCAGCGTGTGAAACCACAACGGTAATTACGTTTGAAGGAGTTGAGAATGTTGCTCTATTTTTGACGGATCCTAAAGTCGACTTGGCAACCTTAGAACCGCTTACGACTAGTTGATAGTAGTATGTCCCCGCAGCCGTATAAGCTGGCGTATAGGTTGTAGTCGTTTTGTTTCCAGTAGTGGTGGAATCTACCGTCCAGTTCTTACCGTCGGTGGAAACGTACCAGGTGAACGTTGCGTTACCATCTAATTTGTAATCGTAAGTTCCGCCTAGTAGGCCACCTTCTTTGTATGACCCAAGTGTCATACTGTTAGATAAAGTAATTGAGCCATCTTGACCTGTACCGATCGTCACAGCATCATTCGTCGTCACAATAGCGTTTGTCGTCCCACCAATTGCACTTGTATCTGAATCTTCACCAGTCTGGGTGTTTTCAGTATTAGTGTTGTAAGCGGCAGCCAATGAGGCAGCACTAGAAGCACCTTGCAACGAAAGACTAGCGTCAGCAGCGGCTGAACTGGCAACCCGCGCTAATGAAGCAGCATCGGCAGCACTCGTCGCAACTGCAGCAGCCGAAGCGGCTGAACTGGCCAATGAGGAACTAGAGTTAGCCAGCGTTGCGTGTGACGCAGCACTACTTGCGTACTGTTCTGACTGGTTCCCGTGGTAACTCGATGCTGCAGTTGCCAATGAACTAGCTGCACTAGCTGAGTTAGCAGCTAACATGGCGCTGGAGTTAGCCTTCACAGCTGCATCACTTACAGCAATCGACGTGGCCATTTCGGCTGCCGATTGCGCAGTCGAGTTAGCAGTACTTGCAGCTGAGTATGCATCTAAGCCTTGAGATGCCAAACTATTAGCGGCAACTAAAGCATTGCTAGCAGCCTCGTAGTCACCACTCAAAGCAGCACTGGTGGCCAAATTGTATTGTGCCTGTGCATCACCTGCTATCGAAGCGGCCAAGGATGAAGCGTTGGCAGCATCCGCAGCGGCACTGTTGGCAGTGGCATAAGCAGCAACGGCAGCCGCATTACTGGTATCGTATTGTGTTGCATTGTATGCGCTGCTGGCTGCGGCTGATGCTGAAGCAGCTGCTTCACTAGCTGCAGTGGCTGCGGAGAACGTTGGCTCGTTAGCACTGCTTACTAGGTCTTTCAAGCCAGTAGCAGCGGCTGATTTAGCAACTGCTGCTGCACTGGAAGCCAGGTCAGCGTATGACACTGCGTTCTGAGCTGCAGAGCTAGCGTATGAGAGCGCAGTGGTGTATTTCTCGATGTTAGTATCGGAATCACCCTTACCATCTGCGACGGCCTGCTTGAACGCAGAGGCCAAACTGTTGTAATACTGTGCCAAGTCAGCAGCAGTCGTCGTCTTAGCGGCGTAACTACTAGTTGCAGCATAGGCATCCTCAGTGTCAGAGGTTTGCACTAAACCTGCATAGCTACTTGCGTTGCTGGCACTTTCCTGAGCGGCAGCTGCGGCGCTTGACGCCGTGCTAGCTGCTGTACTGTCTGCCCCACTCCCAGCATTTGCACTGGAACTCGCAGCTGAAACCATAGCGGTCTCAACAACTGGAGTCGTAACAGCTTTTCTAGTAGTTGCTACCTTAGTGACCGTCTTTGTCACGTTCTCACTCAACGTCACGTCGGTGTGAACGGACTGAGCTGCTGTAGCAGCAACGCTAGCAGCGTCAATTGTTGACGCACTCGTAGCTTCGGCACTAGTGGCAACTGCACTGGTAGTACCACTTGTCTCGTTACTTAAAGATGAATTCGATGAACTACTAGACGTAGACACACCAGTTGATTCGGCAACTGGGACTACGGTAGTGTCAGATGAATTTCCTGAATTTGCTACTGAAGTTGCGGCACTGGATGAAACAGCCGAAGAAGCTGCCGCACTGCTGGCTGCAGTGCTGGTGGCTGGCTGACTTGCCTCAGAACTTGATGAACTACTTGCACTTGAAGCGACCGCTGAGCTACTAGTGGCACTATCTGCTTTGCTGGTAGAATCAGCACTTGCAGAAAGAGTCCCAGCGCCCAATAACGAAAAAGAAGCCAATGCAGCGAAGACCCAGGTCTTCCCTACCTTGTACATCTTGTAACGTAACTTGGGATCGCCATTAAAAGCTTTGTTCCGCATGAATTTCACTTTTAATCGTCCTCCTTGAAGTTGACAATGATAGATATAATTGCAAGCGCTACGTTAAAAATTAATTTCGCACTCAATGTTAGGCTGTAATAACAATTGGCCTATACACGTTTCTAATATGAAGCGTACCGTCTATAAACAAATATTCCCTGTAAACGAACGCCTCAACACAGTCATCTTATCATAAATTTACTATACATACTATTCTAAAAAGGTATTTGTAATTGGTATATCTGAGAAAATGGCGAAAAAGTTTCTTTCGTTAAAATTATCACATAAATTTTGTTTTAGTCCGATTTCGTTGTGGGGCTTTAATACAAGTAATAAATCAGGTGTTTGTCTACTATAATCAGTTTACAAACGCCGGTATTAAAGGATTTTGAAGATGTGTGTAGATGTTAATCACTAATACCGTCTGGTCGTGCACGCCCGAGACGATTAACAATTCTGGAACTATTTTTTTGCTTTTTTGGTTCGTTAAATTAGAATTCAATTAAATTATCTGTCTGTTCGTAAAAATGGTACCGATTTCATTGGTCATATTAAGCTGCATAAATCAAGCACTTCGTCCCATTAGTTTGTTTACTACAAGATCAAATTAAAATATCGATTTGAATTTATGCCCCATAGTGCCGTATGTGTAACACCATATTGTCAGTCCCTTTAGCTATCAATTCGAGCTTTGACGCTTACCTTGCCTTCTGCTAAAGCTTTCAATAATTGCTGAACTCTTAGAAAGCTTTACATCAGCGAACATATTGAAGCCCACTACAGGGACTCTTTAAATTCAAGCTGACTCACAACGCTCATTGATTTGGGTATTTTTGGTTACTTAACTTTCATTTACTCGCTAAAAATCAGCTACGTTGTCACCAACTTCATCTGAAGTCGGCGGTTTCTTAATTTAACAAACCATAGTTAACAAAAAAAGCTTCCTAGAAAGTGGTCTATCATACTTTGATCCAGCATGACGCCCTCTTCTAAGAAGCAATTTTGAGCTTATCTATCATTTAATTGTGGAAACAATCTTCTCATTATCATAGTTCACATAACTCCCAGGCGTCTTTAACACCCAGCTGGCCAGTCGTTGGGGCTTTTCCCAGCTAAGACCCGCTAAGGCTAAAGCTGCGGCATCAATATCTGTACTACGAACGCCCGAGTTATTCTGTTTCGGCGAGTTTGGTTGTGCAACCGTCCACGTCGCCATCAGCTCAGTGGTTGCAATCCCATCAGTATTGGCATTCGTACCTAAGATTCCCCCACCCAGATGGGGAACCCCCAGTGCGTGACCAATCTCATGAATAAGTGCCGCTTCCTTCCAATTATTTTGATTTCGCTTAGACAAGGTACTAATACTACGCCAATTATCAGGATAGAATCGGATCCCCTGACCGTTATATGTCTGTCCACCCAAAACGGCCTGGCTCTTCTGTCCATCATGAATTACCTCATCACTCTGATACTGTTTTGACACCACTTCAACTATCTTTTCCCCGGCAATCTTATTCCAATACTTAGCAGCCGCCACGACCATCTGGCTGGTCATGAAGCCAGACTGATTATATAACTGGAGCACCCCGTCAGGCCCAACGATATTAGGTAACGGTTGTCCATTGAGCTGATACACGTGATCAGTCGATGCACTATCCAAGCTTGTATTGCCTGAATATTGGCTACCATGGGTAATTGACGTTAGCTGACTCAACTCAGACTGTGAGTAGAGATGCTGTTGAATCTTTCCCTTGTTAAACGTCTTCGTTCGTTGATAATAATGGTTATTGGGGCCTTTGACGAGATCTTGATGATAACTTTTTCCAAAGTATGTTATCCCACTGAATAGGATAATCACTAAAATTACGGCTGCTAACACTTTAAACCGACTCTTAGAATTCATTGCGTCCCTTCCTTACAAAAAGACCGCCAAAAACGCTACTCGTTTTTGGCGGTCTTAATAATGATAATTGGACTAAACTGCTGCCTTTTCATGAATCAAACTATCAAAGTAGTCGATTAGCTTCTGCCACTTTTCAAAAACGGCATCTTCTGAATACCGTTTGGCATTCTCATAGGCAGCCTCACTGTACTGTTCTAAGAGTTTCTGATCGCCTAACAACTTGATCAAACCTGCTGCCAATTGTTCTGGATGACCATCTTCGGTCAACATACCAGTTTGACCATCCTGAATAATATCGCTAGGCCCATATTTAACGTCGTTAGCAATCATTGGGACACCATGTGATTGAGCTTCTAATAACGTCAGAGAAAAACCTTCAGCCCGACTTGGAAGAACCCCAATTTCGGCGCGATCATAGACATCTGCGATATTGTTCGTGTATCCCTTGAACAAGACCACATCTGTTAAACCAGCATCCATCACCTGTTGCTTAAACTTCTTTTCAATGTCACCGTTAGCATAACCCCACAGTTCAAGCCGGGCGTCAGGAAATTGCTTGTGAACTTCAGCAAAGGCTTCAATTGAATGGTTTTGTTGCTTTTCTGGTGCTAGCCGGGCAACGTGGACCACTAGCCCTTTTTGTCGACTGGCAAAGTCCTGATGTTTCTCAGCAATTTCATCATCTGTCACGTAACCAACGGGAATCGTAAATGCCGGAATATCCGTTCCAAAACGGTTTTCAACGTCCTTAGACTGCTCAGGTGTCGAAGAAATAACAGCATCCCATTGCGCCCAGTTGTTCAGCGCATTTGTATAATTGTTGTTCAGGGGCGAATTGAGCATATCACTTGGGTCAGACACGTGGTCGTTGTGAAGGTGCAGAACCTTAAACGCTGGGGTATGCATATGGAAGAGCGCCCAGTCACATTCAACAGTCCGGTCACAGATATAAACGTTGTGGTCATCAAGCGTGTTCAATTCATCATAGAAGAATCGCGTCAGCTCATTCATTCCGGAGAACACCCAGTCACTGTTTTTATAGTTCAGCACCCGCCAAGATAAACTTTCTTTTCCGGCACGATTGAGATAATGATTTTTTTCAATATGCACGCGACCATCGGGACCAGAATACAGTTCTTGTGAGATTTTTCCGTCCCAATCAAAGAACTGTTCAAGACACTTGAACCCACGAACGTCCCACCAAACCATTGAAACGGTCCGACCATTGATGTCAAAATACTGGACGTTACTAATCTCCTCAGAATTTCCACGGAAGTAGATAATCATCAACATTTTTCCTTGTGCAAAAACCTGTAATTGATTATCCTTACGCGTCGTTGTCGTATTCGCAGGTAATGGGAAATCATTCAGCATGAACGGCCGACTCTCTACATCTCGGCTGCCACAGAAGTATTCAAATAAATTCACGAAACTTTTGCGATCAATTTTCGCGTCCTTTAAAACGTTCGTCAAATCCATGGCAAAAACTCGTGTTACAATTTTAGCTGAAATTTGGTGCTTTTCAAATAAATTAAGTTGATTTATTTCAGATTGTTCAATCCCAGATTTTGAGAATTGCATGTTGTCGTTTAAGAAATAGTACATTCCCGGATCATCCTTTCTTCATCAACCTTAGAGGCCTAGCTCTTTTTGCCAACGATTCCAGACTTTCCGTCGTGTCCAACGGGTATGTGCTGAAGTATAGGCGGCATCACTAAATTCGGCTAATTGCTTATCATTGTTGAACAGCTTTACAACGTCCTCTGCCATAGCTAACGTTTGACCAGAATCGACAAGGAAACCATCCTTACCATCCTTGATATACTCGGCTGGACCATAGTTGAACTTGTAACTAATTACAGGAACCCCATGAATCATAGCCTCTTGCATCGCCAGTGGACCACCATCAGCCATCGACATGTTTGTCATAACTTGATATTGGTCGTAAAGCTTGTCCAACCCAGGTACGTAATCCATAAACGTCACGCTGCCATCTAGCTTCAGCTCAGTGACTAACTTCTTCATTTCTTCAACATATTTAGGGTCACCATAACCAAATAAGGTCATTGTCGCATCGGTCACCCGATCCTTAACTAACGCAAACATCCGTAATTGTTGATCGATCTGCTTGTCCGGTGCAATCCGGCCAACATAGACCAAACTGTGCGGCTTCCGGTCACTAACAGCCACATTGCCCGTTCCCTCTTTGGAGACTGGTAACGTCGATGTCCCTGAGATTGAGAAGATGTGCGCCTTAGGATAGCGTGTCTGCAAGTGCTCTGCCTGTTGCGGTGTATCCGTGATAAACCCATCGAATTGATTAAAGTGTTCAAAGGCAGGCTGCAAGAACCCATCCATATCTGTAAAGACAGGATCATTAGGATTTACCCCATGATTAATTGGAATGTACAAGTATTTCTTTGATGCATCATTCAAGGCCAACATTGGTTGAACCCCAGTACCTGGACGGTCGACCATAAACGTTGTGTCAGCATCTTGCTTGCTCAGCTCATTCAGGAAGAAAACGAATAAGTCATCCACGTTCTGGAAGAACAAATCACCCTTATCCCGATAGTTCTTCAAAATCAAACGGGAAGAAAGCGGCTTCCCTTCTGTATCAGGCGCAAAGTATTCTTCTAATACCGTTGCCCCTGAAACATTGTAATACCGCTGAGAAATCAGCTGACCGTTCTGTCCAAAATATTGTGTCGCTGACTTAAACCCACGCCAGTCCCAAAGATCAGTGCCAACTCGATTGCCTTGCTGGTCGAAAAATTCCTGATAAAAAACACGACCAATCGTGCCAGGAATAAACCCGACGTTCTCCACCAACCGGTCACCGTTAAAAATTCCACTGAAGTTGGCACCAACATTAATTTCGTATTCAATTGGAATATTCATGTCTTCAGTTGTCAAAAACTTATCAGCAGATAAAGCAGTTGCTTCTTGGAAGTAGTCAAACATATTCAAGATTTCACTGTCGTCAACATCAAACTTCTTAATCGTCTGGTGTAATAACCGATCATAAATCTTGGTGACAATCTTAGCGGGTGTTTTATAGTGATTAAATAACTTAACCCGTTTCATCGCTGTATGTTCAACACTAGAGTTTTTTTGGAGAATATACTCGTTAACAAAATAATACACAGCCCGACACTCCCATCATTTTTGTGAAAGGAAGCCCTTTCACTTGAGCATTGACTAAAACATGATTTATTACTCACACAAGCTTAGTATACCTAATTTGGTTTACAATTAAAACCGGTTATTTAAGTAACTATACAGTGCAGAGATAATTCTTTCATGTTTAGCGCTGAATTCACCTACTTAGGAATCGTTGAGGTGATTTTACCATTGTTATAAACCATATGGGCAGATGGCTTAGTAAGGACCCAATTGGCCAATTTACGCGGACGAGGCCACGCAATCCCAGCAATCTTGAGAACTGCGCCATCCATTCTTGTAGTCGTAATTCCCTTAAGATTAGATTTAGGTGCATTAGAGAGCTGAACACCCCACGCCCCCATAAAATCGGCATTTTTTAAATTTGCGACTTGATCATTGGTTCCCATCAAACCGCCTCCCATATTAGGAACACCCAAAGCATGGCCCATTTCTTTAAGTAGGATGGCTTCCTTCCAGTTTTGTTTGTTCTGTTTGGTCAACCCTGTCACTGCCCAATCGTTGGGATAAAATATCATGCCCATACCATTATAACTTTGACCACCAACACCATACTTGGTCTTCTTTTGACTGTCATGAATTACTTCATCAGACTTATTTTGTGAATCAACTACTTCAACGATTGTCTGTCCAGCTAACGTATTCCACATCATAGCTGCATCACGAACCATCGCATCAGACATAAATTTAGACTTATTGTATAGCTGCAAAACACCGTCATTTCCCATAAAGTTACTAATGTTGTCTTTTTTAATCTTGTAATGGTAGGTTTCTGAAACGCGGTCAAGGCTAGTATTACCAGTGTACTTAGTCCCATGGGTAACTGTCGTTAACTTCTTCAGTGTCGCCTTAGAATAGATTTTCTGATTCACTAAACCATCGTTCGTACTGACAGATTTAACCCTTTGATAATAATGCTTATTACCAAATTTAGAAATATAAATTTTATTCATACTTTTGACAGTAAAGAAAACCACCACGCCAACAACGAGTAAAAATAGAATTCGTACAACAATCTTAAAAAAATTATGTTTCTTCAAAATACAGGTGCCCCTTGTCTTTAGGTGTTGGCCCAATGACTAAGTTAGATAGTCTCAAGACACACAGATAGAACCTAGCTGACTTGTCAGTTACTTCTTATCTACACCACTAGTAATTTCTTCATCTTCAATGAATGTTTGCCACTTCTTGGTAATCTCAGTTGGAGAAAACTTTTTTAGCAATGGTTCACAGTTGGCCATCATTTCTAACTGCTTATCATGATCACCCAAATACTCACGAATTCTTTGCGTTAACATTTCTTGATCGTTAGAGGGCACCAAGTAGCCATTCTTGCCATCACTAATCATATCACTAGGGCCATAATTCATGTCATAACTAATCACAGGAATACTAAAGCTTAATTCTTCCAATGTTGATAACGAAAAGCCCTCTTCACGACTTGTAAGTAATGCCAGAGAAGCTTGTTTATACTCCTCAGTCAAATCCGTCTTAAACCCTCGCAGAAAAACATTTTTGGTTAATTGATGCTCTTGAATGTATTTTCTAAGTTCGTCAGCAACCCGGTCACCATGCCCATATAAATGTAACTCAATATCCGGAAATTCTGGTATCAAACGTTCTACTGCCTGAATTTGATGCATCAAATTTTTTTCTGGTGAATAACGGGCAACTCCGATAATTCTGTGCGGACTTCTCGCTTTAAAATCAACTTTATGAGGAACTGCATAGCCCACTGGAATTGTAACCACTTGTGGTAGATTTGTAAATCTAGCCAAAAGATCTTTCTTCTGCTTATCAGTAGAAACAATCATTCGATTCCAGTGTTCAGGATGCTCGAGCGTAAATTCATAAACATTATGCTTTAGAACACCCGTCACAATATCCTGCCCGGCGCGCACATGTGTGTTATGCAAAACTGAAGCAACTCTGAGTTCCGGCTTTGTTCGATAAAAAGCTGGTGCTAACAGGCTGTTCCGATCACAGAAAAAGAAATCCCCTTCGCGGTTTATTTCATTTAAAAAGAAAGTCTGTAATTCTGTTTCACTATCAAAAAGATAGTCACGATTATTATAATTCTTTAGTGTAATTTTAGTTAAAACTGAACGTCCCTCAACCGTGCGACAACTCTTTATCAAACGCACGTGCTGATCTCTATCATAATAAAGTTCCGTAATAACTGTATCACCTTCACCAAGAAATGATGTACGACTGAGAAATCCTCGACTATCGAAAACATCTCGACGCATTTTAGCATGGTTACGATTGAAATAATTTATGTAATCAATACGTGTATATTCTTCATTCAAAAAATGCGCGTACATTACGAAGTAATCATTTTCGTCCATCACACGAATATCCCGTTCACCATTCGCTCCATCAATGTATTGTAAGCGATAATGGCACCGTTGCTCCCAATATCTACGCCAGTCAAAATCCCCATAGCCCTCGTTAAAATCTGTGGTTCCTTGAAAATAATCGTACATTGAGAATGTTGAACCCAACACCCCAAATTTATCAGAATATTCATACAGTCGTGAGCTATACCCCATATAAATAATCTTTGCGGGAATACCCGCCTTCTGGAATAGCTGCAATCGCCTGAATTGAGCTTCTTCAATACCACTTATCGTGGCGCCTAATTGTATATTCACAAAATAATTCATTTGCCATCTCTCTTTCTCGACTCAGCCACAATCAGCGACGTGTATGTGTTTCTTCGTTATCCCATGAGTGCGCTTTGCTATCTTCGTATTCCCAAGGATACTTTCCTTGATCATCCTTTTCTGTTTGCTTCATCATTTCTTTGGTTAAATGATCTAGTTTTTTCCGGGTAGATCGACGGTGTACTAACCGAACAATAATCACTAATGCCAACAACGCAACGTATATTGAACAACGAACAAAAAATTGAACACCCGTCCGTGCAAAAAGTGAGGCCAATACTATCATCTAAATTCCTCCCTAAATTATTTAAATCCCTAAGTATATTCTCGACAATTCATATTTATCCATGAATCTTGTTGGAAGATTGATTTTATATTTAAGATTGTGGATTAATTTCATTAACTAGCTTGACCCACTGTGCTTTCAATTTTTCTGCTGAAAATTTCTGAGCTAATGGCTGACAGTTCTTCATAAATTTTACCTGTAAGGCCTTGTCACTCAAATATTCTCGCATTTTTTGGTAAAGCATTTCTTCATCATCAGCTGGTATCAAGAACCCATTTTCACCATCTACGATCATTTCTTTAGGCCCGTAGTTAATATCATATCCAATCACAGGAACTGCAGCACTCAATGACTGTAAAGAAGAAATCGAAAAACCTTCCTCAATGCTAGTCTGCAGGGCTAAACTTCCTTTACGCAAATCTTCAGTTAAATCTAACTGAAAACCTCGTAAGAATACGTTCCTTTCCAAATGATGTTCCTTGATATATTTGTCCAACTCCGCCCCAACCGTGGCACCATATCCTAACAAATGTAATTCGATATCTGGAAATTCGGGGACTAATCTTTCTACAGCCTTAACTTGGTGATGTAATTGTTTTTGTCTTGAATAGCGTGCAATACTAATGATTCGGTGAGGATTACGGGCTTCGAAATCCTTAACAGTGAGCGGTAGTGGTTCAGTCCAACTAACTGGAATTGTGAAGACCGGTGGTAAACTATCATAACGATCTTTTAAATCAGCAGTTTGCTGCGCCGTTGACGTCACAAAAGCTGATGCTCTATCTATATGTGCCAATGTGTAGTCATAAACACCGAATTTTAAGCGACCTAGCTTGACACTTTCCCCAGCCTTAATATGACCATTATGAAAAATCATAACCATTTTGACCGATTTTCTTGTGTGTTGAATACTTTTCGCCATTTCACTTTGACGATCAACGAAAACTAGATCGTCATCATCAAATAAGTGATTGAAGAAAAACGTTCGAAATTCCTCTTCGTTGGCAAAATAATAATCCTTATTTCGATAGTTCCGTAGCACAATCTGGCTTAAAAACGACTTTCCTTTTTCGTGGCTGACAGTGTATTCTTTGACAATTCGAACGCTACCATTCTGATCAAAATAAATTTCCGAATTAGTTATATCTTTTTCTTCCAAAAATGTTGTTCGACTTAAAAAGCCACGACAATCATAAGTGTCTCGACGAATTTTTTGTCTATCCTTATCAAAATAATTAATATAATTAACTTGCGTATAATCTTCATCCACAAAATTGGCATACATTAATAAGGAACCATCTGGCTTATTGACTCGGATATCTCTAGTTGAAGGAACGTACTGTAACTGATAATGACAGGTATCCTGCCAGTAAGATTGCCAATCATAATTCTCAACTTCTTTAAACTGAGTGGCATCTTGAAAGTAATCATACATCGAAAAGCTGCGCCCTTGTACCCCAAATTTCTTTGCATATTCCTGCATTCTTGGCTTATAGGTTAGATATACGATTTTTGCAGGCATCTTGGCTTCTTGAAACAATTTTAACCGATTAAATTCTGCCTGCTCTATCCCTGTGATAACGCCGCCAAGATCAGAATCAACAAAATAATTCATATAGATTATTCCTACCTTTCCAATCTCAATTAAGTTAAATTAATTTTTGAGTTTCGCTTAACTTATCAGCGACTTATTCAACTTCATCCATTTTTTCTGAACCTTTTCAGGTGCAAATTTTTGAATTGAAGAACGACAGTTTTTCATAAACTTCTTTTGTAGTTTAGTATTCTTAAGGTACGTTCTCATTTTTTTATAAAGCATGTCTTGATCATCAGCCGAAACCAGAAATCCATTCTTACCGTCAATAATCATTTCACTAGGGCCGTAATTAATGTCATACCCAATCACCGGAACACTATAACTAAGTGCTTCAATCGTACTCAAAGAAAATCCTTCCTCTGTACTCGTCTGTAAAAATAATGAACCCTTGGCATATTCTTCATTTAAGTTTTTTTGAAAACCTCTCAATAATACATTTTTTTCCAAGTTATGCTCTGAAATATATGCCTTAAGTTCCCCTTCCCTACTTCCACTACCAAACAGATTAAGTTCAATATCAGGAAACTCAGGAACCAATTTTTCTACTGCTTTAACTTGGTGCATTAGTTGTTTTTGAGGTGAATATCGAGCCATACAAATTATTCGATGAAGATTTCGCTTTTTTGTTTTTACATTATGATGAATGGCACAACCAACTGGAATTACTGTAACCGGTGGAAGGTCGTCGAATCGCTTTAATAAATCTTTCTTTTGCTGTTCCGTTGAACAAATTATGCCAACCAAATGTTGAGGATGTGTTAACACATAATCGTACACCCCCCGTTTCATCGTTCCGGTTACTACGTCTTGGCCTTTTCGGACGTGTGTATTATGGAGGACAGCAATTATCTTCAGCTCTGAATTAGTCATATCAAAAGACTTGGCAAAGTTTTCACTACGATCTGAATAGAATACGTCGCCCTTTTTGTTGATTTCATTTAAGAAAAAAGTTTCTAATTCTTCATCAGTGGCAAAATAATATTGTTGTCCGTTATAGTCAGTCAACGTAATATTACGCACATACGCATTCTTTTCACTAGTTAAATTTTGTCGGATGATTTGCACTTTACCACTTGGATCGTAGTAAACGGACGAATTTACCAGACCATTTTCAGCTAAGAAGTTTGAACTGCTTAAAAATCCACGACTATCATAAAGGTCAGTCTGAATTTTGTTGTGATTCTTATCAAACCGATTAAGATAGTTTAACTTAGTATAGGTACTGTCCAAGAACCCAGCGTAGATAATGATTTTCCCGGTTTCATCAGTCACCCGAATATCCGGATAATCAGCACTATATTGCAAACTATATTTACAGGTGTCTTGCCAGTACGACGGCCAATCAAAAGGTGCCTGATCACTCACCTTAATTGACTTTTGAAAATAGTCATACATTGAGAAGGCATCATCTTGAACTTTGAATTTTTTAAAAAAAATATGAATTTTCGGATTGTGGTGCATATATATAATCTTTGCCGGAATTTGAGCTTTTTTGAATAACTCAAGACGGTTAAATTCAGCTTGCTCAATTCCAGTAATTGTTTCTCCTAAATCGGCATCAACAAAATAATTCATGAATGGCCCATCTCACTTTTCCGTTCTTAGCTGCCACACTTTTGAGAATGTGGATATAAATGCCTTTTAATTTCACGCAAAAAAATTTAATTTCTAAATTAATTTTACCACAAATATGCCGCGTGAACACCCTATAGAACGGGTTTTAATATTAAGTTATTCTAGCAGAATAAACATTATAATAAAATTTACTGTAGAAACTAAGCATTGCAATTAATATACCGTTCGTAAAATAATTTCAAAATCACAAGTCCCCATTATTGAGCCAATATATGGACGAAAAAAAGAGCCCTGGTATGTATTTACATACCAAGACTCTTTAATTCAGTTCACACAGAATTCACTTAGAATTATGGGCTCACTTCAGACTTTATTCGTCACGCTTCTTTCTCTTGAGACCAAACAGACCCAAGAATCCAGCGAGCAGAACACCTAAGGCCGAAACAGCTTCACTGTCTTCAACCTCATTAGTTTGAGGTAATTCATTTGAACCTGTAGTCTGACCAGAATTCAAGCCAGTAGAACTCGAGTTGCTTCCTGAAACATTGGTACCGGCTGCAGATACCTTAGCAGCATCACCGCCAGTTTGGACACCATTACCAGACGTCCCCGCAGTTTCTGAGCTGCCCGCATTTCCACCGGTATTCTGACCGTTAGAGCTTGTTCCATGAGAGTTTGTTCCCTTAGAACCAGAATTAATCTTAGCACCGTCTCCACCATGAATGGTTTGACCAGAGCCACTATTAGTCCCACCAGCGTTCACACCGGAACCGGCATTCGTACCTGGATCAACAACTGCACCAGCTCCGCCGGATTCAGACTCAGAACCGCTTTGTGATTCGGATTCAGAACCACTTTGTGATTCGGATTCAGAACCACTTTGTGATTCGGATTCAGAACCGCTTTGTGATTCGGATTCAGAACCGCTTTGTGATTCGGATTCACTAGCACTTAAGGATTCAGATTCACTAGCACTTAAGGATTCGGACTCGGAAGCACTTTGTGATTCAGACTCACTGGCACTCAATGATTCTGATTCAGAAGCACTCTGGGATTCGGACTCACTAGCGCTCAATGATTCGGATTCGGAAGCACTTTGTGATTCGGACTCACTAGCACTCAATGATTCGGATTCAGAAGCACTCTGGGATTCGGATTCACTAGCACTTAAGGATTCGGATTCGGAAGCACTTTGTGATTCTGATTCACTAGCACTCAATGATTCGGATTCAGAAGCACTTTGTGATTCGGACTCACTAGCACTCAATGATTCGGATTCGGAAGCACTCTGGGATTCTGATTCACTGGCACTCAATGATTCTGATTCAGAAGCACTCTGGGATTCGGACTCACTAGCACTTAAGGATTCGGACTCGCTAGCACTTTGCGATTCTGATTCACTCGCACTCAATGATTCAGATTCTGAGGCACTCTGGAATTCTGATTCACTGGCACTTAAGGATTCGGATTCAGAAGCACTTTGTGATTCAGACTCACTAGCACTCAATGATTCGGATTCAGAAGCACTCTGGGATTCGGATTCACTAGCACTTAAGGATTCGGATTCGGAAGCACTTTGTGATTCTGATTCACTAGCACTCAATGATTCGGATTCAGAAGCACTTTGTGATTCGGACTCACTAGCACTCAATGATTCGGATTCGGAAACACTCTGGGATTCTGATTCACTGGCACTCAATGATTCTGATTCAGAAGCACTCTGGGATTCGGACTCACTAGCACTTAAGGATTCGGACTCGCTAGCACTTTGCGATTCTGATTCACTCGCACTCAATGATTCAGATTCTGAGGCACTCTGGGATTCTGATTCACTGGCACTTAAGGATTCGGATTCAGAAGCACTTTGTGATTCAGACTCACTAGCACTCAATGATTCGGATTCGGAAGCACTTTGCGATTCTGATTCACTCGCACTCAATGATTCAGATTCTGAGGCACTCTGGGATTCTGATTCACTGGCACTCAATGATTCGGATTCAGAAGCACTCTGGGATTCAGACTCACTAGCACTTAAGGATTCGGATTCACTGGCACTCTGGGATTCGGATTCGGAAGCACTTTGTGATTCTGATTCACTAGCACTTAAGGATTCGGATTCTGAGGCACTCTGGGATTCAGATTCACTGGCACTTAAGGATTCGGATTCGGAAGCACTTTGTGATTCAGACTCACTAGCACTTAAGGATTCGGATTCTGAGGCACTCTGGGATTCAGACTCACTGGCACTCAAGGATTCGGATTCGGAAGCACTTTGTGATTCAGATTCACTGGCACTCAAGGATTCGGATTCACTGGCACTCTGGGATTCAGACTCACTGGCACTCAAGGATTCGGATTCAGAAGCACTTTGTGATTCAGACTCACTAGCACTCAATGATTCGGATTCGGAAGCACTTTGTGATTCAGACTCACTAGCACTTAAGGATTCGGATTCTGAGGCACTCTGTGATTCGGATTCACTAGCACTCAATGATTCGGATTCAGAAGCACTCTGGGATTCAGACTCACTAGCACTCAATGATTCAGATTCGGAAGCACTTTGTGATTCTGATTCACTAGCACTTAAGGATTCGGATTCGGAAGCACTTTGTGATTCTGATTCACTAGCACTTAAGGATTCGGATTCTGAGGCACTCTGTGATTCTGATTCACTGGCACTCAAGGATTCCGATTCAGAAGCACTTTGTGATTCAGACTCACTAGCACTTAAGGATTCGGATTCTGAGGCACTCTGTGATTCTGATTCACTGGCACTCTGTGATTCAGACTCACTGGCACTCAAGGATTCGGATTCGGAAGCACTTTGTGATTCAGATTCACTGGCACTCAAGGATTCGGATTCACTGGCACTCTGTGATTCAGACTCACTGGCACTCAAGGATTCGGATTCGGAAGAGCTTTGTGATTCAGACTCACTAGCACTCTGTGATTCTGATTCACTAGCACTCAAGGATTCGGATTCTGAGGCACTCTGTGATTCTGATTCACTAGCACTCAAAGATTCGGATTCGGAAGCACTCTGTGATTCAGATTCACTGGCACTCAAGGATTCGGATTCTGAGGCACTCTGTGATTCGGATTCACTGGCACTTAAGGATTCTGATTCGGAAGCACTCTGTGATTCGGATTCACTAGCACTTTGTGATTCGGATTCGGAAGTACTTAAGGATTCAGATTCAGAAGCACTCTGGGATTCGGATTCACTAGCGCTTAAGGATTCTGATTCTGAGGCACTCTGTGATTCTGATTCACTAGCGCTTAAGGATTCTGATTCTGAGGCACTCTGTGATTCTGATTCGGAAGCACTTAAGGATTCTGATTCACTAGCACTTTGTGATTCGGATTCGGAAGCACTTAAGGATTCAGATTCACTAGCACTTTGTGATTCGGATTCGGAAGCACTTAAGGATTCGGATTCGGAAGCACTTAAGGATTCAGATTCAGAAGCACTCTGTGATTCAGACTCACTAGCACTCAAGGATTCGGATTCAGAAGCACTCTGTGATTCGGATTCACTAGCACTTAAGGATTCTGATTCACTAGCACTTTGTGATTCGGATTCGGAAGCACTTAAGGATTCAGATTCAGAAGCACTCTGTGATTCGGATTCACTAGCACTTAAGGATTCTGATTCACTAGCACTTTGTGATTCGGATTCGGAAGCACTTAAGGATTCTGATTCACTAGCACTTAAGGATTCGGACTCACTAGCACTTTGTGATTCGGATTCACTAGCACTCAATGATTCGGATTCGGAAGCACTCTGTGATTCTGATTCACTGGCACTTAATGATTCGGACTCACTAGCACTTTGTGATTCTGATTCAGAAGCACTCTGTGATTCAGACTCACTAGCACTCTGTGATTCGGATTCAGAAGCACTTTGTGATTCAGACTCACTAGCACTCAATGATTCAGATTCGGAAGCACTCTGTGATTCAGATTCACTGGCACTCAAGGATTCGGATTCGGAAGCACTCTGTGATTCGGATTCACTGGCACTTAATGATTCTGATTCAGAAGCACTCAGGGATTCTGATTCACTAGCACTTTGTGATTCGGATTCGGAAGCACTTAAGGATTCTGATTCACTAGCACTTAAGGATTCGGACTCACTAGCACTTTGTGATTCGGATTCACTAGCACTCAATGATTCTGATTCAGAAGCACTCTGTGATTCAGACTCACTAGCACTCAATGATTCGGATTCGGAAGCACTTTGTGATTCAGATTCACTGGCACTTAAGGATTCGGATTCGGAAGCACTCTGTGATTCGGATTCACTAGCACTTAAGGATTCTGATTCACTAGCACTTTGTGATTCGGATTCGGAAGCACTTAAGGATTCTGATTCACTAGCACTTAAGGATTCGGACTCACTAGCACTTTGTGATTCGGATTCACTAGCACTCAATGATTCTGATTCAGAAGCACTCTGTGATTCAGACTCACTAGCACTCAATGATTCTGATTCGGAAGCACTTTGTGATTCAGATTCACTGGCGCTCAAGGATTCTGATTCAGAAGCACTCTGTGATTCAGACTCACTAGCACTCAACGATTCGGATTCGGAAGCACTTTGTGATTCAGATTCACTGGCACTTAAGGATTCGGATTCGGAAGCACTCTGTGATTCAGATTCACTGGCGCTCAAGGATTCGGATTCGGAAGCACTCTGTGATTCAGATTCACTGGCGCTCAAGGATTCGGATTCGGAAGCACTTAAGGATTCAGATTCAGAAGCACTCTGTGATTCAGACTCACTAGCACTCAAGGACTCGGATTCAGAAGCACTTTGTGATTCAGACTCACTAGCACTCAAAGATTCGGATTCGGAAGCACTCTGTGATTCGGATTCACTGGCACTCAAGGATTCGGATTCAGAAGCACTCAGGGATTCTGATTCACTGGCACTCAAGGATTCGGATTCACTAGCACTCTGTGATTCTGATTCACTAGCACTTTGTGATTCGGATTCGGAAGCACTTAAGGATTCGGATTCGGAAGCACTTTGTGATTCTGATTCACTGGCACTTAAGGATTCGGATTCTGAGGCTGAAGCAGATTCAGAATCTGAGTCATCTACAGCAGCAACTGCCAAACTAGCATAGGAAGAAGCATCCCCTGCCGCGCTTGAAGCTTTGCTCTGTGCTTCTTTAGCATCTGAAGCAGCTGACGAAGCAGTAGACGCATAACTCTGAGCAGCGTCATTATCTCCATTGGCTTCAGCCGATTCAGCCTGCGACTGAGCGGTTTGTGCAGCGGAAGATGCCGCTGAGGCTGCAGAAGATGCTGACAAAGCAGCACTTGCTGCTGAACTAGCTTGCTTTGCGTAAGAACTAGCAGCAGAGTTCTTTGGTGCATAGTTACTTGCTAAATTACCGTAAGAACTAGCAACGCTGGCATAATCTCCAGTAGCATTGGCTGCGCTAGAAGCTTCTAATGCCGCAGATGAAGCAGCTGATGTTTCGGCAGCGTTAACCGTCAAAGCACCTGGACCAATGTAAACCGTGTTATTGGCAGTCTTCACTTGCAGGTAGTAGTCTCCTGCGTCACTGGCACTAACACCCTTGAGATCCAAACTAGTCCCAGTTTGACCATTAAGTTTAGTACCAGTGCCATCAGCAGTGCTTCCTTTATACCATTGGTAAGTAACCCCACTGGCAGTAGGAACATTTCCTTCAGGCGTCCAAACAAGATTAGTTCCAGCATCAACCGTCTTGTTTTCAAGACCATTGCCGACTGTGATATCCTTCGAAGCAACGACTGTAGACCCATCAGCGTTAGTTAACGTTGCAGTAATGGTGACAACACCTTTACCAGTGTCCGCAGCTGTAACCAAACCAGCCGCACTGACCTTTGCCAGTGAAGGATCACTACTCTTCCAAGCGATTGTCCCATTGGCATTGGCAGGATCAGTTGTTGCGGTAACCCCTTCAACCTCTTTGTTCAGTAAGTAATCGCCACCAGAAAGTGTCATGGTGTTAGCGTTAATGGCACTGTCATAAACATCGACTTCAGATAAATTACTTGAAATGTAATTACTACCGTTCAAAGAAATACCAGCGGTGTTAATGCTTGCATTCATCTGAAACAGTAGTGATCCGGTGAAAGTATCGGGAACTGTAACTTTAAGCGTACTGGATTCGCTGATAATGATTGGTAACACACCAATCTTCACATCAGTGTTATCTGTATCATCGAATTGCAGGCCAAAGTTAGTTGTGGCATCCTGTAAGCTATACCATTTACCATTAACCTGAACTTGCCAAGAATGGGAACTATTTTGCCCATAGACATTGATAATCCCAATAACTGCTGATCCGCTTAAAGAAAAAGTTGAACCAGGTGTCGTTGAAGTTACGGCAGCCGGTTGCACCGTGTAACCTTGCGTTAGTGGCAATCCAAGAAGTGTCAGAGCATTTCCAGTTGGATTCCAAGTAGACCCGGTAAGCCCAGTTGTCTTTGCGTAGCTCTTCAGATTACCTGAAAAGGCAGTTGCTGCAGAGGCTGCAACCGTCGCAGAACTTGCAGCAGAACTAGCCATCGCCATGTATGAAGAAGCTGCCGTTAGGGCACTATCAGCTACAGCTACATAAGAACTGGCTGAGACTGTATCTCCGCCATTCAAAGCCATCGTAGCAGCCGTCATATTCGCATTGGCGACCGAAGCAGCTGATGCCGCTTGAGTTGCACCAAATTGAGCATCGGCAGCATATGAGGATGTTGCCGTAACGTAAGTATCACCCAACGCCGTGTTGCTCTTCATAGCTGATGCCAAAGAATTAGCCACACTGGCAGCGGAGCTCCCAACTAATCCAAGCGAACCAGAAGCAGTCAAATCAGCCTTAGCAACTTCCGAAGCGTAATTTGACTGTAATGCCATCAACGTAACTGCGGTATTCCCAGCTTGGGTCTGAGCTGCACTTAACTGTTGATCAGCTAAGCTAGCATCAGTAGCAGCGTTAGTCGCCGCCTTAGTAGCCCCGCTCAAGTCTCCTGCCGCTGCATAGGATGCCGCTTCAGTTGCTAATGAACCTGCATCGTCGGCGTAGCTCTGAGCCGCAGAAGCAGCAGCATCGGCTGCACTATTGTAATCTGTTACAGAACTAGCGTAGCTTGGCGCCAACGACGTGATATGAGTTGCATCGTTCGCATTTGACAATGCTCGGTTGGCCGCACTAGCAGCAACACTGGCAGACGAAGCTGCGGAAGCTGCATAGCTTTGAGCCAATAATGATTGTGCAACCTTACTCCCATTGTTTGCATCCTGGCTCAGTGCAGCAACAGTGTTGGTTTCAGCAACTGCGGCTGCTGAGTTTGCCAGTACAGAGTATGAGCTGGCTAAAGTCTCGCTGGCTGCAGCATTTGTAGCAGCGGAACTAGCTGCATCATAGTTTTTATCCGCCTCAAGCGACATTGCTGATGCGGCAGCTACAACCGCAGCAGATGCCGCAGTGGATGCTTTAGTGGCATATGAATCAGCAGTTGCGGTCGCATTTTGAGCAACAACAGCATAAGAAGAAGTCGTGACATCTGTCTTATCAACCGTCGCCAATTGTGTAGCGCTGACGTTTGCTGAATTAGCAGCATCACTTGCAACGGTTGCAGCGCTGGTAGCTAAGCTAGCTGAGGTTGTCGCTTGATCTGTATAGTTACCCTTAGAATCAGTGACGACTACAGTTGTAACTGCTGAACCAGCACTATAAGACCCCAGACTGATTAAGATTGTACCAGTTTTACCAGTTGCAATAACTTGGAAGTAGTAAGTTCCAGCGGCTGACAATGTTTTAGTACTCGTAGCAGACGAAGTGCCAGTTTGAGTATCCCAAACACTCCAATCCTTGCCATTTGTCGAGTACATATAAGTGTAGGTACCATCGCCGTGTTGGTTACTCAAAAGATTCATATCGAGCTTTGCAGATAACGAAAGCGTATCGCCAACATTCAATTTAGTATTCGATGGTGTCATCGTGACAGTTGCGTTGTTAGCATCATTATTTGCGTTAGCAACTGATGACCCATCATACATAGCTGCCATTGAAGCCGCAGTCGAAGTATCTGCTTCAGCCGAAACAGCATCTGCTGCGGCACTCTCAACATCCTGTGCATACAGGGTAGCGTCCTTAGGTGACGTCGCAGCAGCTAAATTAGCTGCTGCGGTACTGGCAACTGCGGCCGCACTAGTCGCCGTAACCGCCGTACTAGCTGCGGCAGTCGCATAGCTAATTGACTGTGATCCTGTGTAGGTTGTTGCTTGATTAGCTTCCTTTGAAGCTAATGAGCCAGCATTGGCCGCAGCAGTTGCACTAACCGCTGCTGAACTGGCAATGTCGCTTAAAGCTGTCGAATTGGCAGCACTAGCAGCGGATTGTGCGGTTGAGTTAGCTGCACTAGCCGTAGTAGCCGTTGTCGCCATTTGACTTTGCAGATTCATTGCATCTGAGTAAGCCGAGTTAGCAGTTTCAAAGTCACCGGTAGTTGCAGCGGACTTTGCCGTAGCTAACGCTGCAACGGCAGAGATCTGTAAGGTCTGGGCCGTCTCAGCAGCACCAGCAGCAACTGAAGCCGCACTGCTAGCACTGGTGTAAATTCCGGTTAATGTCGTATTTTGGTTATCGTATTGCGTAGCTGTATAGACGGTATCAACCGCATCATCTGCATCGGAAGCTGCCGTTGAAATACTAGTATTCTCTGCATCGGTCACAGCATTCGCGCTGCTGACCAATTCAACAATACCAGTAGCGGCTGCAACTGCCGCCGCACTAGCAGCACTGGAGGCTGCACTTACATAAGTATTGGCTGAAGCTGCGTATGAAGCTGCTAAACTTGCCGCACTAGTAGAATGTGCGTCCAAGTCATCTGGATCGCCGGCACTATTACCAACCGCCGTTGCGTACGATGCTGATAAGCTCGTATAGTACGACGTAAAGGTGTATGCCTGAACAGCTTCATTATAAGCACTGCTGGCTGCACTAACAGCTGATGCTGCGGATAACTTGGCAACGTCAGTGTCATCCAGCCCAGAAACCTTAGCTGCATAACTAGCGGCTGCTGTGTTAAATGCAGCAGCCGAAGTAACTGCACCAGAAGCTGCCCTTAAATTGGCATCTTCTGCAGTACTTGACGCATTGCTTGCAGGTGCGGTAAATGCTGCTTCTTTTAGCAATGATGATCTTCCCGTTGAAGCAACCTTGTTGACCGTGTTGACCACATTATTTGTCAAGGTTGTGTTAACGCCCGCTGATGAAGCTAAAGAATCTAGCTTATCATTGGAAGCACTTGATGCTGAAGATGACGCACTGCTTGCAGATGATGAAGCACTACTAGTTGCAGAACTAGTAGCTGATGATGCTGACGAAGAAGCCGCAGAAGATGATGAACTGCTGGCTGAACTCGTCTTTTCTGAATTACTGTCCTTAGTTGCGGAACTGTCCGCACTAAAACTCGAAGCGCTTTGTAAGCCGCTTGCTGATGACCCCCACTCGAGCTGCTAGAAGAAACTACAGAACTCTGTGCTTCTTCAGAAACTTGACTGGCGGTGTCAGCATGAGCAGTTAATTGACCTGCTCCCCCTAAAAGCGAAAAAGTGGCCAAGGCAGCAAAAACCCATTTCTTACCTGCCTTGAACATCTTGTATCGTAATTTGGGATCGCCGTTAAAAGCCTGATGCCGCATGAATTTCACTCTTAACACCGTCCTTAGAAAATTTATTCAAATTATTAACAAACACTACCCCGCAAAACAGATAAACTCATCTGTTATTCCTGAACCTAACTGATAATTCTCCTCATGATTCAGTCCTCGGATGAATTTATAGTACCACCGTTTCAGCGCATATACTAGTTTAATCATAAAATAAGTTTAAAATTCGAGTGATTAAATTTGACAACTAAAAGTAAGCGCCTACATTCAATCCAATCTTTATCCGCTTATGGTCTCAAAAATCCAAGCTAATTTCTGATGCGTTTTATATTGACAAAACCAACCAGTTGCCTTTATACAGGCCATCTAAGCGATGTTTTTAGTGGCGTCTAAAAAATAGTAAAACTAACTCGCTAAATCACAAAAAGCAACACGTCATCAACTAACTCTAAAATCAGAGCTTCTATTGATCAATTTTTTGAATTAATTCGGTATTTTAATTTTCCACAATCAAAGATGTGTGCAACGTGTATCTAGAATAAATTATCTTAATTTATCGGTCTATATCTCCCCAATTTTTCAATAACTCATCGAATTTATCAGATTCTCTCATAGCTTAGACGGATAACTTCTCCTACAGCTCAGATAAATTTATCCCATAAAAAAAACACTCCCCGCAACTATGTACGGAAAGTGCTACTTACGAAAGCTCATTTTCAATTAGACTAGCCATGTCCGCTGGCAATGGCGCATAGCAGGTAATCCATTCATCTAAGAAAGGCTGATAGAACTGCAACCTAGCGCAATGCAGAGCCTGGCGCTGAATCCACGGATTCGTTTGCCGACCATACAACCAATCCCCAACCAGTGGATGGCCAATTGACGCGCAGTGCACGCGAATCTGATGCGTCCGGCCCGTGTGCAGCTTAATCGCCAGCAAACTGACCGACCGTGACTGCCGCCGCACCCACAATTCCGTCGTTGCCTGACGGCCGTCTGGCCGAACCATCCGCTTAATAAAGGAACCCGGTGCCCGACCAATGGGAGCTTCGATCACCTGATGTTCCGGTATAATGCCTCCCTCAGCCACGGCAACGTACCGCTTATCCAGTTCGCCATTCTTTAACTGCTTATCCAGGATCGAATGGGCAAAGTGATGTTTGGCAAATAATACCGCCCCACTGGTATCCCGGTCCAGTCGAGTCACGATGTGCGTGACCGTGCTGTCCGCATGTGTGGCCACCAGGTGCCCTTTAACCCGATTTGCCAGTGTATCATCCGGGTAGAGGTGCGAGGGCACAGAGGCCATTTCAGCTGGCTTATTGACCACTAAAAAATGAGGATCTTCATAGAGTATCTCCAATGGCCCGTGGGACGTTGCGACGTGCTCATTGGTTGGTTCTGGTGGTAACTGGAGTCCCACCCGCTGACCAGGCTCAGCCATGGCTACTACTCGAACCTCCTGATCATCCAATGTGACGACGCCACCGTGGAATTTAACCTGTTTCAAAAAAGTCCGGGTCACGCCATGGGCCATTAACACGGTCCTCACGTGTACCGGACTCTTACCATCGACGATCCACTCAAAATGTGTCATGGACGCTCTCTCCCAATGAATGACGTTTCGACCCGTTGCCAGAAATGGGTATGCCGGTACTCAGCAAATGAAATGCGCTGCCGAGCAATCTGGTAGTTGATTGCCTTGATGGGTCGTCCTTCAATTGACAACTGATCACACATCAAGACGTTGTCGGTCGACTTAGCGGGTTCAATTCGAATCCACTCGTCCGCCGGAATAATCAGGGGTGACCCCAGCGTCCGGAAGACCCGGTTATTGATCGACGCGATTTCAGCCATTTGAATGGCGTTAAACCGTGGGTTGATCACCGCGCCACCAACGGACTTGTTGTAGGCCGTCGATCCCGTCGGTGTTGAGATACAGAGGCCATCGCCCCGGAAGCTTTCGAATAACTCTCCCTTTATGTAGACGTCCGCCACCATAGTTCCAGAAACTTTCTTAATTGTCGATTCGTTCAGGGCCAGCGTTTGATCAGAATGCGTCCCATCAGCGTACTCCACTTCGATCGTCAATAGTGGGTAGCTGACACTCTGCCCGTTGTCTTCCACCAAACTATCGATGAGATCTTGAACCTCATAATCGCGCCAATCGGTATAGAAACCTAAATGCCCCGTATGAATCCCAACAAAGCGAATCTTATCCAGCCGATCACTGTAATGGTGAAACGCGGACAGCAAAGTCCCATCCCCACCAACCGTGACAACGATGTCTGGATTTAAACTATCAATTTCAATTCCCGCAGCTGTTAGTCCGGTCTTCAAGGCCGTGGCAACCCGCTGCGAGGCTGAACCGTTATTACCAAAAATGGAAACCTTCATGTCATTCTTCCTTGCTCTGATGAGAAATTGGTGATACGTCACCGTCTTTTTTCGGGGTGTACTGTTGTGCCTCTTGAATTTCTTCACGAATCTCGGACATCTCAGTATCCAACTTAAATGCTGCTTCGGCCGCCCGTTGTAGACGATCGCTCAGTTCCGTTGGAAAGGCCCCTTGATACTTATAATTAAGTGAATGTTCAATAGTCGCCCAGAAATTCATTGCCAGGGTTCGTACCTGAATTTCGGCCAAGATTTTTTTCTCGCCACTCACCAGTTGGACCGGATATTCGACCACAATGTGGTACGAACGGTACCCACTGGGCTTCTCATTGTGAATATAATCGCGTTCTTCAAGGATGGTCATGTCCGTTCGCCGCCGTAACAAATCAACGACCTGATAAATATCTTCAACGAACTGGCACATGATTCGCAAGCCCGCAATGTCTTGCATATCCTGTTCCAACCGTTCCTCGGCAACGTGTCTGCGGGACATCTTTTCTTTGATGCTGGCGACCGGTTTCACTCGGCCAGTCACGAACTCAATTGGTGGCCGTTCGTTGCCATTCTCAAATTGTTTGCGGATACCGCGAAGCTTAACTTTCAGCTCACTAACGGCTTGCTGATACGGTAATAAGAATTGATCCCAATTTTGTACCATGTGACTATCCCCCAACCTGTAATACACGTCTTATCTTTCGATTTTACCATACTTCACCCGTGACTGAGAGTAATTAACCCATTTCCTTGTTAAAAGTTTCACGACATACCCCACCTTACCCCAAGAATAACAATCATGAGGCGTTTAGCTTTACGTGGGTCGGAAAATGTTGCATGATTAGGTTGCGTTTTAAACGAACGGTCTTCACCTCAAACAAACGTTCCAGTTGCTATTTTTTGAAATTTTGCTAATGTAGTGGTATTGTTACTTTTTGTTCGGCGACCCTGGTTGATTGCCAGCAAGGATAGGTATAGGAGGAAGCAATGTGTTAGAAGTCTATTTGTTCGTCAACCCGTTGGGGGCGCGGTGCATGCGTTCCGAACGTAATATCATGCGGTTGGCTGATCATCTTAATAGCAAGGTATCGTTCCAATTTGTGCCATTGCTCAATCAACAAATCGTTGGGCAATCCCTTTCAGGTCGGCCAACGTTAGCTGAAAGAAACGCACGCTTCAATGTTTACTATGAAGCTATCTTAGCTTATAAAGCCGCTCTCTTTCAGGGCAAGCGCAAGGGACGGAGATTCCTCTTAAATATGCAAAAGGCCGTGGTTGATGACCACGAACAATTTTCGCAAGAACTTGCATTATCTTTGGCGAAAGATTGCCGGTTGGATCTCGATATGTTCAAAGAAGATTGTCAATCCGACTTGGCGAAACAGGCCTTCCAAACAGACCAAAAATTAGCCGCTGAAATGAAGATTGAACAATCCTCATCCGCTGTCATTTTTAACTGTGATGTGTCTGAATGTGGCCTCCTATTAGATGATGTCACCTACGAGTCACTGTGTGATGTCTGTGAAAGCCAAGGGGTTGCAACGAAAGAAATGTTAATGGCTGAACCCAATTACCCTAGCACAGAGCAAGCAGCTTCACCAATGCTGGGACTAAACCATCCGCACCTACACGTTTTATAAAATCTGTTGAATCGTTTTACGGTCGGTACTTCCAAGTGCCGGCTTTTTTGTTCTCCCCTAAACTCACCAACCCCCGCCATCAGTCACGGGCCAAGCCAATATCAATCTGGTACGCAATATGGTATGATTGAGCCATCAATTTTTTTCGCAAATTGCAAGAACAAGTTAGTCACTAGGACCAAATACTGATACCAAGGGATTCTCAGGGGTTGAAGTTGGTGGCGCGAGGAGCCTAGCCGCAGGCGGCGGCGAAGAGTTCGGCGGGAGTCTGGAAGCCTAGCAGACGACGAGGTGTGTTATTCAACTTGTCCGCTGTTCTAGCAACAGCCCGAGGACTTACGGCGTCTAAGGACATGCCTTTGGGAAAGTCATAGCGGACCATCCGGTTATGGACCTCATTGGTTCCCCGTTCACTAGAGGTGAACGGGTGCGTATGAAAGACTGGTGCCACTGAACGCAATGCCTCGCTCAGCAAGGCAAACTCAGGTCCGTTATCAGCGGTGATCGACTTGATAACTGGTCCATACTCTGCGAGGATTTCTCGCAGGGCGTACTCAACCGAATCGGCGTCACGCCCGTCAATCAGACGGATAAATTGGAAGCGAGTTTGACGCTCAATCAGGGTCATAATCACACTCTCATGGCCATCACGTTTACCAACGATAGTATCAATCTCGAAATGACCAAACGTCTTGCGAGAGTCAACTTCAGCCGGACGTTCTTCAATACTCCGTCCCATTACACGCTTATTTTTGTGATTAACGTGCTTGGGTAGTCGCCGCCGCATTTTCTCGGTAAGATCTAAGTTACAGACCTCTAAAAGTTGTTCGTCGATGTACTTGTACAACGTTTGGGTACAGACCATCTCGTCAGGCCGAAAAAGGTTTAACACCTTGGCGCGGCCTACAGCAGCATCTGGAGCCCAGCCATCAGTCTTAAAGTGTTCTACAAAGAAGGCTATAAAGTCAGCCGCCTGGAAGAACTTACAAGGCCTGTGGCAGGCCTTGCGGTTCTCGTGGTACCGCTGGTCGGCTAGTTCCGCCACGTAGACCTCATAGAAGACTACGTTACCGTTAACGATTTTCTTATTGGTTACCAAGCCTCGCTTGATTTCGTTGTTTATGGTTTGCGGGCTAACGCCAAGTAACTCAGCAATCTTCCGCCGAGAAAGCTTGTCGTGGTTAAAGTAGACCTCAATGTTTCCACGCTCTTTCAAAGTTAGATGGTGACCCTTGGGACGATTCATGGTAAGCTGTTCTTGCATCAAGACGAAGACCTCTTTCATTGTTTGTGTGAGAACTCCAATGATACCTGAGATTTACGTCTTGGTGTATTTATTTTGTCCTAAATTTCAAGTGGCTAACTTGATTATAAAATTCGCCCATCAATTTTTTTGAGAACAAAAGGGGAAAACTTATGTCGACAGCCATCGTTACCGATACCGCTTCTTATCTAACACCGGAGCAGATCGAACAATTTCATATCACAGTTCTGCCCATCACAGTGATCTTAGGTGATCAGCAATATCCCGAATCCAAACTCAGTCTTCACACCTTCTACGATTACTTAAAATCTGAACAGGCACTACCTACGACGGCGCAAGTTTCCCTGGGACAAATTGAGGAGGCCTACGACCGTCTTGCTGGCGAAGGCTACGATGAAATTATCTCAATTCATCTCTCCAGTGGCATCACGTCCTTCATGAACAATTTGCGAATGTTTTGTAAGACCTACACTAAGGCAAAAATTTACCCAGTCGACTCACTGGTCGCCAGTGCTGGCGAAGCCAACCTCTGCTTACTGGCTGGCCAAATGGTAGCCAACGGCGATACTGCTGAGACTATCGTCCCGGAACTATTGGGTATGCGTGACACGATGCAAGTGTTCTTTGCGGTGGACAATCTGAGTCACCTGGCCCGAACCGGACGACTTACCAACCGCTCCGCCATGATTGGTAACTTGTTAAACATCAAGCCCCTTCTGACCTTCAACGCCGAAGGTCAAATCATTGCAATTGGCAAGGAGCGGACCATGAAAAAGGCATTTCATTACATGACCAACAAGCTCAACGCCACGCTAGCCGCTGTCGACTATCCTCTCCTAGTGACGGTAATCAACGCCAACAATGCCGAACTGGCTGCTGAATGGACCACTGAACTTACCGAGACTTTCCCGGCAGTACGTGTGGTTCAGAGCCAGCTCGGCCCTGCAATCAGTGTGCATACTGGTGAAAAGACCATGGGTCTCCTGTGGCAGCGCGACTGGCAATCCTACTAATAACAAAGTTAAAGACGTTCCTCAACAACGACCCATTTCGGTCGGTACTGAGGAACGTCTTTTTAATTGTCGCGAGTTATTGCTTTAATTCACGTGCTAATTCACTAAATTCAGCCAACCGGGAATCAAACGTCGCAAAGGCCGTCTGCAAGTAATCCGGCTGAGCCATATCAACGCCAGCCTGACGCATGACATCCAGTGGTAAGGCTGAACTCCCCGCCTTTAGGTAGTTCAGATAGGCATCCCGCTTAGCGACATTCCCACTCAAAATTCGTTGTGCCAGCGTCGTTGCGGCTGCAAAGCCCGTTGCATACTGGTAAACGTAGTAATTGTAGTAGAAATGAGGAATCCGCGTCCACTCGTCGGCAATTTGTGGATCTGAAACCACGCCATCTCCATAGTAGTGCTGGTTCAACTTCCCATAAAACTCACTCATAAAGTCAGCGGTTAGAGATTGCCCCGCCGCAGCTTGTTGGTGAATGTAGTCCTCAAACTCAGCAAATTGGGTCTGCCGGTAGACCGTTCCCTTAAAACCATCCAGATAATGGTTCAAGACGTAAGCTCGGACCTGTGGATCAGTTTGCGTCTTCAACAAGTAATCCGTTAAGAGGTTCTCGTTAGTCGTCGACGCGATTTCCGCTACAAAAATCGAGTAGTCCCCGTACTGATACGGTTGATTCGTCCGCGTATAGTGGCTGTGTATGCTGTGCCCCATCTCATGAACCAGCGTGAACAAACTCTCCAAACTATCCTGCCAGTTCAGTAGGATGTACGGTTTCGTATCATACATCCCCCCGGAGTAAGCCCCGGTACGTTTCCCCCGGTTCTCTACCACGTCAATGGCCCGATTATCAAACATCTTTTGCACGTTGGCCACGTAATCGGGACCCAAAACAGCCAATGCTTTAAGAGCTTCCTGCTGAGCTTCTTCGTACGTATAGCTCAGACTAGGTTCTCCGGTAATTGGTGTATAGAGGTCGTACATGTGCAGCTCGGGTAATCCCAGAATTTCCTTCCGCAGATTCACATACTTGTGCAGAGAGTCCAGGTGGTCATTGACTGTTTTGACCAAGGTATCGTAAACCACCGCTGGAATGTCATTTCCACTCATAGCCGCCTCACGAGCACTCCCGTAGTGCCGAACCTGAGCAGTAAAATTATGCGTTTTAACCTCGCTAGCCAGTGTCGAGGCAAAGGTGTGCCGGAATTGTTGGTAAACGCTGTACAGCGCCTTAAAAGCCTGCTCACGGACCCTAGGTGTCGTTGATTGGAGTAAAACACCATACAGTCCCTCAGAGAGTCGAACGTCATTGCCCTGTTCATCCTGAACAATCGGAAAGACCAGGTCGGCATCACTCAGCACACTGTAGGTCTTGGATGAGGCATCAAAGATATCACTGGCTCCCGCCAACAGTTTTTCTTCAGCCGCCGAAAGGGTGTGTTCCCGCTGCTTCCCCAACACATCAAATAGGTGTTGATAGGTAGTTAGCCGAGGCTCAGCATCAATCAACTTTTGCAAGGCCGTTTGGGAAAGTGCTAGGACTTCTGGCTCAAACCAAGAAGTGGCCGCTGCGACCGTTGCCAGCAGGTTGCTAGCTTGGCCAGAGAGGTCCTGGTAAGTGGCGTTACTGGTATCCTGGTCGTTCTTTAAGGACGCGTAGACGTACAGCCGTTCCAATTGCCGGTTCAGGTCCAGAACTGCTGTCGTCACCCGGTACAGGTCAGCCCCACTTTGGGCCAATTGCCCCTTTAAAGCGGCGACCCGTTCTGACTGCTGCTTGATGGTCTGAATATCGGCTTTGAAGGCCGCATCATCCGGGTAAATCGTCGTCAAGTCCCACGTTAGTTCTGTTGGAACCTCCGTGCGCTGTGGAATTTGTTTCATCACTTCGTCCTCCTTTATCATTTACATACAGCTAGTTTACCACTTTAACCCCCGCCTTGACCCGTGGGCCGACCGCCCCAAATATGCAGCTAAGTCTGCCGTCCATTGTGGCTGGCCAACGACCTGCCACCCCTGGGAACGTCGCTCGAGCTTACCCAGTCGTACCCAATCCCGTAAGAGGGTCGCTTCAGCCCGTCGCAAAGCTGGCGCCACGTTGAATCGCACCGCCTGTAATTGTCCACCAATCAGGATGAGGGCCGCGCGACTCAACCGGCGAACCTCTTGCTCGTCAAACTGTTTCGTTTGAAATAACCAAGCCGTCATGACCACTCGCCATAGCAAGAGGCCCTTGCCAAAACCAGGCGGCGTCACCGCCGTCGTCACCAGTTCCTCAGGAAATCCGGCCAGATGGTGGCCGGTCAAATAGACTGCCTCCTGAACGTCACGCAGACCAGCCGATTCACGCTGCAAATCTACCGTGAGCTGACGGCGAAATGCCAGAAAATCGGGCCTCGGCGTCGCCAAATAAACCCCGGAGCGACTTTGAAGGTCGGTAACGCTCCGCAGATAACTGGTCCCCCAACTAAACTGTCCCGTGGCAGCCTGACAGAGATGGTGGTCCACCCGTAGCGAACACGTAGCCACATCCCAAAATAATAGGCAGAGTCCCCAACCGGGCAGCCAGCTTGCAAAACGATCGAGCGTCCGCCAAGTCAATCGCTGCTTGGCGTATCTTTTTCCTAGAAGCCACATTGGATACACCCCCAATTGCCGGTACCCCGCCGTCCGACTGGCCACCTCAGTCCGACTGATTGGGCTACACTGAAACTCTAAGGCAATTGGTTGCTTCCGCGCTAGCCAAACGTCAGCTCGTTGCTGAATCTTCGGCAGAATCCGTTCCAACTCCGGCTGCCCCCACGCCGCAAAGAACGTCATCAATTGGCGTTTTCCTTGAACGTGCTGCTGACTTTCGGCCTCCGTCTGGAGTGGACATAGGGCACCAGGTAAGTGCGCAAAGTATGGCTGAACCCGTGACCCCCGTCGCAACCGTACCGGCAAGCGACATCCTGGGCAGACAAATGGTCTTCCCCGCTCCACGTTCTTAGCATCCACCAACTGGTTCTCCAACTCCGCAATCAACATCCCCGCCACCTCCTACTGTCTAACTACGCAGGATGGTGGTGATTGAACGAAAAAAGTTAAAGTCAAAAGAAATGTAAATTGATTGCCTAATTTTTATGCCAATAACATTGTTGCATCTAAAGACTTTCAATCCTTAGCTCGAACACAAAAAAAGGGGCTAAGACATCTGTCTCAACTCCAATCGTTTCATTTCTATTCTACTTTTGCTTAACAATTGATACTTGCTGAAAAAATCACCAATCTAACGGCCGGAGGCAACCAGACGCCTATTTATCTTCAGGAAAGTGGGCGATTACCTGATAGATAGGCCCTTTAGAAGAAAACTTTTGCTCATACTCCGTCTGAATATCTTCCACCCCATCGGTGGCAGCGTGTAGGTCCAACCAAACCCCGTCAAAAACCATGCCAAAGTTGTTCAAGCTGCCCAGGGAGTATTCAAATAATCCCCGGTTATCAGTCTTGAATTGCACGCTGCCCCCCGCCGGCAAAACATCAGCGTAGTGCGCTAAAAAGACTGGTGACGTCAGTCGACGCTTAATATGCCGAGTCTTAGGCCACGGATCAGAGAAGTTCAAGTACAGTCCCGTCACTTCACCCTGAGCAAAGAACGTGTTGATGGCTTCGCCGTCGGTATGCACCAGTTGAATGTTGGCGAGTTCACTGGCCACGACCTTCTTTAAGGCTGCCGCGATCACCGACATCTGAATCTCAATCCCAATAAAATTATGTTCGGGATGAGCCTTAGCCATTTCCACAATGAATTGGCCCTTCCCCGTTCCAATTTCCACGTACAAGGGTTGTTCCTTAGGGAAACGGCTCTGCCACTTACCCATCAGGGGTTCAGGTTCAACCACCATCTGATCAGTATGTTCGGCCATATAGTCTTTAGCCCACGGTTTATTACGTACACGCATAGTTTTTTCTCCTTTTAATCACAACAGCGGGCGCGAGGTTCTCCCCGCTCCCGCCGAAGTCTAATCAGTCACTGACTCACGCGTCAGTTTTTCAAGTAAAATTAAGTGTTGATTCATAATTTGGAACCGTTGTTGATGATAACTCTCGGCAATCACCGTCAGGCAATGAACCCGGGCATACCAGTTGACACGGGCCGTTAAGTCCGCCGTCAAGGTCTCGCCGTAATCCTGAAGCCAACGTTGCCATTCCTCAAGGGAAACGTATTCACACAACAAGGAACCAAGGTCATGGGCCGGATCCGCAAACGTTGCTGCGTCCCAGTCAACCAAGTACAACCGTTGTCGATCCGACAACAGCCAATTTTTATGGTTTAAATCACCATGACTGACTTCATATTGCGTCTTGGGCAGTTGGGGTTGCTCGTTCCATAGGCTAGCAAACGCCGACTGAATCAGCGGATGCCGTCGCAAATCCGTAGCAAGTGCGGGTTGTAAGCGAGTCAGCAACTGGGCGGGCGTCGTTGATCGTCCGCCGACTTTTAATAACATATCATGGAGTAAATGAGAATGATGCACGCGGTGCAAGAGGCGAGCAACCCGTTGTTCACGCATTTCACTACGTCGTAACGTTCGGCCGTTCAGCCACTCCTGAGCCGTCATCACATCTCCCGTCGCAAGCCGTTTGGTCCAGACGAGCCGGGGCGTGATTCCCTCCATGGAAAGTGCCGCAAGAAATGGTGACGCGTTTTGTTTCAAAAACACCTTTTGTGAGGCCTTGGTCCCCATATACGCTGTCCCTGTGTTACCACCCAGCGGATATAAACTCCAACCGTCACTAATATCCAGTGCCATTCGTGCCACCCCTCCTCGATTTGTCAGCTACTACTAATTCTATGGGGAAATCGGGGACACGTCAACCCCTATTTTTACCCGCCCGCGCTAAGCGTTGCGGCGTATAGATTCGGGCCAAATACCAAACTTCAACGACCTCGACCAACAACGCTAAGCCAGCCGTCTCCACTGACGGATTGGCAATTGCGACGATGACCCACAGACACAACGCTGCCACACTGAGAATCAATGTAACCAATGTAACAAAGCTCTTGAGCCGCAGGTCTGACGCCACCGGATAGACGTGACTAAAAACAATGTCGTCGTACTGGTGGAAGAACGGTAAAAGCTGAAATCCAATCAGGTAGATAAAGAGAGCAGCCAAGATGATTGGCAGCCACTGTCCCCGCACAAAGTACAGCAACAACATGCCGATAACGGTCAACCGAACCACTAACCCGCTGAATTCAGTACCCCGAACCATTCCTCGACTAAATAGGTACAAATACGTTTGCTGGTGTTGCGGTTTGATGCGCGCAAACAACCAATCGAGATACCGCCGCCGTTTGATGGTCCCGGACACCATCGGCACCTCCGTAAAGAGGTTAAAAAACCGATAGATACCCAGCATCCGGTTATCTTCCAGCTTAATCTGTTCCCGCCAACGAATCTGCTGCGTTTCCCAATGCTGATGAAACCACACAGCGACGGCAACGTCTAAAATCACCGCCAGAATAACTGCCGCGTAGACTGTCAGCCACAGACCACTCGCCAAAATAACAATGGCTAGCAACCATTTGATCCACCACTGATTCATTCGACGTTGCGCAGTCACTTGGTAAGCACTAGCTAAGTCAAGCCGCAGAAAAGCATCCTTCAAAACAATCTGGGCAACTGCCAAGACCAGAATTTGAGCGATGGTCCAATGCATTGACACACTCAAAAACGGCGACAAAATAAACAGCGTGATTACCTGAGTTGATTGCGCTAAGCCCTGGCTATACCGCCGTGCGGAAACAAAGTACGCATGCATCGCTCGTTCCTTTGGCAGCAGGAAAACCCGGTCCGCATCTTCGATCAACGTCGCCAGTCGGCCGATTTGGCTGACGATAACGAGGACAATCAGGGCAATTACCGGTGCCCACCACTGACCATATTTAAGTTGTTTTAAAACGTTGGAATAGCCGAGGCCCAAGCCCCCCAGAAAGAAGAGCAAGGCAAAGACAAAGAAATCATTGAACACCAGCCGCAAGTACTTCGCCATTTCCCGGAGATGACGTTGGAGCCGGGTCTGAAATAACCCCGTCATGTGCGATCGACCTTCGTCATGGAAAGATAAATATCATTCAATGATTCCCCCGCTTCCGGAAGAGCGGCTTGGAGTTCACTGAGGGTGCCTTCGGTCTTGACCTGACCGTCATGAAGTAGAACAAAACGATCACAATACCGTTGGGCTGTGTCCAACACGTGGGTCGACATCAAGATGCTAGCCCCGGTCTGTTTACGTTGTTCAATCAGGTTTAGCAGGTCATTTACGGCCAGCGGATCTAACCCCAAAAAGGGTTCATCAATAATGTAGAGCTTGGCATTGGTCAGAAAAGCACAGACAATCATGACCTTCTGCTTCATTCCTTTTGAAAAGTTGGCTGGAAACCAGTCCAACTTGTTATCCAGCCGGAAGGTTTTCAACAGCTTATGAGCCGTCTCCCAAGCCGTCTTTTGGTCTAAGTCATAGGCCATCATGGTCATCTCTAAATGTTCACGCAACGTTAACTCTTGGTATAACACGGGCGTTTCTGGAATATAGGCAATCTGTTGCTTGTACGCCTGACTATCCTGTTCAATGGTGATCCCGTTCAACGTAATCTTTCCTTTATGAGGCGTCAAAAGACCGATCACGTGGTTAATGGTGGTCGATTTCCCCGCCCCGTTCAAGCCAATGAGGCCGACTAACTCTCCGTCACGGACATCAAAACTAATATCTTTTAAGACGGGAATCTGTGAGTAGCCCCCCACAACATGGCTGACTTCTAGAGCCATTCAACATCCCTTCATTTCCTTTAATTTAACCAGGCTATTATACCATAGCTGACCCAGTGAACGAACGATTCTGGGTGAACTCCCCCGGGTTGGTGGTGTATAATGGATGAAATCACTGCGAAAGAAGGAGTTTTCATGGATAAAATGACGCTAGAACCGCACTACGATGACGATTGTATTTTCTGCAAGATCTTAAAGGGGGACATCCCCAGCTACACCGTCTACGAGGACAACATCGTTAAAGCCTTTCTGGACATCTCACAAGGGACTCCCGGCCATACCCTGGTGATTCCCAAGACGCACGTGAAGGATATCTTCGCTTACGACGCCGACCTCGCTGCCGCCGTCTTTTCCCGAATTCCTAAGATTGCCCGTGCCGTCCAAGCTTCTGACCCGGCCATCACTGGCATGAATATCCTGAACAACAATGGCAAGGTGGCTTACCAATCCGTTTTCCACTCCCACATTCACCTGGTTCCGCGCTACACGGACCACGATGATTTCAAGATGATTTTCAAGGATAATTCCGACAACTATAGTCCGGCTGACTACGCTGCCATTCAAGATAAGATTAAACTAAGTTTGGAGGACTAACCTATGGGTATTGGTCGTTTTTTAACCGGCGCTACCCTGGCTACAGGTGTTGGTTTAGTCGCCTACTTAACTTTAACGAAGCAAGATCCTCTGACTTGGAGTCAGGGCGTTCGTGCTCAGGCCAAACACACTGTTAAAAAGGTGGATGACCTACGTGCTGCCAAGGACCAGTTGACACGCAACGTCACTAAGCTCTCCCAAGCCATTACCGACGCACAACCCGCTCTGGATGAAATTCAAGTTTCCGTTGATAAATTTGGGTTTAAAGTTGCCCCCCGAGTCGCCGCCATTGAGGAGACTTTGGCCAAATGGGACGCCGAGTAATTCTGAACTTTTTGTAAAACTTTGTTGACCTTTTTCGGTTGACGTTAATTTGTGTTATGATAACTGAGTATGGTGTTTACACCAATTTTGATGAATGGATGTGTTGAGCAATATGAAGAAATGGTTTATCGCCTTCGCCGGTCTGTTACTGACCGTAACGCTTGCCGGTTGTGGGAACAAAACCGTTGCCACTACTAATGGTGGTAAGATTACTGAAAGCCAGTACTACAGTAGTTTAAAGGGTACGTCTTCTGGTAAGCAAGTTCTGCAACAGATGATTCTGAACAAAGTCTTGGAAAAGCAATACGGTGACAAGGTTAAGAAGTCCGAAGTTACCAAGCAATTCAACAAGTACAAGGCACAATACGGATCATCATTTAGCAGTGTTCTTTCTCAAAGCGGTATGACGCAATCCGGTTTAAAGACGGAAATTCGTTCAAACCTACTTTTGAAGGAAGCTGTTAAGGACAACGTCACAATTTCTGATGCCCAACTCAAGAAGCAATTCAAGAGCTACGAACCAGAAGTCACGGTTGCTCACATCTTGGTTTCCAAGAAGTCTACTGCTGAATCAATCATCAAAGACTTAAAGGGTACTAAGAAGAGCGACTTGACTAGCGAATTCACGAAGTTAGCTAAGAAGGACTCCACTGATACTGCTACCAAGAACAAGGGTGGTAAGTTAAGTGCCTTTGATAGTACCGACACTTCACTGGATGCAACCTTCAAGAAGGCTGCTTTCAAGCTTCAAACTAACGAATACACCACGACGCCTGTTAAGACGCAATATGGTTACCACGTTATCTTGATGCTGAAGAACCCTGGTAAGGGTACCGTCAACCAACACAAGGCAGAACTTAAGTCACAAATCATTGATAGCGATATGAATGACAGTACTGTTCTGCACAACGTGGTTGCTAAGGTCCTGAAGAAGGGTAACGTTTCTATCAAGGATAACGACTTGAAGAACATCCTGTCTGACTACTTGGCATCATCAAGTTCTAAGACTTCCGGTTCATCTTCATCTAAGTAATTTCGATTAAACTTGAAGGTTCCGACCAAATTGGTTGGAACCTTCTTTTTTTACCTTGAGACTGGTTTAATGCGATTGTGCTGAGCTTGGTCACCTCCGGTCGTCAGGGTGGGGCCTCTGGTTACATTGGATCATTGAACTGTAATAGCCTCCTAAGTGGCAACTAGCTTAACCGATAACATTGACTGCATGGTTCCAGGTACCAGTCAAGAAGATTAATCCCAACCTCAACTCTTCACTCCCCCACTTCACAGTGCAAACAAAAACAATTCTATGATATTTGGTGTTGTGAAGTGAACCCCCAAGGTTGGACAGAAAGTCCAACCTTGGGGGTTTTACTATGGTTAAGTTTGATTTAGATTTTAGAATTAAGGTCGTCACTGAATATTTGAGTGGAGTTGGATCAACCTCATTGGCCAGAAAACATGGTATCAGCAAGGAAGAAACTATCCTTCTTTGGGTTAGTCGCTTCCAGAAATACGGTATAGCTGGATTGAAGCTGAAGGATCAGAAGCCAGAATATTCTAGTCAGTTCAAGGTTGATGTATTAAACTGGAGAAAACAACATCAGGCCTCGCTTCCGGTAACGGCTCTGCACTTCAATCTATCTTCGCCAAGCACCATCTGGCAATGGGAGAAGCGCTTTGAGGAGCAAGGAATCGCTGGCCTTGAACGGAAGCGAGGAAAGCCTAAAATCATGGCTAAACATAAGCAAACGAAGCCTTCAAAGAGTCGCAATAACTCCAGTACCGCCGATGAATTGAAGCAATTAAAACAAGAAAACTTGATGTTAAAGATTGAGAATGAATACCTAAAAAAACTCGATGCCTTAGCTCAGAAGAAGTCAGCAGACAAGAAATCTCGCAAATAGTGACCGAGTTAAGGCAGGTCTTTCAAGTGCCCATCAAGCTCCTACTCAAGGTCGTCAAAGTACCAAGAAGTACGTATTATTACGCACGCTCACATCGTCAGCGTGAAAAGCTGGATGATTCTCCAATCATTCAGGCAATCGATGAGATCCGGCAGGAAGATTCTAAGTACACCAAGAAGTATGGTTACCGGCGACTAACTAAAGCTTTACAGGAGCATGGATTCACGGTGAATCATAAACGAGTCTTGCGTCTAATGCATGAGCATGATTGGCTTTGTTTAGCGTACAATCGGCAAAAACGTAAATATAATTCATACAAAGGATCCGTTGGTAAAATTGCGCCTAATCGGTTGAACCGACGATTCAAAACGGACCGACCCTATCAAAAACTCGTTACAGATGTCAGTGAATTTCGATACGGTGGTATGAGCCAAAGTGAACGGGTCTATTTAGAACCAGTGATTGACCTCTTCTCAGGCGAAGTCTTAGCCTTCAACATCAGTGACCATCCAACAGTAGAATTTGCCCTAAAGCCGCTTAGAGAAGCATTGGAAGGACTGCCAAAGTTAGGTTATCGAACAACAGTCCACACGGATCAGGGATTCCAGTATCAACATAAATTCTGGCGAGAAACACTCAAAGAACATCGCGTATTTCAAAGCATGTCACGCAAAGCAACTTGTCTAGATAATGCGGCAGTTGAATCATTCTTCCACATCATGAAGGTCGAAGTTATGGATGAGCATTTTGAGAACAAGGAAGACTTGACTCAAGCTATGACTGACTGGATTAACTTTTACAATAAACGTCGGATCAAAACAAAACTGGATGGCAAGTCCCCGGAAAAATACCGGGAACTCGCCATCCAGAAGGCAGCGTAAATTCTGTGTCCAACTTTAAGGGTTCACTTCATTGATGGAGAAATCCATCGACACCATTTTTGCATAAAAAAAGAGGCCCAATTCGAAAATGAATTGAACCTCTCAAATTCCCCTCATCAACACCAGTTTGACACTCGGAATTTATATTCCACTGGTGTTGACGACCTCAACCTCAATTTAAGTATAGTAAAAGAGGTATCAAGATTGTCGTCACAATCTTGATACCTCTTACTTTAGGATGTTTGACAAAGAGCCTCTATTAATTAATCTGATTAATAACTGGGTATTTTATGTCGTTAACCTATGACCCATCGTTTGACTGAATACCTTACCGAAGCACAGATTTGCTGAATTTCAATCATTAACAAGCCTAAGGTTGTTGCGGCTCATCAGTTGACTTAGGGCCGTCAGTGGTCGGCCGGTAGAACCGGCGCCCGTCCATGGCGAAGACCCGTTCCGAGAATTCACCCGGCTGGGTGTGTGCCACAACGGTATCCAACATCATGATGGAAGCATCGAGTTCATCCAACTGGTGCAAGACGTCCGCCTCACGTAACTCAGGGCGAACCGGTGAACCGTATTCTAACAGACCATGGTGGCTGAGAATCATGTGCCGCAGCAACAGAACGTCCTCAGCCTGGGGGTCTAACTTAAGCGTGTCACACGCCCGAACCAGTTCCCCATCGATCAACACAATGTGCCCAATCAAATTTCCGGCCAGTGTGTAGGTCGTGGACTTGGGACCCGACAGTTCAATCGTCTTACCCAAGTCGTGGAGAATTGCCCCCGCGAACAGGAGCGGTGCATTTAAGTCGGGGTATTGTGTCGTCACCGAATGAGCCAACTTCAAAATAGAAATCGTATGGTATGCTAATCCACCTTGAAAGGCGTGGTGGTTACTCTTAGCCGCTGGATACGTGTAAAACTGATCAGCATACTCACTGACCAGCTTCCGCACAATCCGATTCCACGTTGGTTGCGTAATTTCAAAAATTGTTTGCGTGATATAATCTTCCATTTCGGACCGACTCATTGGTGCCTGCTCAATGAAAGCATTGGGATCACTCGGTTCACCCGGATTCGTTAAACGTAAGTGAAAGATCTTAATCTGGGGATGCGTTTGGTAGTTTTCCCGTTTCCCTTGTAGGTGAACAACCCGTCCTGCCACATAATTCGTGATGTCTTCGGGTGACGCATCCCAATATTTACCAGAAATTTCACCGGATTGATCTTCAAACACCAGTGCAATGTATTGTTTACCATTCTTGGCCGTCCGCACGTCCGCCGTCTTCAAAAGTACGAAGACGTCGACTGCTTCATCAACGCCGTAATCCATTAACTTTTTTGTTGCCGCCATGAAAGTTCCTCCTATTCCGTCAACCGTAAGACCTTACCCGTGGTAAGCGTGGTCACACTTTCGTCAGCCGTCAAGAGAATGACTTGCACATCCGCAGCAATGGTCGCTAGCAGGCGATAAGTAGCCTGCCGCCGAGCCTCGTCAAAGTTCACGAAACCATCGTCAATGACCAGGGGCATCTGTACCTGGCGATTCATCACGACCGCAAAGGCCAGGGTCACCGCAAGATCTAACTGCTCGGCCGTCCCACGTGAAAGTTGTGCCACGTTGCGCCATTCACCGGTCACACGCTGAACCCGTAAGGTAGTTGGTGTCAGTTCAATTTTAGTATACCGGTTTTCAGTTAATTTACCATAGAATTCACTAGCTTGCGCCACAATCTGTGATAGTCGATCACCAGAAGCTGCGGTTAGCGCCGCCGAAATCCACTGACTCACTAGCCGTTCAGTCAGCCAAGCAGCCGCCGTTTGGGTCATTTGCGTTTCCAAATCGGCAAGTTTCTGTCGCAGTGTGGCTTGCGTACCGCTAGCCGTCAAGTGGGCTAACTGCCCCTGTAACGTCGCCAAGTGACTAGTTGTCTGGTCCAGAGTTGCCTGCGTAGTGGCCTGATTCTGTTGTGCCACGGTAACTTGTTGCTGCAACGTTGCCTGGTTCGGCTGTTGTTGTAAGGTCGCCAAGTTGGCAACCCCAATCTGCTTGGCCAACGCCCGCCGCTGTTGCTGACGTTCTGTTTGCGTCCGGTCCGCTTGATATTGCTGATAAAAAGCTGCCACATCGGTTAGATTCCGCGTCTGCAAAAATGCTTGCAAATCCCGCTTCCCCCGCTCGACTGCCGCTTGGTCCGCCTGTAACCGGGTTGCTAAAGCCGCTACATCAGTTTCTTGATGACTGAGCGCTTGCCGCGTAGCTTGCAGTTTTGTTAGTTGAGACGCTACCGCAGCTAGATTCTGGTCTGCTAAGGTTGGCAAAACCCTCGTCACATCCTGTAAGAATTGCTGAACCGTTGCTTGTTGGGTCGCTACCTGCTCGGCCGTTGCTTCCAACAAACGCGTCAACCGCTCCCATTCGGCAATAGCCGACTGGGCCGCTGACCACTGCTCCAGAGGGACCTGACTCATTCCGTGAGCATCACCAATCGTATCCAGCTGATTCGTCAACGTGTCAACTGCCTGGCCACCCTCACGCAGCTGAGCCTGCAAATTCCGAATATCTTCGGTCAGTTCATCTAACTGACGGCTAGCCGGCGTACTACTGTCGACCAGAAAGACACCATAGTACCCAACCGCCACGCCCAGCAAGGCACCAGCAAGTTTAAAAAATGTGTTCGGCAGAAACATAGCCCCCACAAGAATAACCAGACCGGCCGCCAGCCACCCGACCTGTTTATCTGCTAACGGATTGTTGTGCTGCTGACGGGTCGGTTGAACTTGACGAAACTGTTCATTTCGCTGATTAAGTTGTTGTTGCAGGTGGCGCCGCTTCTGATTGGCCGTCGACAGTTCCCCCGTCAACTGGTGTACCTGCTGGGTAGTCGCCAGGGAAAATGGTCGCGGCATTTGCCCGTTCACTGCATATTGTTGCTCCAAAATACCAGCACGTTGTTCCAAGTCTCGCTGTGATGTGCCTAACCGTTCTGCTTCCTGCTGACTCCCCTGAACTTGTGACAACCGTTGCGCAAAAGCATCGACCTTGTCTGCGACGGGTAAATACTGGTCAAACAATGGCGGTAGTGGCTGATCACGTTGCAGCTCTGCAAACCGTTGTTGATCATCTGCTAACGCCTGCTCGCTGGCGGTCGCTGCACTACGCAATTGCTCTAAGCGAGTCGCGTCGGTAGCGGTGAAGCCACGTGAGACAGAGTCAGCCGCTGGAGCCAATGCCAACCACTGCTGGTAGGTTGGCCACTGAGCCAATAATTGGGTCAGCCTAGTTGTCGCCTGCCGTTGTTGGCTTAGCCTAGCCTGAAGATCCCGTTGCTGGCTCACACCATCGACCCGTTGCTGGCGCAATTGCCAATACGTTTGGTAGGCGCCATTCGCTTTCTCCAGCTTAGCCGATAATTCCTGATGCTCTCGCAATTGCTGATTCAATAAGGGATTACGTCCCTGGGGTTTATACTGCTCATCGGCGGCTTGGTCAAGTCGCTGTGCTTGCTGCAACCAGTACTCACTGCCTACGGCGCCGACGTGGCGGAGTCGATCAACCAATTCTTGCTTAGAGGCCGTAAAGACTGTCCCCAACCGAGGCTCATTAATCGCATAGACCCGGGTAAAAAGCTGACCATCGACCGGCGCCAGTAACTTAGTGAGCAGTTCCGCCGGTAAGTCCAGGTCCGTGGTGTCATTATGAAGCGTCACCGTTCCCCCCTTGGGCCCATCCATCCGCGTCACCGTATAGGTCGTGTTGTCCTGCTGGAAAGTAATGGCCCCACCAAACCGACTGCCATCTAGTGGTTCATAGCGTAATTCGGGATGCTTTTTGGTGGGAAAGCCAAAGAAGATGGCTGTGATGAACTGCGTCAACGTCGACTTGCCCGCTTCGTTAGGACCCACCAGAAAGTTCAGTCCAGGTGATAAATCAAAAGTTCGATCGTGAAAATGACCAAAACCATAAATCGTTAACCGTTCAAGATTCATCCTGACCCTCCCCTCCCATTAACTGAGTTAGCCGGCGCCGTGCGGCCGCTTCCAAACTAGCTGCCGTCTCAGGCCGGTCAAACCACGCCGCCAACGCCGGTTCCTGTGCTAGTTTTCCAAATAATTCCTGTCGATTAGCCGCGGTAAACACCGTCTTAGCTCCCAGCTCCCAATAACTCTGATCCAAATTGGGTGCCGAAACTGTCGCAGTAGTTTCATCTAGGCTAAGTCGGACAATGTAGCGCTGGGCCGCCTTTAACTGACGTTGGTGCGTCCGTTGAAAGAGCTGTAACCAATCACCAGTTGCTAACCGTTGCTGCTCAGCGACTGAAAGTGGCGAACTAGTCGTCAACGTTATCGTGGTGAGCGTGGGTTGAACCGCCGGGTGAGCAGCTAACCAGCTAACTAGCGCTTCATTGAGTGCCACCAAATTAGTTCCGTCCAAAGCAAGCTTGGCCGTTTCCCAAATCACGGTAGCAGTTGGGAAAAATTCTGGCACCAGGTGGCCCGCCTGGCTATGAACCAGGTAAGCCCCCTTCGCCCCCGTCTCCGTCACAGCGCGGCCCTGCGTGTTACCCGCATATAAAACCGGCGGCTGGTCATTTAAACTTTGCCGATGATGAATGTGGCCCAAGGCCCAATAGTCGTATCGTTTGCGCAACAGTTCAGCCACCGTGAATGGTGCGTAATGGTCCTGACTACCCGTAGCTATGGCGCCGTGAAGCATCCCGATGTGCCAGTCTGTTGTGGCGTGCGCCGGGTACGCAGCCAACGGATCATCTGGAACCCAGCGTTGCGGATAGCTAAATCCACTCACGGCTACCGTCTCACCGGAAGCCAGCTGTAGCGTGGTGGTCGTGACGTGTTCACCTAAGACCGTCACGTTGGTAGGATAAATTATTGCTTGGTCGGTTAAATAATCATGATTGCCAAAACTCACAATCACAGGAATTTGCGCATTATTTAAACGGTCGAATTGGGTAAATAGAAATGCTTGTGCGGCCACACTCTGCTCAGCCCGATCGAATAGATCACCCGCTAAGAGGACAAAGTCGACGTGCTCACTGAGGGCACGGTCAAAGACCTTCGTGGCCGCTGTAAATGTAGATTCTCGTACAGTGGTTGCCAATGAGCCTGGTAATCCCGTGAGGCCGAGAAACGGGCTGTCTAAATGTAAGTCTGCAGCGTGAATAAATTTCATCAGGTGGGCACTCCTCTCAATTTTTTATTGATTTAAATTGAAAAATCGCCGGCACGGACCTCCCAAGAATGAGGGGGTGTACCGACGATTAACAGACGTTTTAGCCCTGGTAGATGCTTTCGATGGGTTTCGTAATCGTCTGATTCAAGTTGGATAACAGGGTGTTAACATCCCGTTCCTTTTCCATCAAAGACTTGATAGAGTCAATCTTAGAAACCTTGTCAGCAACTTCGCGGGCATGGCTCATTTCGTCGTTAGTCAACTCTTGACCAGCCATTTGCTTTTGTTGCAAGTCCATTTGGATTTTTTGGAAGTCTTTAAACAGCTGGTACGTGTCGGCGTCAGCCTTCATGTCATTGTATGCCGTTTCTAAACCTGTGAATTCTTCTGATTCTTGAAGTGCTTGGGCTAATTGTGCACCCAAGTCTTCCATCTTGTCAGCCATTGGTGTTTCCTCCTTGTTGGGCCTACGCCCAGTTGAATTACCATTTATTATTGTACCATGGTTTACGCTTTCACCCCAGGGGGATTTCACTATTGAACGACTGATTTCCACCAAGATTTGACAGTATTAGCTGCACTATTGAAGGACTTACCAGCATTGTTAATGCCTTCTTGTACCTGATCCCAAATGTCACTACTGCTGGAGTTGGAATTGTCCTCACCCTTAGCGATGGTAGAAGCATCCTTGGTATCAAAAGCAGTTCCCTTAGTGTTCGGCAGAATAGCCTGCATTTCAGCCTGATAAAGTGGACCCTCACCAGTACCACTGACGTTCTCCAGGTGATTCTTGTTACTGGTATTGTCAAACCCTTCCCAGGTCGTCACGACGACATCAGGCGTGTACCCCACGATCCATTTATCCCGGGTGGCGTCGGAATCACCATCAGCCTCGGTACTCCCGGTCTTACCGGCAATCGTGTATCCGTAAGGCTTGGCGCTGACCCCGGTTCCATAATTAAAGACGCCCATCATCATACTGGTCATCTGTTTAGCGGTCTTGCTCGACATAACCTTGGTCGTCTTCGCAGCAGAATCGGAAGTGTCCACCACCACATTCCCTGACGCATCCACAATCTTACGAATGTAATGAGCAGATGACATGGTGCCATTATTGGCAAACGCTGTGTAAGCCTGAGCCAATTGTTGCGGAGAAACCCCGGTCTTCAGTCCACCCAGTGCTAGGGCTAAGTTCTTATCAGACTTGGTGACTGGTAGCCCAAACTTTTTGACGGAATCGTACCCCTTGTCGACACCAATCTTATTCAGCAACCAAACGGCCGGTGCGTTCTTACTTTGCGCCAGAGCTTGGTACATTGGAACCTTACCGCTGTACTGATTCCCGTAGTTATGGGGCGAATAGTTATTGGTCCCATACGACTTTTTCTTGTCAGTCAGCTCGGAGTCATAGTAGTACCCATTTTCTAATGCAGGTGCATACACGGCCAGTGGCTTGATAGTCGATCCCGGTTGACGCCGCATTTGTGTCGCCCGGTTATAGCCCCGGAAAACGTGCTTCCCACGACCCCCAACAACGGCTTCGACACCCCCGGTATTCGGGTCAATGGCGATACTGGCCGCTTGGACCTTGGTCCCATCGCTGGCATTGGCTGGGAAGTAAGATGTGTTCTTAAATAACGTCTGCATTTGCCTTTGGTTGCCCTGATCCAGGGTGGTATAGATTTTATATCCCTTGTTCATAATTTCAGATTCCGTGAGTCCGTATTTACTGACGGCTTCATTAATCACGGCATCAAAGAAGTACGGGTACCGATAACTGTTCTTATAATTGTAAGTATCATTCGTGGTCAGAGCCGTTGCCTGATAACTCTTCGCCTGCGACTTCGAAATGGCCCCAGTATCCGCCATCAGACCCAGGACAACGTTCCGACGAGCCCGTGAGGCCTGCGGGTGGTCAACTGGATTGTAAGCCGATGGGGACGTTAGCATCCCCGCTAATACAGCGGACTCCGGCACCGTCAATGCAGCAGCGGACTTGCCAAAGTACCGTTTAGCAGCATCCTGGACCCCCCAAACACCGTTGCCAAAGTAAGCGTTGTTAAGATACATGGACAAGATGTCTTGCTTAGAATAAACGTTCTCAACTTCGATTGACAGGAATAGTTCCTTAAATTTCCGCGTAAACGTTTGCTCTTGCGTGAGGTAGGCGTTCTTGACCAATTGTTGGGTCAATGTACTCCCCCCACCACTAATGTAGTTTTGTCGGAGTACTTTATTCTTGGCATACAGAAAAAAAGCCCGTCCAATCCCCTTAACGGAGAAACCATGTTCGTGATAAAAATTCCGGTCCTCGGTGGAAATCACCGCACTCTGCACGTTCGTGGTGATTTTTTCAAGTGGGACGTAGGTCCCCTTCTGGGAGTACAGAGTCCCGGCTTTACTATTGTGACGATCATAAATCTGCGTGGGATTTTCCAACGCCGCCTTCAAGTCACCAACGTTAGCCGTCTTGGCCATAAACGTTAAGTACCCACTCATAATCAGGATCATGCTTAGAATGATCACAATAATCCAGCGAGTCAACTGAAATCGGTGCCAGAAACGCTTAAAACCGGACTTAAACCCGGTCCAAGCATTCTCATTCGGTTCTTGGTTATTCATAAAATAGCCTCTTCTATCTCAATTATAATATGGCTATTTTAGCATAGTCATGGCGCTTAGCCGCGTTTTCGGGCAAACTTTATGAAGCTTTAAATTTGCTTAACGCGATTGGCCTATGTAGAGACGCCCATCTTAGAGAAAGGGCGTGAGCCAACTTTTGTCGACCCACGCCTGTTCAATCCACAATGACGCCTAGTGAACAATTTCTGGATTCATTTCTGCCGCAATTTCATCATGTAGCTTTTCAGCCACTTGAGCACTTGGGCTGATAATAAAGATCGTATCATGACCAGCCAGCGTACCGGCAATCTCTGGTAAGTTCAAGTCATCAAAGATGGCCGCCAACAGGTTGCCATTGCTCGGCAGCGTTTTCAAAATATTAACGAATTCAACTCGGGTCAAGCCAGTCACCACTTCGTTGATGGTCTCTCGCAGGTGTTCCTTTTCACTGCGATTGCCCGCTTTAAAAATTGTATAGCGCAGGTGACCATGCCCATCTTGGGCTTTTACAATCTGCATTTCCCGAATGTCTCGTGAAATGGTGGCCTGCGTCGCCTGAATACCGACATCCTCCAGATGATCCATTAATTCTTCCTGAGTTCCAATGGGATACTGATTAATTAACTGCTCAATGCGCGCTTGGCGAATACTTTTCTTCATGACGACGACCCTCCCGCATAAAATTTCACTAAGTATAACAAAGGATGCGGAAAAACGCCACATGTCTCTGCATATTTATAAAGCAAGTGTACCAAATATTCGTTTTTAACGCAAAAAAACGAATCGTTTGCCAATCACCTGTTTATGCTGGAGAGCCAGGGTTAGCCATTGAACCCATACCTTTAGCGCCAATATCCGTTCGAAAAATCAAATCACCAGTTAGTACTCGCTCAAGTTGCGCGTAAACTCGCCGCTGCGCGGTTGCTAAATCAGCTGCATGCGCGCTTACCAACATGACCCGGCCACCAGCACTGACTAACTGACCAGGTTTCCCCCATACGCCCGCATAATCGGCTCCCACAATGGTTGGCACTGCCACACCTAACTTTGGACTACTAGGGTAGCCCGGCGCCGCTAGTACGACGCCCAAATAAGTCTCGCCTTCTTGCCAAGTTAGCCGTGGTTGCTGATGCGCCATTAGATCCTGAATTGCCTGATAAAAATCGCTGGTTACCTGAGGGAGAATAATCTGGGTTTCCGGATCACCCAGGCGCAAGTTGTACTCAACCACTTGCACGCCCTTGGACGTCAAAATACCACCCACGTAAAGAACCCCGTTGAAACACAAACCTTCTCGGCTCAGCCCTGCCAGGGTTGGCACAATCACGCGTTGAATAGTCTCTTGAATAATGTCAGGTGTGATCTGGGGCACGGGCGAATATGCCCCCATTCCGCCCGTATTCGGTCCTTCATCGTGATCAAGTAATCGCTTATGATCCTGTGCTGTTGGCAATAAGCTATACCGATTGCCCCCAACCAACACCATTTGTGAAAACTCAAAACCACTCATAAATTGCTCAATAAGCACCGTATCCGTCGTTTCAAAAGCCTGCGCTAGGGCATCGGCAGCCATCGGATGGTCAACCGCAACCGTCACGCCTTTACCACTAGCCAATCCGTCCACTTTGATTACTTGCGGTAGAGGAGCTTGTTCGCTATAGGCCAACGCAGCCACATGGTCATGAAATAGTCGGTAGTCGGCGGTGGGAATCCCATTTCGCTGCATAAATTGCTTGGCAAAGGCCTTAGAACTTTCAAGTTGGGCAACGGCTTGAGGCGGACCAAAGACTGCTAAATCAGCTGCTAAGAAGGCGTCAACAATCCCCGCTGCCAGGGGCGCCTCAGGACCAATAAACGTTAAATCAATTTTCTGTTTGCGCGCAAAAGCAATGAGACCTGCAAGGTCCAACTCATCAATCGCAACTAGCTGAACTTGATCAGCCACCATCCCTGGATTACCTGGCGCACAAAAAACTGTCGTTACTTGCGGACTTGCTAGCATAGTCTTGGCAATGGCGTGTTCTCGACCACCACTGCCCACAATTAATACCTGTGCCATTCTTGTTTCATCCCTTTTAAGTTTTAGTGGATTCTTCACGTTGACTTCTAACACTTAAAAGACACCTTCATCAATTAAACGTTGAAGAACCGTTGGATACAAATCATGTTCAGCAGCATGAATTCGGGTAGCTAATGACGTAACCGTATCGTCAGTGTTTATTGGAACCACCCGTTGAGCAATGATTTCGCCAGTGTCAACGCCGGCATCGATAAAGTGAACCGTCACACCGGTTTCACGAACCCCTGCTGCCAAAGCGTCCTCAACGCCATGACGCCCAGGAAAATTCGGCAGTAATGCTGGATGTAAATTCAAAATTCGATGCGGATAGCCTCGTAATAGGGTCGGACCCACAATTCGCATATAACCAGCCAATAGAATGGCCTCCACCTGACTTGCTTTTAATTTCTGCAAAATCTGTTCCTCGGCCGCGGCCTTAGTTGGGTATGCATGAAAATCCACAATTAGCGTTTGAATCTGAGCTACGCGCGCACGTTGAACCACTGGTGCTTGCTCATGATCACACACAAGCAGTACGATTTCCGCTGGAATTTGTCGGTCCTTAATTGCTTGGTTCAAGGCACTAAAATTAGTCCCCGTACCAGAAGCAAACACAGCTAACCGCTTAGTCATGCCCTGCCTCCTTAAAACTGACAGTGGGACTATCAACGATGTCCGGATCATTAATGGTCACTGACCCCACCTCATAAGCTGGTTGACCATTCGCCCTTAAACTGGCCAAAACTGCAGGAACCTTATCCGCATGAACGACCAATACCATCCCTAAGCCAAGATTAAATGTCTCCCGCATATCGGTTGGTGTTAAATTACCCGCCGTTTCCAGGAAAGTCATGATTGGCGGCACGGGCCAACTGCCAAGGACAAATTGGGCCTGCAACCCCTTGGGAAGTACCCGCGCCACATTTTCAACCAGCCCGCCACCCGTAATATGCGCGATACCAGTAACCAGCTTCCGTTGAAGCAATGGGAGCACCTGATTTACATAGATTGCTGTTGGTCGCAATAGTTCCTCTTGCAGTGAGTGTCCCAACTCTGGTATCTCTTGAGTTAGCTGATAATCATTTTGTTTAAATAGGATGTCCCGAACTAAACTGAATCCATTGGCATGCAAACCATTAGAGGATAAGCCAATCAAAATATCACCAGGAGAGACCCTTTCGGGGTGCAGCAGATCTGCTCGGTCAGCCAGTCCCACGGCAAATCCAGCCAAATCATAGTGTTCCTGGCCATACATATCAGGCATTTCGGCAGTCTCACCACCAGTCAAAGCGACACCGGCCTCATGACAACCAGCTACGATGCCTTCCAGAATATCAGCAACCCGTCGTTCTTCCGTGTGACCTAATCCTAGGTAATCTAAAAAGAACAATGGGCGAGCTCCCTGCGCTAAAACATCGTTGACACACATGGCCACCAAATCAATGCCAATTGACGTATGCCGGTGCGCAGTGATGGCCACCAGCAACTTAGTTCCAACACCATCGGTTCCCGCAACCAACACTGGGTCCTGAACCAGATCAGTTAATGGTAACGGAAATAGCCCCCCAAAGGCTCCCAATTGTGTATTACCACTCATCTCTTTGACCGTTTTTAAAACCTGATACCCCGCGTTAATATCAACGCCAGCCTTTTTATACGCATCACTCACGTAAGTCCCCCCGTTTTCTGTTATTGCTGTTTTGACTGACGAATCTCTTCATCATATTCCGCCTGATAGTCATATAGAGGTGTGGGATAATCCCCATTGAAATAGGCCATGCAAAGCCCACCATATGGTGCTGACGTCGGTAACCCCACGGCGTCAATAACCCCTTGTTCGCTCAAGAAGCCTAGTGAATCTACCCCAAGACTTTGCCGCATCTCTGGAATACTTTCCTGCGCAGCAATCAGTTCCTTGGTTGTTTGTATATCAATTCCGTAAAAGCAAGGATATTTGAGTGGCGGTGACGCAATTCTCAAATGCACTGACTTAGCACCAGCGTCCTTCAATAATTTAACAATCTGCCGACTCGTAGTACCCCGAACAATTGAATCATCAATCAAGATAACCCGTTGACCAGCCACCACACCCTTAACTGCAGAAAGTTTCATTCGGACTCCCCGTTCGCGCAACTCCTGAGTGGGCTGAATAAAGGTTCGCGCTGAGTATTGATTCTTGATCAACCCCATTTCGTACGGTAACCCACTCGCTTCTGCATAACCACTGGCAGCGGAGAGCGATGAGTTGGGGACCCCGACCACAATATCAGCATCTACTGGTTGTTCCTTAGCCAACTGCGCCCCCATCCGCTTACGGGCGGAATGCACGTTCACCCCATAGATGTTAGAATCTGGGCGGGCAAAGTAGATGTACTCCATTGAACAAATCGCAAGCTGAGTAGCCGTGGTATAGTGGTCAATTTTAAGACCCGAGTCGTCAATCGTTAGTAATTCGCCCGGTTGTACATCGCGAATAAATGTTGCCCCCACCGCATCTAAAGCACAAGTTTCACTGCAAACGACAATTCCGCCAGTTGGTAATTCACCAACTACTAGCGGCCGTAACCCGTTCGGATCTAACGCCGCAAATAGCCGATCATTCGTCAATAACAGGTAGGCAAAACCGCCATGAATCTGTTGCAAAGCCGCTTTGACTTGTTCCTGCAACGTAGAAGCATGGCTCCGCCGAATCAAGTGCATCAAGATTTCACTGTCGGAACTTGCATGAAAAATTGCACCAGCATCTTCTAGATTACGTCGCAACGTCATGGCATTTGTTAAATTTCCATTGTGGGCTAGTGCAAACTGAGCGTCACTAAAATTAAATTCTAAGGGCTGAATGTTTTCTAAACCATGGTTGCCCGCGGTGGCATACCGGACATGGCCCACCGCCGCGGCTCCTTGCAACCGTTCTAATCGACGAGGATCACGGAAGACATCCGCTAGTAATCCCAATCCCCGCTCAGAGCTTAAGCTACCAGCGTTATTCGCCGTAATTCCCGCGCCCTCTTGACCGCGGTGTTGTAGCGCATGCAGCCCAAAATAAGTTAAGTTAGCTGCATCGGGCGTTCCCCAAACGCCAAAAACACCACACTCTTCATTAAGGCTCTTTATTTCAGTAGACACGGTAACGCCTCCTCCCACAGCTGCTTGGCAACGCTGACCGGCACATCAAACGCTTGATCAGCAGACTGAACGAGCAATTGGTCAGCCGCCGTCACCTCACCTAGATACGTTACCTGCGACTGCATTTGCTTTTCAAAAGCGTCTCGGCTCTTTTGCGGGACTGACACCACGAAACGCGACTGCGTCTCCGCAAAGAAATCCACCGACCGTAAATCACTCGTTAGACTCACTCCTAAATTGTTCCCAAAACAAGACTCAGCAATAGCCACAATCAAGCCACCCTCTGCAGCATCGTGGGCACTGGCGACTAGTCCTGCTTGAATCGCGCCAAGTAGTAAATCTTGATTCCGCTTCTCAACCTCAAGATCAAAATCAAATAGTGCGCCTGAAATACAACCAGTCAACATCTTCTGTAACTCACTACCATTAAAATCAGCGTGCGTGTCGCCCAGAACATAAACCGCGTCACCCGGTCGTTTGAAGTCCTGAGTTGTAATATCGCGTTGGTGCTTAATTAGTCCGACCATTCCAATCATTGGCGTTGGGTAGATTGATTGCCCATTCGATTCGTTGTTCAGAGAAACGTTTCCCGAAATAACGGGGGTATTGAAAAGCTGACAAGCGCGACTAATTCCCTGAGCGGATTCAGCTAATTCATAAAACTGTTCCGGATTTTCAGGATTTCCAAAGTTCAAACAATCCGTAATTCCCAGCGGCAGACCGCCTGAGGCCACGATATTTCGAGCAGCTTCGGCAACCGCCATTTCACCACCAACCCGGGGATTCAAGAATAAATAACGACCGTTTACATCCGTTGTCATCGCCAGTGCCTTATCTGTTTGTCGAATTCTCACGACTCCCGCATCCGAGCCGGGTTGCACCACCGTATTGGTCTGAACTTGTGAATCATAGGTTCGATATAAAGCCCGCTTCGACGCAACGGTTGGCTGTTGGAGAATCTGTTTGAATGCGGCTGTTGCATCCTCGATTACCGGACTAAACTGACTGTTTGACTGCTGAACCAACCGTTCAGGTACCCTTTGCTCCCGCTGATAGACGGGCGCATCACTAGCGAGAGCATCCACTGGCACATCGGCCACTAACTTGCCCCGATGCCATAATCGATACTGATGACCGGTTGTCACGTGACCAATCGTTACTGCATCGAGACCGTATTTTTCAAAGACAGCGTAAATCTCTTTTTCCGCGCCAGCCCGGATACACAGCAACATGCGCTCTTGAGACTCCGATAGCATCAATTCAAACGGCGTCATGCCACTCTCACGCTGAGGAACTAAGTCCAAATTGAGCTCCAAACCGCTACCAGCCTTGGACGCCATTTCAGCAGACGAGGACACTAAGCCCGCCGCGCCCATATCCTGAATTCCAACCAGGCTCTCACGGTGCTCATGAATGACTTCCAAACAAGCATCCATTAGAAGCTTTTCCATGAATGGATCACCTACCTGAACGGCAGAACGTTGAGCAGCCTTAGCATCGTTGAATTCTGCCGATGCAAACGATGCTCCACTAATACCATCACGCCCCGTCTTAGCGCCAACGTAGATGACACTGTTACCCACACCGGTCGCCTGCCCCTTCTGAATGTCGGCCTGATTTAAGATACCAACACACATCGCATTGACTAAGGGATTCTTCTGATAACTGGCATCAAAAGCGGTATCCCCACCAATGGTTGGAATACCGATGCAGTTCCCGTAACCACCGATACCGGCAACCACCTGTGACACTAAATACTTCGTCGCTTCATCGGTTAATTCGCCAAATCGTAAACTATCCAATAACGCAATCGGCTTGGCCCCCATTGAAAAGATGTCCCGGATAATCCCACCAACTCCGGTGGCCGCCCCCTCGTAAGGTTCAATGGCCGAGGGATGGTTGTGACTTTCCGCCTTAAAAACAACTGCTTGACCATCCCCAATATCAATAATACCGGCCCCCTCTCCGGGACCAGCCACGACCTGGTCACCCTGAGTCCAGAACTTCTTTAAGACGGGCTTGGAATTCTTATAAGAACAATGTTCACTCCACATGCCAGAGAATAACCCGGCCTCCGTGTAATTCGGTAACCGCCCTAAAACTTTCTGGATGATCAATTCATACTCAGCGTCTGACAATCCCCACTCACGGTAGATATGGTCATCACGTAAGGCTTCCGGCGTTGGTTCTATATTTTTAAGCATGGGCACCCTCCCGTTGATGACTGATTAACGATTGAAAGATTCCCAAACCGGCAGTTGAACCCAAAATCGTTTCTACGGCCCGTTCAGGATGTGGCATCATTCCTAAAACATTCCCCCGTTGATTCGTAATTCCCGCAATATTAGCGACACTCCCATTGGGATTGTCGCCGTATTCAAAAACAATTTGGTGATGAGTCCGCAACTCTGACAGAGTCTGCGCATCACAATAGTAGTTTCCTTCGCCGTGGGCAATTGGCAGAGAAATTTCTGTTTGCGTCCCATAAGCGGTAGTAAACATCGTCCGCGAATTACGAATAATCAATTCACTCGTCTGACAAATAAACTGGGCGGACCGATTAGCTTGCAACGTCCCCGGTAATAGCCCGGCTTCCGTCAATATCTGAAAGCCATTGCAGATTCCCAGGACCGGTTTCCCGGTAGCAGCGAAGTCCTTCACCGCCGCCATAACTGGCGAAAACCGAGCAATGGCACCACTCCGCAAGTAATCACCATATGAAAAGCCACCGGGTAAAACGACCGCATCGTAGCCTTCAAGGTTCGTGGCCTGCGCCGAAACCAGATCAGCCGGAACATTCAAAATATCCCGCAACGCGTTAACCATATCGTAATCACAGTTAGAACCAGGAAAGACTGGTACGGCAAACTTCATAACTTAATCCTCCACTTCCACAATTTTAATTTGATAGGTTTCCATATTGACATTTGCTAATAATCGATCGCACATTTCATCGACTTGTGCTTCAATTGGCTCGCCATTCCCAGTGACTTTAAGCTCAAAGTATTTGCCCATCTCTACCGACTGAACATTATCGTAGCCCAACCGATGAAGGGCGTCGTTAATGGCCTCCCCTTTAGGATCCAAGATTGATTCTTTGTACGTAACAGTGACTTTTGCTAAATACGTCATTCGGGACTCCCTTCAACGGTACTGAGCCGATTTAACACTTCCTGATAAACGGTCGTTAAGGAACCTAAGTTTTTACGGAAGACGTCCTTATCCAGTGACTTTTTAGTCTGCTTGTCGACTAGTCGACAGCTATCCGGAGAAATTTCATCTGCCAGAAGGACGTGGCCGTCCATCGTCAGACCAAATTCCACCTTGAAATCCACCAGTTGAATCCCCATTTCATCAAAAATGGCCTGCAGACGCTGATTAACTTGAAGCGCCTGACGCTTCATTTCAGCCAAATTTTCAGGACTCACCAAGCCTAACGCTGAAATTTGTGAGTCATTAATAAATGGATCATCCAGTTCATCACTCTTGTAAAAGAATTCCATGACTGGTGGAACCAACGGCTGCAGATAAGCTACCCCAAACTTCCGCTCAAAACTTCCCGAAGCAGCGTTTCGAACCACGGTTTCCAACGGAATCATCTTGACCCGTTTGACCAGTTGGACGTATTCCGAAGGTTGCGCAATGAAATGATTCTGAATACCATGCTTGGCTAAGTCTTGAAAAATCAAACTAGAAATTCGATTGTTCAGCAACCCCTTCTGCTCAACCACGACCTTACGCTTACCATTTAAAGCCGTTGCCTGATCAAGGTAGTCCACCCATAAAACTTCTGGGTCGTTAGTCGCGTACATTTTTTTAGCCTTACCGGTATAAAGTAACGCACCCTTTTCAATCGTCATGTCGTTAATGTTCTCCCTTCAATTGCGATAAACTTGCTAATAGTTGGTTCACATTTGACCCCAATACCGTCACGTGCCCCATCTTACGTTGCGGCTTGATGTCTGCCTTACCATAATCATGAAAATGCCAGGTTGGCTCCGTTACCAATGCTTGCCGGGCCACCGTTAGATCCGTCCCCAATAGATTACGCATCACGGCCGGCTGCACCAGCGTAATGTCAGGAATTGGCAACCCACAAATACTGCGAATATGGGCCTCAAACTGTGACACATTACATGCTTCAATTGAGTAGTGACCTGAATTATGCGGCCGCGGAGCCAGTTCATTGACCAACAAACGACCATCCTCAAGGACAAAAAACTCAATTCCGAGTACACCACGTAACGTCAACGCCTGCGCAATCGTCGTCGCAATCTGTTTTGCTTGCCGATGAACTGCCGGACTAACCGCTGCTGGTGCAATTGTCGTATGCAAGATGTGTCGATGATGCTGATTCTCCACCAGCGGAAAAGTCACTACTCGACCGTCAGCCTGTCGGGCAACCATCATAGCAACTTCTAGTTTGAACGCCTGACGAGCTTCTAAAATACACGGCACCTGCAATAGGTCTGACACTTCAGCTGGTACGGCGGCTGAAGTTAAATTCACCTGTCCGTGCCCATCATATCCCCCGGCAGCAGTTTTTAAAATTGCTGGCGTGCCGATTTTTTGCAGTGCCCCCGTCAATTCGGTCCCATTAGCTACAGCCACAAATGGCGTCACTGGTACGCCGTGTTCCTTGAGAAACTGTTTCTCACGTAATCGATTGCCAGTGATGTGAAGTAGGGCTGTCCCTTGTGGCAATTTGGTATGAGCTTGTGCGGCTTGCAGTGCGTGCTCATCCACATTTTCAAACTCATACGTTAAAACATCACTGCGCTGTGCCAACGTCATTAACGCCGCATTGTCCTGATAATCGGCCACAATCTGAAAGTCAGCCACCTGCCCAGCAGGAGCGACCGGCGTTGGATCCAACACACCGACGTGGTAGCCCATGGCCTTTGCCTGTAAGGCCAACATTTGTCCCAGTTGACCGCCACCAACAATGCCAATCGTTGCTGGTGGCAAAATAACCTTCTCAGAACCGTTGTTCACTCTCTTCCGCCTCCCGTCGTTGTTGCTGCCGAAAGTTCTGCACTGCCGTCCGAATATCCGTATTCTGTAGTCCTAAAATCTGAGCCGCCATTAACGCTGCGTTCTTTGCCCCCGCTGAGCCAATGGCCATCGTTGCTACTGGCACCCCTCCGGGCATTTGAACAATCGACAATAGCGAGTCCATCCCCTGCAACGCATGCGATTGAATTGGCACGCCAATCACTGGTAGCAATGTGTTGGCTGCCAGCATTCCCGGCAAATGAGCAGCACCCCCGGCACCCGCAATAATTACCTGCAGGTCCCGATCAAGTGCTTGCTCTCCGTATGACTGAAGAGTCGCTGGCATTCGATGGGCCGAAATCACGCGTCGTTCATAGCTGATTCCCAGTGCCGTCAACAACGTCGCTGTCTGTTGCATTGTTGGCCAATCCGAAATTGACCCCATGACTAATCCCACTTGTACCATGTCAATTCTCCTTCATCTATTTTGAGCTTAAGTTTAGCAACTCCCACACTCAGTGTCAACGAATTTGAGAACTTTATTAGGTATAATCTTTTTAATATTCGGAATTAGTCATCACCTACACTTTGTCGTTGATGACTTGATTAGCATCTCACTTTGTCAATAGACCGTTCCAGGTGTTCCGACTATCATATCTATTCATCGTCAAAATCAACAATCCTTACAATATACGAACTTTAAAATATAACGTCTTCGATGTAGTTCTACAAAAAAACATGATTAATGACAAAATAAAAAGGATGCCAACTAAATGGCATCCTTCCTACCTCACACATATTTAAACTTACATTTCATCTGGTGCTTGCACGCCTAAGAGACGTAAACTTTCCTTCAAGACCGTCGAAACCGCCTTAACCAGTGCTAGACGAGCTGGTAACTCAGCATCTTCCGTTAAAATCTTGGAGTGAGCGTAGTACTTATTAAAGGTCTTAGCTAAGCGAATGGCATACTTGGCAATCACTGAAGGTTCTAGTTCAGCACAAGCCATCTTCACAATTGCTGGGAAGTCAGCCAAGGTCTTAATCGTGTCCCAAGCTTCTGGATCATCAATCTGATTACCATCCGCCTGAACGTCAACCTTTCCGGCCTTCCGCAAGATACTTTCAGCACGGGCGTGAGAGTACTGCACGTAAGGGCCCGTCTCGCCTTCGAACTTCAATTGATCAGCCAGGACGAAATCAATATTGTTGGTCCGTTCGTTCTTCAAATCACCGAAGACAATGGCCCCAACACCAACTTGACGTGCAACTTCAGCCTTATTGGTTAAGTCTGGATTCTTTTCATCGATTTCTTCGCCAGCTAATTTAACGGATTCTTCCAACACCTTCGCCAACAAGATGATCCGACCAGAACGCGTTGATAATTTCTTCCCATCAACGGTAATCAGACCAAACGGCACGTGTTGCAGGTTATCAGCAGATTTCACACCCATTTCCTGTAAAACAGCCTTCAATTGCTTGAAGTAGTAGGTCTGTTCGGAACCAACCACGTATAAGTTCTTAGCTGGTGCGTAAGTCCGGTCACGATAAAGGGCCGTGGCAATGTCACGCGTGATGTACAAGGAAGCCCCGTCACTCTTCAAAATCAGTGCTGGATTGAGGTCATACTTACTCAAATCAACCACTTGAGCGCCTTGAGATTCAACCAACAAATTCTTATCCTTCAGAATTTGTACAACTTCTGCCAACTTGTCATTGTAGAAGGCTTCACCATTGTAAGTGTCAAATTTAACACCTAATTCATCGTAAACATCATTAAATTCTTGCAAGGAAGCTTCACGGAACCATTCCCACAGATGATGGGCTTCTTCATCGCCATCTTCCAACTTCTTAAACCATTCACGAGCCGTATCATCCAGTTCAGGCTTGTCGACATCTTCCTTATGGAAACGAACGTAATATTCCACTAGCTTGTTGATTGGGTCAGCCTTAACGTCGGCTTCGTTCCCCCACAGTTTGTAGGCCGTGATCAACTTACCAAATTGTGTTCCCCAGTCACCCAAGTGATTGTCCTTGATTGGGTGATAACCGTTCTTCGTCAGAATTTCAGCGATTGAATTTCCAATCACCGTCGAACGCAAGTGACCCATGGACATTGGCTTGGCAATGTTAGGAGAAGACATATCGATGGGGACGTTGCCACCGTTGCCGGCTTCGTTTTGACCGTAACTGGCACCAGCCGTCAACACCGTGTTCAAGGTAGCCTCACTGTAAGCCCCCTTGTCAAAGAAGAAGTTCAGGTAAGGACCTACGACTTCGACCTTTTCAAACCCAGTCTGATCAAGCTTTTCGGCTAAATCCTGAGCAATCTGTTGGGGTGCACGGTGCAACACCTTAGCTAAAGTAAACGTTGGGAACGCCATGTCCCCCTTGTCAGAAGTCTTAGGACGTTCTAACTTAGCCGAAATTTCGTCAGCAGTCAGTTGGCCGTCTAAGGCAGTGGCTAAAGCTGCGGTAACTTTTTGTTTATAATCCATGCTATTTTTCCTCCCTGTAATTCGCTTCATCAATGACATTGTGCTCTTAGTCTACACCATTCAACCGATGGGATAAAAAAACGTCCCCTACAAATAAAATTGTAAGAGACGAGAATTCCCGCGGTACCACTCTGATTGACTTAAAAGTCCACTTAAATGATTAATTTGATTGTCAACAGTTGATCCGTTCCCAGATGCGTCTTACCCGGCTCACAGCCTCCCGGATTCGCTGAAAAGAAAACGTCTGTCTGGTACTCATTCAACTGCTGGTTAAAAGCTTTCGAATAAATAAGAAAGACGACCCTAAGGCCGCCCCATTCGAAAGCGGGTGACGGGAATCGGACCCGCGACGCAAGCTTGGGAAGCTTGAATTTTACCACTAAACTACACCCGCACAACACAGAAAAGTATAGCATACCATCTGTGAGTTGTCATTATTTTTTTGCAAATAAATTCAAAAGAACTTCAGAAAACTAGTTTTTATCCGCTACGTTTCCTGTAATCTTAGCAGCTGACTTCCGTACAACTGCCCGGTTATTCATATCGCCAACCGCTGTCTTGTCCTTAGGGTCATAGTCCCGGATCTCGACTAAAACTGAATTATCATACACTTTGGTGACTTCTCCCGTGAAATTATGCTCCAGGGGGCCAAACTTCTTGGCCGCGATGATATCGCCAATCTTGATCTCTGTTTCTTCAGCCATGGTTCGTCGCTCCTTTCATATGCAAATAACTATTATAGTCAAGTTTCCTAGTCATAGCAAGTAAAGCCTTCCCACTTCGCAATCAAATTGTAAGATATTTGAAACAAAAGGCTAAAGCCGAATAACCTTTTTTTGACGCGCCCCGCAACCGGTAAAACCCAATTAATTTCACCAATTCCCCCTAATTATCATCCAGCCGTAGCGAGTTCCCGAACAACTTGTAATGTTACATAACCTTGTAAACCATATCCATCTCACCATAAATACGTTATACTTTAGGCGTTGCGTTACAACGTTCTTTATTCAATTTAGGAGTAATTTCCACAGGAGGAGAAGATAATATGAAAAAATGGCAACGATGGGCCGTTCGGGGAATGGCTCTCACTGTGGGGTGTTTAGGCCTCTTCTGGACAAGCACGACCGCCAGTGCCAACTCAATTAATACCTACATCGCCAATCAACATTACGCGACGCCAAAAATTACCACAAATATTTGGCCAAATTTTCCGCAATACAGTTACCGAAATGGCAAGCCTGAAGGGGTCGTGGTCCATGAAACGGCCAACCCCAACTCAACCATTTATGGTGAAATCAATTATATGAAGAATAATTACAAGTCCGCGTTTGTTCACACCTTCGTGGATGCCAGTAGCATTATTAACGTGGCGAATACCAAGTACCTTTGTTGGGGTGCTGGTCCAGTTGCCAACCAACGTTACGTACAATTCGAACAGGTGGAAGTTCACTCCAAGGCCGCCTTTGCTTCCGAGTTGAACAATGCCTCGTACTACACGGCTTATATTTTGAAAAAATATGGTTTGACGCCTAAACGTTACACCACGGTGCTTTCTCACCACGATGTTTCCAATAACCTTGGGGGAACTAACCATACCGATCCCGACGGTTATTGGTCCAGCAACGCCAGATCCTATTTTGGTACAAGCTACAACATGACGGATTTCTTAGCCTTAGTTAAAACACAATATGCCGCGCTAGGTGGCAGCGTTGATACTACCACGGATACGATTGATACCACGGATACGTCAACGGACCACACCACGACTACTCCTAAGAAGAAGACGGTCACCTACAATCACGGTAGCAATAATGAAACAGCTACCCTGGCACAGAACTACACAAAGTGGACCGTCTACAACCACGTTAAGGGGACTAGTGGTGCTTACAAGATCGGTTGGAGTCGCCTCTATTCTGATCACCGTGGCACCAAGGTTTACGTCGATAGTCGTGGAGTTAAAAAGGGCGGCTGGAGTGGTACTTGGTACCGTATTCGTTTCAGTAAAAACGCCAAAACTAAGTACTGGGTCTACAGCAAGGTACTGAACTTTCCGAAGGTCACTTACAGCGATGCTAGCGGCACGGTTACGTTAAACAATGCGCAGAACTATGCCATGTACAATCACGTCTTGAACTCGAACTACCTGTCCAAGACCACCGCGCACACGCAAGACTTTGCAAGTGGCACAACTGTCAAGATCAACAAGGCTGGTTACAAGACCAGTGACAAGTCCTCCTGGTACCGGGTCACGTTAAGTGGCAAGAGTTACTGGTTAAAGACAAGTAGTGTTAACGGTAATGCTTAAATTTTGTCCTTCAAAGGTCTGGGTCAAACGCCCAGGCCTTTGTTGTCTCTGTCAACCACATCCGTTTAAAAACGGACGCTTGTGAGAACCACCCCCTTTGGTACGGTGACCACAGTTTGCTTAGATACAGCGCTAGCCTACGAATAGGACTTATCCGCCAATTACCAAAACCTTTTAGGTCCGCAGGTTGCCAGACGGACTCGCTTTTTACAAAGCCGCTAAACCCTTAGCTAGAATATCTTTAGCCGCATTATGATCACACACATGAAAAGTCCCACAACTAGGGCACGTCCACTCGCGGTCAGCCAACGCCAACTTGTTCTTCCCGGTCATGGCGTAACCGCAACGGCTGCAGGTTACGCCATGACCGGGGATTAATCGTCAAAAATTTCCGACCATACAAATCAGCTTTGTAGGACAACATGTTCAAAAGTGTTCGCCAACCAACGTCCGAGATGCTCATTGCCAAGGCGTGATTCCGCAACATATTTTTACTCCACAGTTCCTCAGCTACGACTAAATCGTGGTTTTTGATCAAGGTCGTAGCGACGTGGTGCAAAAAGTTCTGACGTTGATTGGCAACTTTAAGTTGTAATTTGGCCACTAATAATCGTTGTCTTTGATAATTCTTTGCTTCTGATAACCGTTGTTGATTCCTTTTAGCTCGTCTGGTCCGCCGTGACAGTCTCCGTTGAGCCTTAGCCAGCTTTCCTTTAATCACTTGGTAGTAACGGGGATTATCAATCACTTGTCCATTGGAATCTGTCAGAAAATTGTCGAGATTCAAACCGATACCGACTTTAGATTTGATGGCTGGTCGTTTGGCAAAAAAGGGGTGTTCTGACGCAATCTGCATGGACACAAAATAATGACCCACAGCGTCCATTGAGACCGTTGTTGTCCCAATTCTAATGTCATTAGCCCGGTCAAAGATCTTCAATGGAAGTCCCTTGAATCGGAGGTGTCCTAACTTGGGTAGTTGTAGATGGCGGTTGTCGATTAGTCTAACGCTACCATTCTCCATAGTTGGGACTGTCACTTTAGCACTATAAAGACATGACGTTTGATAAATCTGAGTATAACCACGTTTATGAAATCTAGGCGTCCCCGCCTGATGAACCTGGCGGAATAGCTTCCAAGCAGTCTTGTAATTCTTGATAGCGTTGGCTTTCATCAGACTGTCAAAATCCGGGCGATTTAACCACCCATGAATATTGGAGATAGCAGTTGATGGCTTCTTTAGACGTTCAGTCAGATCAGCGATTCGATCCAAGACAATTGTAATTGGAATCTTCACTTGCCTTAACCAGAACAGGTCATTGTTCATGCCGTTCATCTGATTATAAATAAACCGACTAGCGTCACTGTTACGTTTGATCAGACGTTTCTGTTCGGTTGAAGGGAAGATCCGGACCTTGACCCCATAATGATAAGGTAATTGGGCCATCGTTTTCGTCATAAACTGCCACCTCCCTTTGCTTGATAACCAGCGTACCATATGAGTATACTGTATCCATAGTAAAGCATCTTACAATAATATTTATGGAGGTAACATATGAGCAAAACCGTTGGAGGAGTAATTCACGAACGAGGCTATGTTTACAACTTTCATTTTCACTTGGTTTGGGTCACTAAATATCGGCATGAAGCGTTTACAACGCCAAAGCTAGTCGCTGAAATGACTGACATTTTAACGAAAATAGCCCGACTGAACGAAGTGACTATTGAGCAAATAAAAGTAATGCCTGACCATATCCACTTACTACTGAGCTTTAAGCCCAAGTACGCGCCAACTAATATTGTCAAAGCCTTTAAAGGCGGTTCGGCTCGTTTATTTTTCGAACGACATCCAGAGATAAAGGCTCAGAAGTGCTGGGGTGGACATCTTTGGTCTCCTAGTTACTTCATGAGTACCCTGGGTGACATGAGCAAGATGACCGTGGAAAAATATATTGCCAGTCAGCAAAAGACATAGGCATTCATCCCTTATTTAAAAGCAAGGGAATTCTGCCTCATTCATATTAAAAGGAGCTGAAACAATGGGTAAAATTCAATTCTATGGAGCCACGTCACTGGATGGCTACCTCGCAACCACTAATAACAATATTGACTGGCTAACTGGGCTAAACGGTATTCCCGCAGACGTGGGTGCCCAAACGTTGTCGCGGATGACTAGTGCCATCATGGGCCGGGTCACCTACGACTACGTTGCCCAATTTGCCCCTAACGCCCCCTTCAATCCCTGGAATCCACAGATGCACAGTTACGTCATGACTCATACTAAACGTGATGACACGCCACAGGTCACATTTACCGCCAGTTCAGTGTCGGAATTGGCTAGTCACTTACGGTTGAACCCCGGAAACGTTTGGATTGTCGGCGGTCAGCAAATTCTGACTCCCTTACTCGAGGCTAACTTAATTGATGAACTTTACCTACAAGTGGCCCCTATCGTACTCGGCCAAGGAAAACGGCTCTTTGGCGACCTGACCACGACACACAACTTCGAACTAACCGCCGTTCATCAGTATGGTCCCCTCGCTGAAATGGTCTTCCGTCAGGGAAATTAATTCCGCCACCACGTTGAATATGGTAGGCTTAGGGTATCGAGTAAGTAAGGGAGCGGTTTTTTATGTGGCTGGCACTACACTTTTGGACGTGGATCATCTTAACGGTTTTGGTGATTTTAGGATTGACTCGCCATTCTGAAAAACGAATAACACAATTTCTACTCATCGCAAGAATTGCCTATCTTGTCATGATTATCAGTGGGGTTGTTTTAAGTATCCGGACATTTGTTCACGCCCCCTTCCTCATCAGCTTGAAGTTTCTCTTAGGCATTGCAACTATCGCCCTGATTGAAATTAGCTTTGGTCGTAAAATGGAACGAGACACTCCGCACATTGTCTACTGGATTCTAGGAGTCGTGGCTTTGGTTACCGTTGGCTTGGGACTTACTTTAGCGTTTAAATAAAAGACCTAGCCAAGAACCCCCGCTACAGTGACCCGTTAATTTAGCTAAAAATGCAATTAAAAAAACGTCTAGGACTAATTCCTAGACGTTTTTAGCAGCTCAAGATGTATTTCTTCTTAAACACCATTAGCGCGCAAATCAGGTGGCCCATCACGCGTGAGGTGAGCAACCTCTTCAGTTCTGACCATCCCAATACCCAATCAAAACCGGAGTGTCAGCCACCAGCAACGTGCATTGTGATATTTCACGTTTCTCTATGAAGGCAGCTGAATCGCCCGCTCCAAAATTTTGTAAATATCCTCTGGGCGGTCAGCGATCCGTAATTCTGCATACAGTCCTGCGTCCTGTAGCAATGCTAACAATTGGCTCAAAGCGTGGACGTGCGCGTCCCGGTCAACTGGTGCCAGGCCAAAGACAACGTCTAACCGACGTTCCTGACCCTGTGCAACTATGGTGGCCGGTTGCTTCAGGAGCAACAGTGACATCCCCAGGCTATTCACACCATCCTCTGGCTTAGCGTGGGCCAACATGACACCATCTTTGATCATCATGTACGGTCCTTTGGCCAATGTAATCCCCACAATCCGGTCAGCATACATCGGTTGGACCGTCCCATCGATCTGCAAAGGTACCAATGATTCATGAACCGCTGCTTGCCAATCTAATTTTCCAGGGGCAATCTGAATGCGCGCCGGCGTAATCAGATCTGCCAGCGATGGGCGACTGTTCTTCACCGCAGTCGTTTCCACCGGTGTTTTCTGGAAGTAATCTCGCAAACTGGCGGTCAATCCGTTAAAATCATCAACCCGGGCGTAATCCGTAATGATGTCAAGCACGGCATGAACTAACTTTGTCTCCTGGGAATTATCCAATAAGCCTAACTGCCGAAATTCTTGACTCAAGCGCTGAAAATCACTTGAAGTTGGAATCGCCTGGACCCACAAGGTCGGTACGTCCACTGGTGCCTGAAGTTTAGCTGTGGTTAGTACCAATTTAGGGGCACCCTGGGTCAAATCAATTTTCTGAAACTCTTCTAAACTTACCGGTTGGGAAAAGCTGATATTCGGATAGCGTGCCGATAACTGTTGATATAACAACAGACTTGTCCCCACCCCACTCGTGCAGACTAGGATAACGTCCGGCTGTTTCTCCGACTCTAGCCAATCCGGTGAGAGCCGTTTGACCTCGCCACCAAAATACACAGCAATCAGTGCCAACTCATCACTAGAAACTGGTGCGTGCAAAAACTCTTCAAACGGTTTCAACGCGTATTTGGTCAGATTCATCAAGTAACTGTATTCTAACTTCACATCCGTCAGATTGGTGTGGTGATATTGTACATTGTATTTAATTCGAAAATACGTCGAGTACAAATGAGTCGCCAAAGCCTCTAAGAACTTGTCAGTCACCATATCGATCCCCGATACAGAACTAAACCGCCGAGCTACCTTCTGCGTGGTCGTCAACAATTCTTTGGCAAAGCGGTCATCATCATTAACTTGTTGCAGCTGACCAGCCAGTAATAGTTCCCGCAGGCTCCCAATCTCTCCGGGGGTCACCTGTCCATAGTGTGACAGCAAGTCTTCACACCATTGGCTAAACCGATCTAGGGGGTAATTGTTGACCGTAGTCAGTGCGCGATCGGTATCCTGTAACCGATCTAGTAGCCAAGCTGTATACCAAATCAGTGTCTGAGCAGCGTCACCCGTGTAATAGTTACCAGTATCCGCCTGCAATTGAGATAACCGCTCCGTCAATATTGGAATGTGTGGTAACTTCTGGATCTTATGAATAATTAGTAAATTTTGCTGGGCCAACTGCCGGTAAACCCACCGGCGTTGCATCACTTCACTTCCAGCCAAAGCCTTACCATGACTCGTATTAATAATCTCCGTATCCGCCGGCAACAATGCTGGCAACGCCCGTAGATCTTTGATGATGGTATTTTTGGAAACGTTTAATCGTTCTGACAGGTTCACCAGCGATAGGTGAGCGTCCTGCTGGACCAAGTACCAGATAATCATTAGCCGCCGCTCAGCCACGTTTAACAGGGGCTGTGCTTCAGACTGGGTGTGTTGCTGCAACTCATCCAACGTAGACTGTGTCAGAAAGTAGCCCCCCTGCGAGAGTCTCTGCACATCATCCAAATCTAGCGACTTCAAAGTAGCGTTGACTTGTTTCAACCAGTAAAACACGCTACGCCGGGAGAGGTTCATTCTAGCTTCCAAATCGGCCACGGTCTTGTACTTCTTACCCTCAGCCAAGATAGAAACTAATAGATTAATTTGTCCTTTCTTACTAATGTTCAGCATATCATTACCTCAACAATCTCTCTCAACTCAAGCGACAACCATTAACGCTGGACTGGCATAATCACTTATCACCGGCCAGCCCAAGCATTACGAAACCACCTGGTGGGAGTCGAACCCATCAGACAGTGGAACCCATATCTAACTTACTCGGTCTTGATTGTACCACGCCATGCAGACAATCAGACTAAGCAACGCCAGCAAAATGGTCCTAAAAACACTAAACGCATGATGCCAATTTGCCTGGCAACCATGCTATTTAGTGAAACATTATTCTTTTAGTGCTTCCCAATCGTGGTTAAGCCTGAAGGTGCTTTTCCACGAGGTCCTTGACCTCTTCATTGGTCTGACAAGTAGTGAGGGCTTCCTCAACAACTTGTGCCCAATCAGTGGTGTCAAGATGCTTCATTTGACTCCGAACACGGAGGACAGACGTGGCACTCATTGAGTATTCGTCCAACCCCATCCCCATCAGTAGTGGAACCGCAACCTGGTCGCCAGCCATTTCACCACACATCGCCGCAATCTTACCTTCCTTATGAGCGGCATCGATCACGTTCTTGATCAACCGCAGTAAAGCTGGATTGTAAGGCTGGTAGAGGTAGGAAACGTGCTCGTTACCCCGGTCGGCAGCAAAGGTGTATTGAATCAAATCGTTGGTCCCAATACTAAAGAAGTCAACTTCCTTAGCAAACTGATCAGCGAAGACGGCAGAGGCTGGAATTTCAACCATCATTCCGAGCTTAATGTCATCTGCAACCGGAACCCCGTCGGCAATCAACTTCGCCTTCTCCTCAGAGAAGACTTGCTTGGCTGCGCGGAATTCATCCAGCGTCGCAATCATTGGGAACATGATTCGAATCTCACCATAGTGGGAAGCCCGAATCAAGGCCCGCAGCTGCGTTCTGAAGATCTCTTGCCGGTCCAATGAAATCCGGATTGCCCGATAACCCAAGAATGGGTTCATTTCTTCAGGAAGTGGCAAGTATGGCAGGTGTTTGTCCCCACCAATATCCATGGTCCGAATGACCACTGGCTTACCGTGCATGGCCTCAGCGACCTTCTTGTAAGCTTCAAACTGATCATCTTCGGATGGTAACTTGTCACTGTTCATGTAAAGGAATTCCGTCCGGAACAGACCAACTGCTTCGGCCCCGGCATCGACAACGGCGTCAATGTCGTCGGGCGTCCCAATGTTGGCCGCAACCTCAAAGTGCTTGCCATCCTTAGAAACAGATGCAGCGTCTTTGAGTTTTCGCCATTCGGCACGTTCCGCCGCGTATTGCTTGGCTTGTTCCTGATATTGGGCAATCTCATCCGCGTCGGGGGCAACCAAGGCAAAACCATCTAGCCCGTTCAAGACCAATGTATCGCCATCCTGAACTAACTGAGTCGCTTGGTCAGTTCCGACAACCGCTGGAATCTCCAAAGTTCGTGACATGATGGCCGAATGACTCGTCCGACCGCCTAAATCAGTCAGGAAACCCTTCACGTAATTCGTGTCCATCTGAGCTGTGTCAGAAGGTGTGAGATCATGGGCAATCACAATTACTGGCTCGTCGATCAATGCCGGGTTAGGAAGCGACTTGCCTAACAAATGACTCATGACCCGCTTGGTAACGTCCTTGACGTCAGCCGCCCGTTCTTGCATGTATTTGTTATCCGTCATTCCTTCGAAGATAGTAATGAATTGGTCAGTGACCTCTTTCAAAGCCTCTTCAGCGTTAATCTTTTGCTTCTTAATGAGCTCCTCAATCTGGGAAGTCATTTCAGGGTCAGCCAGAATCGTTATGTGGGCGTCAAAAACCTCAGCTTCACTTTCGCCTAAATTTTCAGCCGCCTTGTCTCGAATAACTTTTAAGTCATCCGTAGAATCACTCATGGCCTCTTCGAGACGCTTGATTTCAGCATCAGCGTCAGTAATCGACCTCTTCTCAAAACTCAAATCTGGATCTACTAAGCGGTAGGCCTTGGCGATACCAATACCGTCACTTGCCGCAATACCCGTAATTCTCTTTGACATGTAATCCTTCACCTCAAATGCTTATTCCGACTTCTTCCATAATTCTTCGTACTTCTTAACGATTGTATCCGTGTTAAAGCCGAACTTTTCGATGATTTCAGAACCCTTACCACTCATACCAAAGGTATCCACACCGATATTCGCACCGTTTAAGCCGGTGTACTTACCCCAGCCAAACGTACTGTCCATTTCGATAGAGATCCGCTTGTCAATTTGTGGTGGTAAGACAGAGTTCTTGTATTCCTCACTCTGTTGCTCAAAGAGTTCAAAGCTAGGAATAGAAACAACGGAAACATCGTATTGCTTTTCACGTAACTTAGCTTGGGCCTTCAAGGCTAACTGCACTTCGGAACCACTGGCAATCAGAATTCCATCGGAAGCTTCACTCTTAGCTGGTGAAACAACGTAGCCACCACGGGCGACATCTGCCGGATGCGTTTGTTCCAGCAATGGCAACCCTTGACGGGACAGAACCAAAACGGTTGGCTTGTCGGTCGTCTCAGCAATCGTCTGCCAAGCACCCAAAGTTTCGTGGGCGTCGGCTGGCCGAATAACGTTGACGTTAGGAATTGCGCGTAAGCCAGCTAATTGTTCGATTGGTTCATGTGTTGGACCATCTTCGCCAACCGCAATCGAATCATGCGTGAAGACGAAGGTCACAGGTAAGCCTTGTAAGGCAGCTAAACGAATAGCAGCTTTCATGTAGTCTGAAAATGTAAAGAAGGTACTCCCAAAGACCCGTGAGCCACCATGTAAAGTCATCCCGTTCAAAGCAGCAGCTTCACCAAATTCACGAACACCAAACCAAACGTTGTCGTTGGCAGGATCTTCAGGACTAAAGCGCCCTTCATCCTTCAACTGCGTCTTATTGCTGGAAGACAAGTCAGCGGCACCACCCCAGAAGTTCGGGTTGTACTTAGCAACTTGTTGCAAGATCTCTGAGTTAGTGACCCGCGTAGCAACTTCCTTGCCAATCGTTTCATCACTCAATTTAACCTGACTCATGTCCAACTTAGGACCCACTTCTGGGGTAAATTCGGCAGCCAACTTAGGTTCATTGCGTTGGTAGTTCGTGTAGAGCTCCGTCCATTCATGGTGAGCGGCTTGCCCACGTTCTTCAATCCCTTGCTTGAATTCAGCATAGGCATCTTCGGAAACGGAGAATGGGGTTTGGCTCCAGTGGTAGAATTCCTTGGTCTTCTTCATGTTTTCGGCACCTAAGGCTGCACCGTGGACCTTATTAGTCCCTGCTTGTGGTGAACCATGGCCAATTTGTGTTTTAACTTCAATAATCGTTGGTTGCGTAGCCCGCTTAGCTTCGTTAATGGCGCTGTTGATTGCTGCTAAGTCTTCGCCGTCTTCGACGAAGAGGTAATTCCAGCCAGCTCCTTTGAAACGGTAACTTTGCGTCTCGACAGAACCGTTAGCTAACGGTCCATCCAACGTAATATCGTTTGAATCGTAAAGCACGATTAATTTGTTCAATTTTTCTTTACCAGCGATGTTGATGGCTTCTTGACTGATACCTTCCATCAAGTCACCATCACCAACAATGGTATAGGTCCAGTGATCGATCAAATCGTAATCTGTGGTATTGTACTTAGCTGCTAAATGCTTTTCAGCTAAAGCCATCCCCACAGCCATACCAATCCCTTGGCCCAGCGGACCAGTCGTCGCATCAACGCCTGGTGTGTGACCATATTCGGGATGGCCTGGCGTTAATGAGCCAGTCTGCCGAAATTGCTTCAAATCATCCATCTTAACGGCGTACCCACTCATGTGCAGTAAGCTGTAAAGCAGTGCTGAACCATGACCTGCTGAGAGCACGAACCGGTCGCGGTTAATCCAGTTTGGACGCTTTGGGTCAGTCTTCATGTGGTAATTCCATAAAACATAAGCCATGGGTGCTGCATCCAAGCACAGACCTGGGTGCCCTGACTTAGCCTTTTCAATCATGTCCACACTCAACATTCTCAAAGAATTGACGGCTAATTCGTCTTTCTCTGTAAAGTTCGCTTGAACTTCACTTGTGCCTGTATTTGTCATTAACGATTACTCCTTATCCATGGACCAAAATTTTTAAAAGTTGTGACTCAAGGTTAGATTAACCTTCAGCCTTGACACCATCTTTCTTGTCTCCCTTAAGGAAGAAGGACCAGATGATAACGACGACAGTAAAGCCAATGATACCAGTGATAACAGCAGCTTCACCGTAGTGACCCAAGTTACCAAGTAAGATACCAGGTACCAAGTAGTCGGTATCGGCGAAAGTTGAAGCAGCCAACTTCAAACCACCCAGAACAGGCAGGATGAGTAATGGCAACCAACTGATCAGCAAACTGTTAACCGCGGAACCGATGATGGCACCACGACGGCCACCAGTAGCGTTACCGTAAATCCCAGCGGCACCCCCACAGAAGAAGTGACCAACAACACCTGGAATGATAACCGTGGTTCCCATACCAATCATTGCAAACATACTGAACGTCCCAACGATAAAGCTGACGAAGAAACCAATCAACAAAGCGTTTGGTGCGTATGGGAAGATGATTGGTACATCCAAGGCTGGCTTGGCGTTTGGAACCAATTTCGTTGCAATCCCTTGGAAGGCTGGCACAATTTCACCCAAGATCATCCGAACACCAGCTAAGACAACGTAGAAACCAGCGGCGAAAGTCCCGGCTTGTGTAAGTGCGTAAATTAAGAAGTTAGTTCCTGAACTCAACTTGGTTTCGATAAAATGTGGACCTGAAACGAAAGCTAAAACTAAGTAAACAATTGCCATAACTAATGTAATGGAAACCGTTGAGTCCCGTAAGAAGCTTAAGCCCTTAGGAACGTTGATATCTTCAGTAGACTTCTTAGAGTTACCGAACCACTTACCCATCAAACCGGAAGCAGCGTAACCAATGTTACCCGTATGACCCATGGCAACCGCGTCACCACCAGTAATCTTACGCATGAATGGTTGACACAACGCTGGCGTTACCGTCAACAATGTTCCTTCAAACAACCCGCCTAAAAGAATCGTGGTTGCACCGGACTTCATCCCAGTAGAGATCAGGATAACGGCGGTTAAACAAGAAACATACAACATCGCTTGACCCGTTAAGAAGATGTATTTAAACTTCGTGAACCGGGCCAAGAGAACGTTTACAATCATGCCGACAAACATGATCAAGGCAGTCGTCGTCCCGTACTGTTGTAACGCAATGGCCACAACGGCTTCGTTAGAAGGAACGACCCCTTGAACGTGCAAAGCGAACTTAAACATTGACGCAAATGGTGTCAATGAAGCTTGTAGGATTCCGGCACCACCGGTCAGAACTAAGAACCCGACGAAAGTCTTAACAGTACCTTCCATAATCTTGGTACCAGGCTTCTTTTGTAGTGCCAACCCTAGACAGGCGATTAACCCAACTAAGATGGCAGGCGTACTAACGATAGAAACAATAAAATTAATAACTGCTTGCATAATAGCTATTCCTCCAATCAAACGATATAAACACTAATCGTGCTTAATGCCTTCCTTGTCGAGTAATACGTTAAGCTTTTCTTTTAATTCATCCTTATCGATAATGCTCTTCAGAACGAATACTTTTTCCTGAGGCATGTCTGAAGCTTGTTCTGCTAAATCACTGCCTAAGAAGAAGTAATCGGCAGCGTTTACATTCATACCACCAGTATCAAAGTGGGTAACTTCGATGTTATCCGTGTCAACGTTCTCAGCCTTGAGAACGCTATCAATATTCATTTGAATCATGAAGCTAGAACCTAAACCTGATTGACATACCGCTGCAATTTTCATTATTATTCCACTCCTTTGAATTCGTTAACCAGTTCGTCAACAGTCGTTGCCTTTTCCATTCTGGCAAAGCTGTCAGCATCTTGAAGCTTCGTTGCTAATTCTTGTAGCGCTTCCAAATGCTTGGTGTTATCACTTGCTGCCAGAACAAAGAACAACGTAATCGGATGTTCATCACTGACCAAATTGATAGCCGGATCGACCTTCATCAGTGCCATGCCCATTTCGTTGACCCCATTTTCGGGACGTGCGTGAGCTAAAGCAATGTGGGGACCAATGTTGATGAACGGCCCATTCTTCTCAACAACATTAATCATTGCATCAACGTAGGATTGTTCAACCTTCCCTGCAGTTAACAAGGGCGTTGCTGCCAGTTGAATTGCCTCCTTCCAATCAATATCGCCGGCCTGTCGTACTTGGACAGTATCGGGTGTCAATAACGTTTCTAACATTCTAGTCAACCTCCGCTTCTTAAGACACCTCATACTTTAGACCGTACGGAAAGCGTTTCCAAGTGCAACTAGTGCACACGCTGTCAGTGCAAGAAGTGCACTCTTTCACTTACGCTTACATCACAAGGATAGCAAAAAACAGGCCTTCTCTGCAAGAGAAAGCCCGCTTTTATGCGATTATTCCTGAATTTGTTGACTTGTGAACGATGGGTAATTTAGGGGTCACCCCCAGTTAAAATCCATCCAATTTGACCAGTGCCTACGCTAGCAATCACCAGATAGTTGTCTAGAATCCGTTAGTTTCATTAAAAAACTAGGCTTCTTGACGACTCTTCATTGCCATTTCAATAGTCCGGTCAACTAAGACAGATTGACCATCGACAACTGGTAATTCAGTTTCGGGTTCACGTTCTTGAGCTAATGATAATTCGGTGCAACCTAAGATAACAATGTCAGCCCCTTGATCTTCAATCATTTCACGAATGATGTGGTGGAATAATTTTGCATCAACAGTATCCTTCTCTTTGATGTCATCGTAGATTAGTTGCATGGTTTCTGCTTCGATTTCTTTCGTAGGCAGAACGGGAGTCAACCCAGCCTTATTAATTTCATCTTCATAAACTTTGTCAGTGATGGTCCCCTGTGTCCCAGTAATCCCAATCTTCTTGGCATTAGGGAAACGACGTTGAACTTCTTTGACCGTTTCACGAGGCATATGCAGGATAGGAACATCCGTAGCAGCCTGTAATTCGTCGTAGAAGTAGTGGGCCGTGTTGCAAGGTAGTGTGAAGAATTCAGGGCCAAATTGCGCTTGTTGACGAATATCTTCAAGCAAGTCAACTGATGGGTTAGGCTTGCTGTGATCCAGAATGTAAGCCGTGCGGTCAGGCACAGTGGCATGGTTTACCAGAACATAATCTAAATATTCTTGATCCGCATGTGCAGGAGTCCGCTTGTTCAACAGATGAATGTAACTTTCTGTAGCCATGGTACCCATACCGCCGAGAATCGTAAAGAATTTTTTCATGATTATTACCCCTTATTTTCTGCAAAGTATTTTTTGAAGTTAACTGTGTAATTATGTTGCATCCATTGGATCAACGCCCAGCGCTTCAGGTTCATATCTTCGTCATACCGATAAGTAGTGCCGTATTTACCAGCGGCAATCAGTTTTAAAGCACGATCTTTGTCCGCATTTTCACGGGTGTACTGCTTGAAGACCTTGACAGGAACACCCATCCATAAAGCATGGGTCTTCTCGTCTTTGTTAGCCCGAACCGTTGGCGCATCAACTAATTCACCCTTAACATAATCCTTCACGACCCAATCAGCCAAGTTATACCCGGCTAAGGTCACGAAGAAACTACTCCGACCCTGACGTAAGTTGATATCAAACAACTTAAAGGTCTGATCACGGTCATCGTACTTCATATCGAAGTTTGCATAACCAGTGAATTCAATGGATTCAAGGAATTTCTGAATTTGATCATAGATGGTGTCATTGTATTCAGGAATAATCGCAACGTAATTTCCGATAGCTGATGGTGCGGGATCTTCCAATAATGGATGACCCAAACACATCATCTTCACATGATGGTGTTGGTCAACGTAAGCATTAACCACACGCATCCGACTGTCATCCCCAGGAATGAAGTCTTGCAAAATCATTTCAGAGGTGTAGCCAGCGTCATAAGCCTTCTTCAGGATGTCCCGGAATTCAGCTTCGGATTGAATCCGGTAAGCTTTCTTCCGACCATCGAAGTGGATGTCTAACCATTCAACACTGTTAGCAGGCTTTAACGCCACTGGGTAGTCAAAAGGTTGATCAACTGGCTTATCGCCCTCAACATCGGCCTTTGTAATGATTCGCGTAGCTGGGTATGGCAAGCCATACTTTTCGCAGACATCGTAGAAGCTCCGCTTTTCACTCAAGGTGATCAACAAATCATGATCAATGTATGGGCAGATGAAGACGTCTTCTAGTTCAGCCTTGTGACGACTGATCAGATCGGCATACCCATCTCCACAACCAATCAAAATAACGGGTTCTGGATGGTTAGCGTACCGTTCCTTCAGTTTCCGCATGGATTCGATCCAAACGGGATCTTCGTCAAAACCTGGAATTAATTCCAAGTTGACCACCTTCGTGTAACGCGTTGGCGCTAACTGAATACTGGCAAAGGCTTGAACAGGTTCATGGTAGAGTTCGTAGAATGACCGGGCCATCCCATAAACGTTGAAGTCACTACCTAAGAGAATCGGGGTGAATTTTTTTCCATCTTTGGTTTCCATAACGAGTAAAGTCCCTTCGTGATAACTAGATTTTAATGACTGATAACCTGAATTAAATACGTGCTAAGCCCGCAGGCTTCTCGTGAAGAATCCCGCCAGAGCAAGGTTCTTCACCACACCAATAATTAAACACATTATAAAATAGGCGTCACAGATACAATAAAAACTGCCAGTAAAGCTCTACCGGCAGTTTTTCATCGTGATTAGCAAACCGTTGCCGGTGCTTGGTCTATTAAACTTGTGTGCGGCGAACCAAGTCCACCGTCTTAGCCGTCGTCTCTTCTGGGAAGTAGACTTCATACCAGAGGATAAACGTGTAAATTGTAAAGATCTTTTGCATGCTAGACTTACCGTTGATGTGTTCGTGAAGAATGTCCATCAAGGCGTCCGTGTTAAAGAATTTGTGGGCCACGTCAGAATTAAACGCTTCGATGATTCGGGACTTGTAAGGTTCCGTCTTGATCCACGTTGCAATTGGTGATGGGAAGCCCATCTTTTCCTTCTTAGCAACCCGCTCAGGCAACTCTGCCTCAGCCGCTGTCCGCAGAGAAATCTTGGTCTCATCAGCCCGAATCCGCGTCTTAACCGGCATTGTAGCAGCAAACTTCGCCACTTCTTTATCGACTAATGGTGTCCGTACTTCCAGCGAGTTTGCCATACTCATGCGGTCAGCTTTGTGTAAAATATCAAAAGGCAACCACGTATTGATATCAAAGTATTGCATTTGCGTCATTTCATCTAAATCCTTAACGTCATCAAAGAAGTGCTTGGTGTAAGCACCAGCATCTTGGTTGAGACTAGGATTCTTCAGAATCTTGTTCCGGTCATGATAGTCAAAGACATAATTGACCCGGTAGTAACGTTCACTCAATGGTTGCGCACCACGGACCAAGAACCGCCGACCATGGAACCGAGGGAACTTTTCAGCAATCCCCCCAAGCATCTTTCGAATCCCTTTAGGAACCCACTTCTGGTAACGTTCGAATGGAATAGCTTCGAGGTAGGTGTTGTACCCACCAAAGAATTCATCAGCACCTTCACCAGATAAGGCCACCTTCACGGACTCACGCGTCCCCTTCGACAGGTAATACAATTGCATAGCTGAAGGGTTAGATAAAGGTTCATCCATGTAGTACATAATCGTTGGCAAGATATCAAAGTAATCATCACCGGTCATGTACAGTGGCGTGTTCTTCTGCTTGATTTCCTTAGCAAATTCTGAAGACCAGCTCAATTCACTGTACTTAGAGTTCTTAAACCCTAGGGAGAACGATTGAATTGGTTGTAGTTTAGAAGCTTCATTCAAAACGTAAGAAGAATCGATCCCACTGGATAAGAAACTCCCAACTTCAACGTCGGCAATCATATGTGCCTTAACAGATTCATCAACGATCCCACGAATCTTCTTAGCATCTTCTTCAATCGTTTGGCTGTTGTCGATATGATCATAACTAAACTTGAAGTAACGATGCGTCTCAGTTTCACCATTGGCATGGTGCAAGAAGTATTGACCAGGCAATACCTTGTAAACATTCTTGAACATGGTATCCCGTGAAGGAATAAACTCAAAACTCAAGTGAATTGGTAAGAGTGCTTCATTGAATTCCTTCTTAAAGTTAGGGTGTTCCAAGAATGACTTGATTTCTGAGCCCCACATGAATGACTCACCGTCATCGTAATAGTAAAGGGGTTTGATACCAAAGTGGTCCCGGGCACCAAAAACTTCATTTTTAACTTGATCGTAGATGACGAAGGCGTACATCCCCCGTAACCGGTCCAACAACTTAGGACCCCAAGCGTCGTACCCGTGAATCAGAACTTCTGAGTCCACGTCCGTTTGGAACTTATAACCAAGCTTCAATAATTCTGCCCGAATTTCTTGGTAGTTATAAATTTCACCATTAAAGGTTAAAACTTTTGTTTGATCATTGTTATACATGGGCTGCTTACCATGCGCCAAGTCAATAATTGACAGGCGCCGGAAACCCATTACGGCTTGTTCATCATGGAAGTAGGCCTCATCATCGGGCCCCCGGTGCTTGATCCGATCCGCCATATCATTAATTGTTGTGGTCGGAACGTCCTTTTGATTAACATAGCCAACGAATCCACACATGTGCGTATCCCCTTTTTCATACGTAAAATCTTACGACTTAATTAGTTGTTCGTTAAACTTAAATAATTCACAATTCCCATTTTAGCAAATTTAATTTGTGAATACCATATTATTAAGGATTCTTAAGGGATAGCTATTGATTCCCTATTCTGGGGCTACGGCAGCTAATTCATCAGCGTTCGTCACCCGCACTTGACGCCGACCAACCGTTTCGATTACCCCATCAGTGGTTAATTGCCGCAACTTTCTACTCAACGATTCGGGCGTCATGCCCAAATAAGCAGCTAAGTCCTGCTTACTCATCGGCAAGTCAAACGTCCCCGTCTGGTGGCCACTCAACTCCTGCAGGTAGCCTGCGAGTCGAGGCAAGGCATCTGGAATAGCCAGCAGTGTTGCTTGCCGCTCAGCCGACTTCAGCCGGTCTGCTAGGGCCCCCAGTAAGTTCATAGAGAGTTCTGGCATCCCCGCAATCAGCTTGGTCAGTGACTGACGGGAAATTGTGCAGAGTTCCGTCTTCTTAGTCGCTTCAGCGTAAGACGAATGGATTTCATCAGTAAATAAGGCAATCTCACCAATAAAGTCGCCAGGATTCAGAACCCGTAAGACCTGTTCACGACCATCGTCCCCTAAATGATAGAGTCGAACTTGACCAGTGTTGACGATGTATAGGGTCTGGGACACTTCTCCCGTACTGAAGACGGTCCCCCCCTTAGCAGCGTGAATCGGGCGCGTGACCTGGGCAACGGAAATCAGTTGTTCATCGGCCAAGCGCTGAAAAATAGGCACCTGTGAAACACACTCTAATTCCCGTTCAATCGAATGTTCATGCTGGTGCGCGTGATCCATGACGACATCTCCCTTTCTAAATAACCAGTGAAGCCACAGTCCTAGTGGCCTCACCATCATTATACTCATAATAGCAAACTAAATCGGGGAACCGGTTAAATCCGCTCAACAATCTCATTTATGCTATAGTACTAACTGTTGAAAACTTCGACTGCCAATTGAACTTTTTATAAAAACATTAGTGTTTTCTTGTGTCTTACCGGCCGCTAGCTATGAACTGAAACGGTGCAGACACAACCCAACAGATTTAAATTGGACTATCATATAACTCGCTAACACTTAACCACCTTTAAGGAGGAATTCTATGAACCGCCACACCCATCAAGCCTGCACTTCATTTTTAGCTGGCAAGCTCGCCACCATTGATGGCAGTACCTTGATTGCACGTAATGAAGATAACTTCGTCGCCATTTGGCCCAAACGAGCCCTGAAACACGCAGCTGGCGCAATCAATGATTCAGACTTTATTTCCAAAAATAATGGCTTTCACACCCAGCTTCCAACTCATCGCTTTGCCTACACCGCCACACCCGACACCGACTCCAGCGAAGGTTACTATGAAGAGAGCGGCATCAACGACCAGAACGTGGCCATGAGTGCCACCGAAAGCGCCTATACCAACAGCCACGTCCTTGGCATCGATCCGTTGGTCACCGATGGCATTGCCGAAGACGCCATGTTGACGGTCGTCCTCCCCTACGTCGATTCGGCCCGGGCTGGAATCCAACGACTGGGCAACCTGGTCACGAACAATGGTGCAGCCGAAACCAACGGCGTACTCTTCAGCGATACCGAGGAAGTCTGGTACATGGAAATCGTCAGCGGCCATCACTGGGTCGCACAGCGTATCCCAGATGATTCCTACGCTGTGGTAGCTAATCAATTAGCCATTGAAGACATCGACTTCACAAACACCCACAACTTCATGACCTCACCAGACATCCGCCACTTTGTTCAGGCCAACCGTTTAAACCCGGACGGTAACCGCTTCAACTCGCGGCATATTTTTGGCACCCACAACACTGACGACGCACACTACAATACGCCCCGTGTCTGGTACGGTCACAAACTCTTCACGCCCAGTGCTTTCGAAGAACCCATCAGTATGGAACTGCCCTTCATTCAACATGCCGAACATAAAATCAGCGTCGAGGAAGTTGAAGCCTTCCTGGGATCCCACTACCAAGAAACGCCGTTTGATCCGCTGGGACACGGGACGGATGAAGAACGGCATCGGTTCAGAGCCGTCGGACTGGCCCGTACGCAAAACTCCCACATCCTTCAACTACGACGCCACGTTTCACCCCTCCTGACCGGTATTATTTGGCAGTGTTTGGGTAACCCTGCGTTCAGCCCGTATGTGCCTTTCTACGCAGCTGGCGACCAATTTGGCACGGATTGGTCGGCTATTAACACTGACTACAGTCCGACCAACCCATACTGGGCAGCCAAACTGCTTGACGTGTTGAGTGAAGATCACTTCCACCAGAATCGCAAGTTGCTCTCTGACTTTCAAAAGAAAACCCAGATTGCTGGCCTACATCGATTAACAACCGGTGACGCCGTCGAGCAACCAACGCCAACTACCCTGGGATCGTTCAACGCGGCTACGGCTGATGAACTAGCACAGGCTATCCACCAACAGACCGCAAAACTCGTCCAGGCCAACGCCGAGCAGTCCCAACTGACCTTCACGATGGACCAGAACCTGTAAATTGATATCGTTTTCACGCCAAATGCGCTATAATGAAATCAGCAGCTAGCTTCGAAAGGAATGATAACGATGGATGAAGTAGTATTATTCAACCCAGGTAATTCAATTGGTAACTTTCATGATTATCACGAAGCCGTGCAGACGGCCCAGATTTACCGTGATCGGCATCTTGATTCTGGCCACGTCCTAGTCGTTAAGAGCGAACACGGCGAACCTTCATTTGATATCTTTTTAGCTGAACAACAACTAAAAGACCAGAAGCAACCGTCAACGACGGAACGCTACACTGTTTCCAAGAAACTTTAATTTAAATATAAAGGGGGTTGGGACGAAAGTCCCAACCCCCTTTTTGTGCTCCGAACATACATGGTCGAAACGTGTGCCAAAAGGCAGTCAATAGCGATAAAGTTCTGTCCAAATAAGTCGACTTATAATTTTGTCACCCTATTGGCGGATATTTTTGATATGCTTAACAATAGGAATCTAGAATAGACTTATCTTGACTGATAAACTACCGAGCAAGACATCATATTCATAATTACACTTACATAAGGAGACGCTCACTCATGAACAAATGGCTATCAACATTATTCGCTGTCATCATCCTCTTTTCTTTGACGGGCTGCACCAGCCAGGTGAAATCGGCCGGCAAACCCAGTGCAACTAACCAACGAATCGCCCGCAACGTAGTGAAGAAACTTGGCCACTCAGAAGTCACAGCTAAGGTTGAAACGGATGTTGTCGACAATCAATCCAAAAAGGACAAACGAGGAGACCAACTCCCTCATCAACAGATTCAGGTCATCTTTAAAAACCATGCCACCATCAAAAAGGTCGAAGCTGCCCGGACCAATCTTCAAAATAACAGTGCTACCAAGGCTGAAAAACGCCTGGTTCGGAACTATCAACGGATCATTAGCGAGGCTGCGCTACAATTAAAAGGCCACGATGTGCTGTTATTAGGTTACACGGTCAAAACTTCCAACAGTATCGCTGTCATTGCCGAATCCCGAAATGGTAAGGACATTGTGCCTGAAGTCGTCGTTTAACCTATTTCCCTAAATACGCAAAAAAAGTCGCTCGCTGAATAAATTCAACGAACGACTTTTTATTAGTTATTCATGATGCCCCGAGCAGGATTCGAACCTGTACTTGGTCTCCCAAACAGCGACCTGAACGCTGCGCGTCTGCCAGTTCCGCCATCGGGGCAACTCAACAACAAATAATATATTACACTAAGTCTGTATAAAATGGAACCCCTTATTCAGATTTTTTTTGATTTGGAAATTTGACCGCCGTTCCGTAACCGTGAACCACGATAAACTTAGGAGCGACGTTCATTTGAGCAATTTCAGTATTGAACCGCACCTCAATCAAACCATCTGCTCCCATTGCCTGAGCCTGCTTCATCAAATCTTGCTTTACCTCATCAAATAACCCATCGAACAGGGAAAATTCATCCGGTTTCTCCGACCGTAACATCGTATGGGCTGTCGCCGTTAAAATCCCTTGAATTGCGTGGGCCCGGTTCAACCCACCAGTGGTCATAAACATTCTATCTCCTCCTCACAACGCTAATCAACACACGCTCAATTTTGTTGCTGGTGACGTTGAACGAACCACCAGCCTGCTGCTCCAATCATAACGCCCAAACAATTGGTAATCACATCATTAATGTCGACCCACCGGCCTAAACTGACGACCCAATTGCCAAGGGCCTGACCAGCTTCCAGTGTCAGCCCAGTTGCCAGACCAACTGCAAACCACTGTCGCCAACGGCTCCGGCGATGGTTTAACTGCCACAGTATGCCTTGAGGTACTGTCATCAAAATGTTCAACCAAAACGAGGCGTCCATGCTAGCGGCCTGTAAGGGGTGGATGACCCAGATTCCTCCCAACCACCAGTGCGTCGTAATTTCACCAACGGTGCCGCCGAAGTTCAGAGCCACGGGCGTCCAGGTTAAGGTAGCTAGTCCCCAACACCCCAGCCACCACAACGCTTGCCGGTACTGTCGGCGTGAGATTGTCCGAAAAATCAAGCTGACCCAAATCAGACTGACAACACCATACGGTAACCAACGATTCATACGCACCCTCCTCAATATTTATAGTATACCGACTTCTTCAGCCAGCGACAATAAGAAAAACCAGTCACCTTTCCTCGCCGGTACTTATCTTTGCTAGTGTAATCACCACAAAAAAAGCCGAGACCATTGTCCCGACTCCCATGGTTACAAATTCATCAATCTATTCATGACGTCGCTTTTGCCAACCAGCTAAACCTAGTACCCCCATCAGGGAGGCTAATCCCGCCGCCACGATACCAACACTAGATTGTTCATTGGTTTGTGGCAAGGTCGTCTTAGCTGACTGCTGCTGAGCCACACTCTGACTCCCGGTTGCCAGGTTGACTGTCTGAGCGCCCTGCCCGGCACGAGCAACCGTGCTCTGCCCCTTTTGGTGAGCACTAGCAATCACTGCAGCTTGTCCGTCAGTACGCGTCTTCTCAGTTTGACCCTTCTGCTTAGCCGTTGGCTTATCTGCTGGATCAACCGTGGCTGCACCGCCACCAGCCGTGACAGCGCTATAGGTAAAGGTAACCGTCGTACCATTAGCCGTGTAAATTCCGGAAGCTTGACCACTGCCATTAACCTGATAACCATCGATACTGTCTGCATTAACCGTGTAGCTGTCGCCAACCGCACCAGTTTGAACCCGTTTGCTGAGTACGTTACCATTTTGGTCAACGTTAATGATTGTGACTGTTCCCAGTGTTTCACCCGGTTTAGGCGTTTCTGGCGTCCCCGGATCAACCGGTGGTGTCGTCATTTGGTTCTCAACGGTAAAGGCCACCCAAGCATTGTACTGACCACCGGCATCACCGGCCGTCATCACCCGAACAACATAGTTGCCGGACTTCGCCTTACCGTTAGCTAACAGTGAGAATCCTTGCGCATTCTTCGGATCAGCCACTACCGTAAACCAATTGGATGCATCCGTTTGCGTCGCAGCCCAAGCTGGATAATCTGTGATACCAGCCGTATTGCCACTCGTGTAAACAATCGTCACACCGTTGCCAAAGTTGCCAAGGGTGTTCTTCACAGTCTTGTCTACCTGACCAGTCGTAAAGTCCTGATAACTGATGACATTAGTAACTGGGTCAAGGCTTGATTGACTGTTCGTCAATGTAAACTTACCGGCATTTAAGGATTGACCACTTGCACGAACGTCACCGTACTCCTTGCTTGCAATTGACTCTGGTGAAAGTCCCATTGAAATCATGTTCCGAGCGTAGTCGACGGAGTGCAAGTTAGCAGCACTTAAGTCTGGCAAGTCTCCAGTCAACAAGTTATCGCTGAAGTCTACGGTGGTCAATTCTGGCGTCCACGTTCCGATTGCCGGGATGCTCCCAGTCAATTGGTTATTGTTTACTCTGAAGAAACTTAGCTTCGGCAGATAAGCGTATGGAACAATCGTGCCCTTTAAGTTAGCGTGATTAAGGTCAACAAATTCCAAATCTTGGTAACTAGACAGGTCTGGCATCACATCGGCTACGGCCGCCGTATTGTCCAAATGCGTTAGACCTAAGAACTGAAGCTTCTGATTACCAGACAGGTACTTTTGGACGATCTCATTAGCCGATGAGTTCCAAGTCGTCCCGCTAAAGTCAATCTGGAAAGATATCAGATTCTGAGCAAATGCGAATGAAATCATTTCTGATTCAGGCACTTGGAATGTATTCGCGCTTAAAATAAATTGATTCAAAACAGTAAAGTACTCCAGTCCAGTCAAGTCGGTAATTGGTCCCTTTGCAGCGACTCCAACCTCACGAACGTTGACGCCGGCCTTAAACCCAGCGTAGTTCACACAAGTCCACAAGTTGCTGTCATTGATGGCTTGAGTCCCACTGTAATATTGGTAGTTCAAATTATCTTCAATTAACTGACGAAGGTTTGCATCCGGCAACCAAATTGACGCATCTTGATTATAAATATCTGCCTGGTCACCAGCTACAGTCCCTAATAAAACAGGCGCTGCTGGTGCTGCCATTTTGGCCATCTTTTTAGGGGCTGTTTGTCGCTCATTCTCAGGTATGACATTCTCGCTACCTTGCTTAAAGTTATCACCATTCTGAACAGATTGTTCTTCCTTTACCGGATTAACCACTGGTTTCTCTTGTGACGGTTGCGTGTCCCCTGCTTCAGAAACAACTGATTGTTGCTCTGACTTGGATTCCGTCGTTGCTGGCACATTGTCGTTAGCGCTTTCATTTTGATCCTGTCCAGAACCTTCATTTTGATTCTGTTCAGTTGCTCCCGCTTGATCACCAACTTTAGGCAGGGTAACTTGTTGTTTAGGCTTAGCCGCTTGATCACCAACTGCAGCCGATTCAGCCGTGCCGTCCGTAGCCGCATCCGCCTTGGCAGTCGTACTGATACCTGTCACACCTAGTCCTAATGAAATAACTGTAATGCTGGCAAAAACCCAGCGTTTGCCTGCCTTGTAGCTCTTGTAATGTTGCTTCGTTTCACCCAAAACACGCCGTTTCATGATAGCATCCTCCTTGTGAAGTCTGCCACTATATGTAAGTGGCTTCCCTAGTAAGCACATAGATTAAACTAATCGAGTTGGCAGATATCTGATCAAGCACAACTTTCTAAATCGAATAATTCATAAAACATTTTGCTCACACATTTACTGATTTGGATAGTTTGATTACACCCTTATTCTACCTGATTTATAGTAAATATCAAGCATAATTGTATAGGCACATAACTGATACCCCCATGTTACTTAACGAATATTAACAATCTCTAATGGCAAGCAAAACTATCGCCTGATAAAGTTTTCACATTGTGAGGCCGATTTTGTCAGGAAGTCACTCAGGACGGGATTTCTTTATATAATTTCACTGATTTTACTTTTCTTTTACAATAGGTCTGCTATACTTAGAATGGTTAGAAAGATAACTAACTTAGACTGATGCTAGCTTATTCTTAGTGTCATTTTTGATAATTCGTTACAGTGACGATGGGAGTCTTTAGAAATAAATTCAATCGAGATTATTTGGTTGAATAAACGTTAATTTCCACGATATCTTAGCCGATTGTCACGACAAAAATGCCCTAAAACAAGCTTTTTGATAAATAAAATCTTATTTCATCAATAATCATTGTGATTAGTTATCATTCTGCCATACAATTATTCTGAGGTTACGTTATCGTGAAATTGTGGTCATGCATCAGTGCTTTTTCGTTAACGGTTCATTAGAATATCAATAATTAAAGGTTTATTGCTTGCCAGCAACAATTTAATTGTATACAATACTCTTCGAAAGTACCTGAAAGGAGGCCTGTGCCATGCCCAAAGTTTCCCCAGTTTTACTGGACGAACAGTTATGTTTCTCTATCTACTCGGCCAGCAAGAAATTTAATCACTTTTACCAAAGTGCGTTGGCACCTTTTGGTTTAACTTATCCGCAGTACATCGCAATGCTGGTGCTCTGGGAAGATGCACCGTTGACGGTTCATCAACTTGGCGAACGCCTTGAGCTTGATAGTGGGACATTAACCCCTCTTCTCAAGCGCCTTGAGAAGCAAGGATGGGTCACACGTGTTCGGAGTCGAACCGACGAGCGTCAAGTGCTCATTCACTTGACCGAAACCGCTGAAGCTAAGCGTGATGAAGTCTACTCCCGGATTGGCCAATGCCAGACATTATTAGGAATGACGGACAACGAGATCGACAGTATGATGACCGAATTAGTCACCGTCAAAGATCAACTGGATACCGTAAGTCACCAACGACTGATTGCTAAAGAAGTCGACAAAGATTAGTTTTTAGGAACCAACGACCATTCGGTCGCTGATTCCTATTTTTTTACTCGTTAAGCGTTCCATACTAGCCACCAGATTCTGAAGCCAGTTAACCCCATCGTTCCGGCAGTCAGCTGTTGGCACTAAAAAAGCGGACCCCTCACTGACCCGCTAACTCATTTTAGACTATTCGGTTTCCTCTCAAGCGATAATTGCACGATAGCCACACTATCTTGACCTTGTTGCCGAAACCCAAACCAACAGTCAACACCTAGCCTAATTTCTGACGCAATTTCCTGATTAATGCCCTAATGTCGTTAACATGATAGCAACTGCAATCAGGTTATTAAATGCGTGCATCAGAATCGTACTTTGCAACTTATCAGTACGTTTATAAACGTAGGCGAAGGTCCCTCCCATCACAGCGTAAATAATCCAGCTTATGGGATTATTGCTGGCATGGGGAATGGAAAAGATAATCCCACTAATCACAATGGGTAGCCAAAACGACTGCGCCGAGAAACACCCGTCAATTAACAGACCTCGGAATGTCAGTTCTTCAATGATTGGCGACGCACAGACCGCTGTCACCGCTAAGAGAACCATCGTCAGTGTGCCCCGATCCATCAGTGTCGTAATTGTCTGATTGTTCTGCGTGCTCGTTTCATGGTAAAGCAGTTTATTCAACAATCCCAATACAATTTCTGCGAAAATCATAAACGCGTAGCCCTTAACCATTAACCCCCAATCCTGGCCAGTTAGACGCTGCCACTTGGGATGTAACCTATGATACTGCCACCCGCCAATCGCAATCGTTACCGCGAAACCTAACAGGTAAATTATCGCCCACATTCCCCGATCAAGCGTCGTTCCGTGGTTTAGCTTAAGTAGTGGTAGTTGCACCACACTTACTAAAAATATCATTAGGATGATCCAACCCCAACTCATGAAACCTCCGACTTTTGGCTGATTCTTTTGCACAATATTCGCCCTCTCTTTTTTGTTACGCTGGCTAACTAACTCGGGTAAAGCCTATTAATAAGCGACAAAACGTTGCTTTATATTAGTTAGTCAAATCGATTTTATGAATTATTTATTTTTTAATAGCATTTTTATATAGAATGCGGTACTATATGGTTGCGGGTAAGTTTAGCTTACTCGTGAGGCTTCTGTCCTCATTCAACAGACAGATTTCATTTTACTCCCCCAAAGTAGATGAAATTTTTTTACAACATAATCCCCCAATTATGTTGTAACCTTACTCTTTGGCCATTGCGATTTCTCGTAATGGCTTTTTTTATTGGGTCAGGAACAAAAGTATCGGACCCCTTGGGTGCTCCGAACATACATAATCGAAACGTGCAACAAAGGACCATCAACTACGTTTAACCCATCCAAGACCAGGACCATCCGCCCATCGATGATAAGGCTCATTGACTGATCATCTTTTGGTTCACTCTCTTACTTGTTGATTTCATTCGTCTTCGTCTGAATCCTCAGACTCAAGTGACGTCGACCGGGACCACAAAAACCAGAATAATCCCAGATTGACCAATGTACTGAGTGTTAACCCACCAAACCCAAGTAATGCTTCCAACCAAGCAACCAACTGTAAACTCAGCATCAACCAAAGGGTGCCACCCACCAGACCGGCAGTCAGCAAAACCATTAGCACGATAGTCACAATTTTCAAGGTTCTCCACACCCCTTTCTCAGAATCGCTGTTAAAAGCTTACCACGTTTGCCCCGACATTTCGACGATAAATCCCGGATGGCGTGCTTTCTCCGATGAAAGCGAATACAATGGCAGTAGTACCTATTCAATGAAGGAGTGACATGTATGAGTCGTGTATTTGTCAGCGCACCAATTCCCCAGTCGGCCCTCGACATTTTAAACCAGGCGGGCTTGACAGTTGAAAGTTATACCGGTGATGGCTTAATTACCAAAGCTGAACTCTTGCAACACGTTGCTAACATTGACGTCCTGATTACACCACTATCCACTCAGGTTGATCAAGACATCATCGATGCGGCACCCCAATTAAAGCTAATTGCTAACTACGGTGCCGGTTTTAACAACATCGACACAGCGTACGCCAAAAACAAAGGCATTCCCGTCACCAATACCCCCAAGGTCTCCACGACTTCCACAGCAGAGGTGACGATCGGTTTGATTATCGCTCTAGCTCACCGAATCGTTGAAGGTGACCAGCTGATGCGAACTAAAGGGTTTGCCGGTTGGTCCCCACTCTTCTTCCTGGGTCACGAATTAGCAGGCAAGACTCTAGGCATCATTGGCATGGGCCAGATTGGACAGGCTGTTGCAAAACGCTTGGCTGCATTTGATATGCGGGTCATCTACACCCAACGCCATCCCCTACCGGCCGCTACGGAAGCCAGCATGCACGCTTCTTATGGCACATTAGATGAAGTCTTAACGCAGAGTGATATCTTAACCATTCACTGTCCTCTGACTGAAGCCACGCATCACTTATTAGGGGCAACGGCCTTCAAACAAATGAAGAACTCCGCAATGCTGATTAACGCCGCGCGTGGTCCCGTGATCAATGAAGCGGCGTTATTAACTGCCCTGCAACAAGGCGAATTAGCTGGTGCTGCTCTGGACGTCTACGAGGCGGAACCACACGTTGACGACGGTTTTAAGACGCTAAACAACGTCATCTTGACACCCCACGTCGGCAATGCTACCGTTGAAGCTCGGGATGCCATGGCTGCCATCGTGGCTAACAATGCAGTTAGAGTTGCAACAGGCGAGCAACCGTTATACGTCGTCAATCCTTAATCGCCTGATGTTTGTGGTAATCATTTTACTGGCCACAGACATCTATGACTTCAGCAATCGTAACCACCGCAGCTAATGCTATTTTATTTCAATCAACTTAAACTTATCCATTCTAGAGTCTGAGACGTAACCGTGTCAGACTCTTTTTGTGTCAAATATTTTCAATTGATTCCGCTAAGCTACGTTGAGACAACTAGTAAGGCACTTTACCCATCTAAGCCAAAGTACTGCAATCGGTTGCAATTGCGCCGTTTAGCCATTTATGAGTAAAATTATTTTTAACAAATTGAAGGGGATTAATTGCTTATTGTCTGATGGTAGCCTAAGATAAATAGTGAAGAATACGCTAACATTTAGCAGAAAGGATGACGAATTAACTTGAAAATCATTACATTACACGTCTTAGATGACTCCTTAGAAGTCAGTTACCAACCCGCTGATCGGTCCGGGCAACGTCAATTTATCATTGCTTATAATGCCGAACAAACCATCGGTGAGAACCTTGAAAATTTACGTCTCAAACTCGCTGGCTTGGATGTGAACGCTGCCATCGTTGACAACGCCCTCAGCTACCCGTTTTCAGATACGGTCGTCGGCATCAACCACCAACGCATCGACATTGGCCTGGCTATCACCAACATGCTGAACATCCCCGTCGTTAGCAATCAGGCCATCGCTGAACATGGCCTGACCCAAGCTTTAGCTGCCAAGCGCGACTATCTTAGCTGGCACCTTGATTATTACGGTCAGTATACTGGCAAACGCAACTATGGTCAGGAAGCCATGTTGACCGTTGGTAATGGATTCTTCGGTCTCCGTGGGGCTTATACGGAAGCTCATGCTGACGCGGATAACTATCCCGGCATGTACACGGCAGGACTCTATGATCAACTGACGACCAATCTCAACGGCCGGCAGGTTAAAAATGAAGACTTGGTCAATTTACCAAACGCCCAGGCCCTCTCATTTGGTGTCGACCATCAAAATCCTTTTCAAATCAAAGCAGCCGATATTCAAGATATTTATAGAAGCCTGGACTTGCACACTGGCACGCTGACAACCACCATGATGGTTCAACTTTCAACTGGTCATGCACTACGGATTCGAACCTCTAAATTAGCCAACTTCAAAGATTGGCACCGGCTCGCAATTAAATACGAGATTACGCCCCTCAATTTTGCCGGTACCTTACAGGTCTACTCTACCATTGATGGCGGCGTCGTTAACGGTAACGTTGCACGGTACAACGCCTTTGACCAGCATCATATTCAGGTTACCGGTACCAGTCAACAACCGGACCGGATTTTCCTGGAAGGTGAAACGCGCTCTTCGCAAGTTCACTTCGCCATTGGTTCGCATCTCAGTGGCCCCGGTGACGCATTAACTGCCCCGGCCAACTCACCCGTCGATGGCCAACAGGTTCGGCAAATGCGCTCCGTTAGTGTTGAACCGCAGCATACGTATACTTTTGAAAAAAACGTCGTCCTCTTCACCAACCGTGAAACCACTCGTGACCTTCTAGAAACAGCTACGACTGACTTACAGTCTGCTTCCTATGATGACACGCTACAAAGTAGTACCCATTACTGGAAGCAGCGTTGGGCAGACGCTGATATTCAAATCGAAGGCGATATTACCTCGCAAAAACTGACCCGTGTTAACCTCTACCACCTATTCTCAGCCGTTCAAGCCATTCGTTCCGGTAAAATTGATGCCTCTATCAATGCCCGAGGACTTGACGGTGAAGCGTACCGGGGCCACGTCTTTTGGGACGAAATGTTTGACCTTCCCGTCTTCACGCTGCATGATCCAAAATTAGCACGACAGCTACTCATGTACCGGTACCGCCGCCTGCCCGCTGCTAAAAAAAATGCACAGGCGGCTGGCTACGCTGGTGCCATGTATCCTTGGCAATCCGGTGAAATTGGCGATGAGCAATCGCAAGTTGTCCACCTAAATCCCCTCACCAATACCTGGGATCCTGACTACTCCTCATTGCAACGTCACGTTTCCCTAGCCATTGCTTACAATGTCATCATGTACACGCGCATTTCCGGTGACTTTGACTTCATGGCGAAGTACGGTTTGGAAATGCTACAAGAGATTGCCCACTTCTGGTTGAGCAAAGTTAAACTTGACCAATCCAATCACCGTTACACCATCGACAAGGTCATGGGCCCCGACGAATTCCACGAAAATTATCCAAATTCTGATACAACTGGCCTGGCCAATAACGCCTACACCAATTTAATGGTCGCTTGGTTGTTTAACCAGTTGGTACAAATTCGCCAGCAACTTTCGAAAGAAACGCTGACAACGGTTGACCAAAAGACGGCCGTCACTCCAGAACTTTTACAAAAGCAGGCCGACGTGGCACAACATCTTAAGTTGGACATCAATAGTGACGGCATCATTGGCCAATTTGAGGGGTACTTTAAGCTCCCTCGCCTCGACTTCGGTAAGTACCGGCAAAAATATGGCGACATCTCCCGGATGGACCGCATTCTGAAGGCGGAGGGAAAGACGCCCGATGCCTACCAAGTGGCCAAACAAGCAGATGCCCTAATGGCGTTCTATAACTTAGATGCGCCTCAGGTATTGGCCTTGCTGAAGCAATTAGGCTATGACTTACCGCAACAGGCGCTGTTGAATAACCTGCAATTCTACCTAGATCGCACCACTCACGGATCCACCCTCTCTCGTATCGTGTACGCAGCGTTGACCGCTATGGCTGGAAATATGGATCAATCATGGCGCTTCTTCTCACAAGCTTTGTTCTCTGACTACTATGATATTCAGGGTGGCACCACCGCCGAAGGCATTCACCTTGGTGTTATGGGCGCCGTCACGCTGATGTCTACCCGGTTCTATGCCGGGGTTGACTCACTTGCTCCTGAGTTAACGGTCAACCCCCATCTGCCAGCAGCTTGGCAGCGTGTGCGGTTCCACCAACTCTTACGAGGAACCCGATTCACCTTCAACATTGACCATCACAAAATTACCGTGACGGCCGATCACACAGCCACCATCAAGGTTGGCACCCATTCTGTTTCACTTAAACCCGATGTTTCGCAAACTATTACCTATTAAGGAGTGTTTTTACATGACAAAATTTGCTGATATTAAAGGATTCGTCTTCGACCTCGATGGGGTCATTACTGATACCTCAATCCTCCACGGAACCGCTTGGCATCAACTTGCTGACAGTCTTGGCGTTGCTTGGAGTAAAGAACTGGGTGACGGTCTCAAGGGTATTAGCCGGATGGACTCTTTGGAAATGATTCTAAAGGCTGGTGGGAAGGAAAATGATTACACCCAAGCCGAGAAAGAAAAATTAGCCGCTCAAAAGAACACCAATTACGTCGCTGAAGTCGACAAGATGACCCCAGCCAACATTTTACCCGGCATGAAGGACTTTCTTGATAGCCTCCGGGCCAAGGGCTACGACCTATCATTGGCTTCTGCCTCAAAGAACGCGCCACGCGTGTTAGGCAAGTTACAACTGGCCAATTACTTCCCTAAAATCGTCGACCCCGCTACATTGACACATGGTAAGCCAAATCCAGAAATCTACACCCGTGGTGCTGAACTCCTGAACCTTCCACCAGAACAATGTATTGGTGTGGAAGATGCTGCCGCTGGGGTCGCCGCCATCAACGCGGCTGGCGAAGTTTCCTTGGGCATTGGTGATGCCAAGGAACTCGGTGCTGCTGACATGGTCTTTAGCAATACGGCTGAAGTTACCCTGGAAAACATTGAAAAGAAATTAGGCTAAGTTGTCCATTTAGATTAATCACTTAGTCATTAAGGGTTCGAGACAAAAGTCTCGGACCCTTTTTGCGCTCCGAATGTCTATGTTTGAAACGTACGTCAAAAAGGCAGTCAATTCCGCCTAACCTCGCTAGACAAACAACCTAAGACCGAGATTACTCGGCTAGCAATATTAATGTTCATTGACTAACCGCCCTCTGTCTCACCCCACTTTCTACCCTGATGGCCTAAATTAACGACTCATTTATTACTAACGAAATCCAACCCTCATTTGTCGCCCACTTTGGAACATTTTAAGGCTGCTTTACGTGTCCATTCCCCCGAACAAAAAAGCCATGGCCACTGCCATAGCTTTTCCCTAAAACAAATTGAACTAGTTAGCTGCCGACAGTCAGCGGTTGCGTCTGACCACCTACGACTCGCTTCCTGGGCTATTAGTCATAACAATCGTAGGTTGAGCACTCTCCCAACATGGCCAACAATTATCAGCTAAACTACTAGGTTAGCTGTGTTGGGCTCAGGCTTAGAATCAGGCCCAACTTATAGACATGCGATTTTCGTGACTTCAAAACGAACGGACACTGTTTTGAAGCCGGAACGTCATCACAACAGGTCCTAACCTAGTATTCGAAGTGCGGCTATTCACATCCATCCTGATGCTCACCTACTTGATGAGACCAAAGTGCCGGAGACCATGGACGATGCCATCCGTGGTATTCGTTGTTGTTACGTACGCAGCCTTCGCCTTGGCCTCGGGAACACCGTTGCCCATGGAAATAGGCACGTCGACCTCATCAAACATTTGGAGGTCGTTGTAACCATCCCCGAAGGCATAGGTCTTAATTCCCTGTAAGCCAGCTTGCTCAATCAACGTGCGAATACCAGACTGCTTGCTAACGCCGTGAATCATAGTGTCTAAACAACGCGGATTATTGCGTACGAGATCCAGCTTACCTGCAAACCTTGCCTGGTAAGCTTGGTCCTTATCTCGATTAAAGACGTTCAAAAAATTAATTTCTTGATTCTGATACCAATCAGCTTCAACCACCGGATTCAACCGCAAGAGCTGAAAATTCTCCGATGTATCAGCATTGGCTTGACTCAACCGAAACCCCTGGCTGGTATAATAAGCCAACGGGTCCCCTTGCTCGTTCGCAAACGCTGTGATATCATTTAGCGTCTGCTGGTCAATTACGGACGCGGTCAGGCGTTTGCCCTCTAACTGGACATAGCTGCCATTGGCCCCAACCACAGAATTAATTCCCGTGGCGTCTAAAACATATTGAATCTCAAAAATGTTTCTTCCAGTTGCGATAACTGGTAAAATATGATGTTGTTGCATCTCGTGAATAGCGGCGATGCTGGCTGGCAAGACGTTCTTGTCGTCGTCAAACAACGTACTATCTAAATCAAAAAAGACAATTGCTTGATACATACCATAACCTCCTAATCAACAACTCTATGGTTCCATTATACAGCCTAACCAAAGTTAACGAAATGGAGAAAAATCTGTCTGGCAGATGTAGTACAGAGCATTTTTATGGTACACTATATCTTGTATTTCTAATTAAAGAGGGGCTATCATGGTGATAATTACAGCTGGAATGATTGGTGTCGGTAAAACGACCCTTACTGGAAAGATTGCGACACACTTGGGAACTCAGGCATTTTTCGAGCCCGTTGGTGACAACCCTGTGCTGCCACTTTACTACCGGGATCCTAAGCAATATGGTTTCTTACTGCAAATTTACTTCTTGAACAAGCGTTTCAGTATGATCAAGCGAGCGCTCGCCGACGACAACAACGTCCTCGACCGTTCCATCTACGAAGATGCCCTCTTCACGCGCGAGAACAACGCTGAAGGGAACATCACGGACACTGAACTTGAGGTCTACTTAAACCTCCTCGACAACATGATGAATGAACTGGACGAACTGCCAAAGAAAGCGCCAGACTTGTTAGTTTACGCCGACGCTGACTTTGACACAATCCTTCACCGTATCAAGAAGCGCGGTCGTGACTACGAACAATTCGATAACAATCCAGAACTGGAAAGTTACTACAAGAAGATGTGGACCGCCTACCAAGGTTGGTTCGCCGATTACGATATTAGTCCTAAGATCAAGATTGACCTGCAAAAGTACGACTTAGACGTACCTGGCAACACTGACCTTGTTTTAGCACAAATCGATGACGCTTTAAAAGGTATTCGTTCCAACGCTACTGTTTAAGAACTTTAAAAAAGACCACAAGCCATTCCGGCCTGTGGTCTTTTTGTCTTATCTATCAGCTGTTTCAGATGGTAAAAGAATAATCTGACTGTCACCATCGTCATAAGCTAGAACCGTATCCGGGAGTTCTGGGGTATAACCAAATTCGGTATCAAACCCCGCCCGTAACGTCATCTGTTTGTCGTCCGTTTGAACATACTCGAACGTTGTATTGCCCTGATTGTTGTGCAACTTAAACGTCAGCAGGTTATCCAACGGAAATAGCCCTTGGAGGTCGCGGTCAATAATCTGCCAAACGGCATCGATCATGTCACCAGGCATGGCCGCAACGGTACCATAGCTGGCATACCGCGCATGATTGGTTTCAAACATCTTCTCGCCTCCACTTTCGGTCATTTACTACTATTATAGCGTAAGTTATTTGAAAACGGGAATATTTACGCTCACCCTTAAGCAACGTCCCGCGTGCTTCGACGGTCTAAGATATTTACCAAAAATGAAATAACAATGAGTAAGGCGCCCGCAATAAAAATAGCGTGTAGCCCCTGGTAAAGAATCCCATGCAACGTCGGTACCAGTTGCGTTGGCAAATCCTTAGCCGTCTGTGGATTGATCAATTTATTCATCATTGCCATGGTTGTACCCGGATGACTGGCTACACCACGAGTCATTGCAACGTTCATAATAATTCCAAAGATAGAAACCATGATGGTCTGTCCCAGTGTTCGTGCTAACGTGTTGAATGAGGTAGCGACTCCCACTTCGTCAGTAGCCACGTGGCTTTGTACGGTCACCGTGGTCGTAGTAATGGTAATTCCAAACCCGGTCCCACAGATGGCCGCAATCACGAAGAAACTCCAGAATGGCGTACTCATAGGCACAACCGCCATCGTAGCCGCACCAATGATCACCAGTGTCAAAGCAATATTAACAATCTGATATGGAGAGCGGTCTAACAACAGTTTACCTGCAATGAACGACCCGACGATCCACATCAAAGAACTGGGCGTGATAGCAAACCCCGCTTGAGACGCTAACAGACCAAGAAGGCCTTGCGTCCAGGTTGGTAAGTACACTTCAAACCCCATGATAAAGCCACTGAGCAGTGCCGCAATTAAATTTTGAATAACAAACGTGCGGTCCTTAAATAATGACATGGGGATCAAGGGATCCGCCACCCGCCGTTCCTGACGGATAAACAGTCCAAACGCTACAATTGCCACGATAAAACCTACAACGACCCAAGTCAGACTAATACCACCGTCACCCAACAACTGGAACGTTAACATCATGGCTAGTAACCCAACTGAAAGCCAGATACATCCACCCCAGTCCATCGTAAACGCCTTGCGTTGCGTAGACTCGTTAAGATTGAACCAAATCAATGCCATAGTGACCAAACCAATGGGAATGTTGATGAAAAAAATCCAGTGCCAAGAAAGTTGGTCAACGATAAAACCACCCAGTAACGGGGCAACCACAGCCGCTATTCCCCACGCTGAGCCGTTTAATCCCATGACCCGGGCCCGCTTCTCAACTGGATAAATGTCGGCTAGAATCGTAAATGAGACGGGCATAATGGCGCCTGCCCCAATTCCCTGAAGAGCCCGCCAAGCAATTAAAGTCTCCATGCTATGGGACATCCCCGACAGCATCGATCCCAATACGAAGACGAACAACCCAACCAAGAAGACGAGTTTACGACCCACTGTGTCAGCCAACTTGCCATAAACAGGAGTGGCTAATGCACTGGTTAACAGAAAAATTGAGAAAACCCAGTTCATCAAAGCCACCCCGTGCAAATCACCGACAATGGTGGGCATAGCGGTCGAGACGATGGTTCCCTCAATGGCGGACATAAAAGTTGCGACGAAGACAGCACCGGTAACAATACCAACGTTAGTTTGTTTCTTAACCATAATTTCCTCCTACCGTTGGCCCCGCCACACAACGTATTTGAGTGGCCAAAAACTGCCACTTCCCAATTTCTATTCGAGATAGTAATAGATTAATTATCAGGGGTAATCCTTGAAATATCAAGAGTTTAAGCTTAATTATTTTACCAGCCGTTCCCCAGGCCACGCCGATTACGATGCGAAACAGCCGGCCAACTACTGGTATCTTCTCTTAATGGCAACTAAAAAGTTCCGGTCACCCCCATGGGCAATCGGAACTCTTACAAGTTTTAAAAATTATTTCGTTGCAACTTCACAGGCCGCCTTTAAAGCATCGACCTTATCAAGGTGTTCCCAAGGTAAATCAATGTCAGTCCGACCAAAGTGGCCGTAAGCAGCAGTTTGCTTGTAGATTGGCCGTTGTAAGTCGAGCATCTTGATGATTCCGGCTGGACGAAGGTCAAATAGGTCACGGACAGCCGCGGACAACTTGCTTTCTGCCACGGTCCCGGTGCCAAAAGTGTTAACGTAAACGGAAACAGGTTCGGCCACACCAATAGCGTAGGCAATCTGCACTTCACATTCGGATGCCAACTTGGCAGCAACAATGTTTTTAGCAATGTACCGTGCTGCGTAACTAGCAGAACGATCAACCTTCGTGGCATCCTTCCCTGAGAAGGCCCCACCACCATGGTGAGCAGCTCCACCGTACGTATCAACGATGATCTTTCGACCAGTCAAACCAGCATCCCCTTGGGGACCACCAATAACAAACCGACCAGTTGGGTTGATGAAGTATTTCGTCCGATCATCAAGCAAATTGGCAGGAATAACTTCCTTAACCACCTGATCAATCACATCTTGACGAATTTGGTCTAACGTCACGTCAGGATCATGCTGCGTGCTCAGAACCACCGTATCGACCCGCATTGGCTTGTCATTATCGTCGTATTCGACCGTAACTTCAGCCTTAGCATCTGGTCTTAGGTAGTCAATCTCGTTAGTTTTCCGCAACTTAGCGATCCGTTGCATCAAGGCATGGCTCAGCATGATTGGCAGTGGCATGAGTTCAGGTGTTTCGTCAACTGCGTATCCAAACATTAACCCTTGGTCACCGGCACCGATTTGGTCCAGTGGATCCCCGTCACCCTTCCGCGTTTCTAAGGAATCGTCGACCCCTTGCGCAATATCAGGTGATTGTTCATCAATAGCAACTAAAACGGCACAGTTGTCACCGTCGAAGCCATATTGACCGTCCGTGTAGCCGATTTCTTTAATTGTTTGGCGAACGACCTTTTGGATGTCGACGTAGGCCTTGGTGGAAATTTCACCAAAGACCAGGACGAGACCCGTCGTAACGGAAGTTTCACAGGCAACCCGTGAATCGGGATCTTGTGCAAGTAACGCGTCTAAAATGGCGTCACTGATTTGATCAGCGATTTTGTCTGGATGGCCTTCAGAAACAGATTCCGAAGTAAATAAATGTCTTTCTTGCAATGGATATTCCCCCTAGATAGTGTTGACGGCAAGTTGACCGATAATCTCGTCGCCATTCGGTTACAAGGCAGCTTCACTAAACTCGTGAATCCTATCGGGAATTGACTCATAACTCAAGAAGTTTAACATAAACCAGGCTGATTTAACAAGGAAGGGCTGTGAATTTTCAAAAGAAACGTTGACCAAACCCACAATTTTCACTAAGATAAAAGGCAATACTATAACCAGTCGAAACGGAGCGATTCCATGACCACACTCATGGCCTTCTTTAAAAACCGCACAGTGCAACAATTATTCATCTTTACTCTGTGTCAAAATATTCTTTGGTGGATTGCTGGTTCGACGGCTTCCACCGGTAATCCTTTAGGAACCGACGTCAAGTTCTTCCTATTAGTGTATGGCGTTTTTTTGGCAGCCGGTTACTTCTTGATTCTAAAGCGACACTTTCAAACGACGGTTGGACCAATTCTCGTCGTTGCTGCGGGGACTATGGGCTTTCTCGCCGCCCCTCAAGCTCACCTGGTACAACTTTTTGCCCTTCTGATCTGCATCTTTCTCGTATTAGCTTGTATTCCACAACTAGGTCTGCAATCAGTCTACGGTCTAGTCGTCTTTAGTTTTCTCGCTGGTTTAGGGGTCCCCGTGGTCCTGTTCTTTCTCAGAAACCACTACCTGGCTGTTCAATTTCTCACACCATTAATCCCGTTAATGGCCAGCTACCTGGCATTCTTTGAGCCGTACTACGTCACGGGCACGCAAGACTGGCGGCGACGTTTGATTACCCCATTGATTTTCGTGCTCACGCTATTCTGGTTACCATTCAGCTGGCACATCGTTCTGATTATTCTACTAACAGCCGCTCATTGGTGGCTCCAAGGTCGGCTGAATCAGCGCTACCGTTTGGTCACGACTGGGATTTTCCAACTGATTGTTGGTTTATTAATCCTTCTGTAACCCCAGTCTTTTAAAGTTTCGCTAAACTCCATCATTGAACACTCGTTTCACCCGCAAGCTGTGCTAGAATGGGGCATCATCTAGTTAATGGAGGAACGGAAATGACGGAAATCAAAGTGATTGGCGACATCTTAAGCGGTAAGTTTCAGCCTAGCTTAACCGGAAATCAAATTGTAGATGCGGCCCTAATTGATCACTTTTGTCAAAATTTGGCAATGGCTTTACAACTCACTGGTGACACTATCCAAGCTGAACACCATTGGGATCTGACGATTGACCCCAATGTCATCTACCTCATTGATGCTCAAATTTTACGGGTTAGCGGCCATCAAGGAGGCAACGGGAACGTTATCCCGGTTAGCCACACGGACTTGCTCCGTGGACAGATTACAGCCACTAAGCAACGATTAATTGCCCAAGACTCACTACACTATTCTGTTAACTAATTGGTCCAGCCATCATCCGGTTGGACTTTTTTGTTTTTCCGATTAATCAGAACCTTATACCAGAGGACGAACATCGACCCCAGTGACTAGCTATGTCAGGTCAGCAATCCGAAAATTAGGGCCCTGAGGCCAGTCCTTCACTTGATTGATTTGTTTTTGCAGTTGCATCAGTCCCTCATCGACTAACACTCTTTTTCCATTTATAAAGAATTGCGTCTTCTTCCAATATATCCGCGTCTCTACAATCGTAAAGGAGCGGCGAATGCGGTACCCCACTAACGGATAGAAAAGGGTTTCTACTAAATCTCCCTCCTCAGCTTGGACAAACCGGGCATCTCGCAACCGGTCCTTCGTAAAACTGTGCTTGCGGTGAGACTTTCGGTCCCATACCTCCAACTGATAGTCCGTTCCCAAAACGTCAATTAGTTTTTGGACGGGACCCGCAAAGAAGTTGAGCCGAAAGTAGGTCAAATCGCGAATATCTTCATAGAGTAGATGTTGATTTCGAAATTCTGTCCACCCCGCTTCAGGGAGATAGTCATACAAAGCTTGTTCGGATCGCTTACATGCCATGACATTTTTCTGATGAGCTGCTCCGAGCTTAATGGCTGTGTGATCAAACGGTGATGGGGCTGCTTCTAAATTATGGCCCCCCATATCAGATTGAAGCTTCGTATTCTTATTCATGAATTCTCCTCATCGCTGCCCTTAATAGAAGCTGACGATAGAATTAAAGATAGCACGTTCAGCTCGAACTTAATAGTCCGAGTTATTAACAATCCGCACTTCAAAAATCCTTAAAATTAGACTTGTCATCAAAATAATGTATCTTATTTCCACAGGGCTTCTATTAGGCTGCATAAACAGCCAAATGGCTCCGCCTTCATGCACTTTTGTCATATAAATAGACTAATTGAAGAGATTAAACTTATTTTTCCTTTAGCCAGTTGTCGTTGCTATTCCTGCCGTATATGGGTATATTAACTACATCATCAAAGGAGGAATTAGCATGCCAGATATTTTAGTCACAACAACCGAGAATATTCCCGGCCGTCAATACGAAGTAATCGGTGAAGTCTTCGGGCTCACTACTCAATCCAAAAACCTGATCAGAAATATTGGGGCCTCACTAAAGAACGTTGTGGGTGGCGAAATCCGCGACTACACCAATATGCTCGACGAGGCCAGAAACGTTGCGGTCGATCGGTTACGTCAGAATGCGGTAAATATGGGAGCAGATGCGGTCGTTATGATGCGTTTTGATTCCGGTTCCATTGGGACAGATATGCAATCCGTAGCCGCTTATGGGACCGCCGTGAAATTTATCTAATCTTTCGGATTTTATCCGAAAAACTAGCCACTTTCGCCATTGTGTTGCATGCAATGTTCGTTACACTTCGAATTAGTTGCCGAAATATACCAACAATCCAGTCAGATCAGTCGCTAAACTGCGGCAGACCGGGCTGGATTTTATTTTGGCCAAAAAAGTTAGATTGAACACCCGGTTACGTAGTTATCTTTATAGCCACAACCGTTGATGTGTAACCATTCTTCCCCACACAAAAGGCTTTCTGGGATAACATTTGTCCACAATTGAATTATTGTCCCCTAGAAACTATCCATACTCGCTTATGTGTCCGTCCAACTCCTTTGGTACCCGTTCTATACTTATGTCAGTCAATAAGATAGCAAGCAATTGAAAAAGAGATAATTCGGATTTTAAGAAAGCGGGTATTCATCATGTTAGAAAAAATTATTAAAGGGACAGTCTTAATCGTCGCAACCATCGTCTTAACCTTAGCAGCATGTAGCTCAACCATCTTCGCCGCAGCCAAAGCACCTGTTACACCTTCATGGGGTAGCTGGAAAGACACCACGATTACATACAAGACCAGCAAAACTTCCTCTTACTACAAAGGTGTTTGGAAGGACGCCGTTAAGCGTTGGAACAAGGTCGGCGTTGTTCAATTGAAAGCTGCTAAGAGCGGCGAAAAAGCTGACATCACCTTAACTTCTTCCGCTTCACTGAGCACTAAGAGCGGCAAGTTAGCCGGTTACACTAACTACTCATACATCAACAAAGGTAACAATGATAACCAAATTGTTTCCGCTAAGTCCACTTTAAACCGTAGCTTACTTACTAAGTACGGTTACACCAAGAACCAACGGACAAACGTTGCTACTCATGAAATTGGCCACGCCCTCGGCTTGAGCCACTCATCCAGTAAGAAGAGTGTTATGTACGCATCCGACCGTTACGCATCCATTGACCACCAAGACAAGGTTGGCTTGGACGAAGCTTACGGCGAATAAGAATAAAGTCTCTATCTAATATTGACATAGCAATACCCGCAAAAGCCTAGCCGTCCCGCTAGGCTTTTTTGATGCACTGAATTTTGGATTTCTATCAAACAATTGCTCGGTGGTTTAGTGACAGAGAAACCTACAAAATCTCTTGAATCCGCCAAGTGGTCAAGCTTGCTCTCTTATCGGATTTACCCCCCTCACTTAATCGTACTAATCATTGTTTAACTCATAAAGGCCAGCTAAACACACCTGGATCGAAATGAACCTAATAATTCAACCACCCGAAATCTTAAGATGAAGGCAGCCATTAGAAATTACCTTTACGTAATCGCAGCACTTGGTTTGCCAATCGATTTCCTCACCCTTTAAGATTTCCCTGACCGGAGTTACCAAAATGAACAGCAAACAATTTAGCCAAAAGTCGTACTTGTAAAAATAGCGCGCTATTTTCCTCTCTAAACGTTTTTTCTACATTTAGGTATACTTCCCCAAAATAGATATAAAAGTCGCTGTCCTGTCAATTATCGAGGTCGATTTTTGATATATCTGTCATTTTCACGTGCTATTTATGCGATAGCTTTCCATACCATATAAAAAAACCTCATTCACCAGTTACAGAACCGATGGATGAGGATTTTGAGTTAAACTAAAATTCAAATTGAAGAACTTTACCAACCAGATACAGCTGAGCCAAGGTAAACAATCAGTGATCAGCACTCCACACAGCATTCAAACCTTGCTAAGCACCTCCTGAGACGATTTAGCTTAGTCCTAACCAAACCATTTTAAAACGCTTCTACTGCTGTGTAATCCAAATTTAGGTAGCTTCTGTTGAATAGTTACCTAGTTGATTCCCTTTCTGCCATCGTACCGAAGAGCCCCCTCAGCCAGGTACTAGGAAACCTAAAACAGTTTTCACAGAGGCAACTGCGAACATGTCACAGTTCAACAACCCTGCATACTCAATTCTTTGTCTAATAACCAATACATAGCAGCCGCTTTACTACACATTACCGCCCCCGTTGTCAGGTTCTCACCCAACAGCTGGGGCGTACCGATCATATCATGCATGATGGTCGCACCATTCAAGTACCATTACTACAGCTGTTGAAACATAGCTAGTACGGCTTACCATCCTTAAGAACAAAAAAAAGCCATTGCCGAATGCAATGACTCCCGAGATGAAACTTCTTATACCGGAGGTGGGGACTGGATAGAGCTTTCTATCCTTGGTATAAAGGCATTCCATTTATGGATGGGCGTTTTTTGGGTGATTTTTTTCTAAAAATATTTCTTTATACCAATTTATACCATCTGATCCGGATTCCAGATAACCCCATTAGGTCATCAACTTTTCTTCTATTATAGTGCACTATTCTGATAGACGAGATTCCATCTCAATCTTTCGGTCAAGCGCCTTTTTGGCCCTCTCCTGCAAATGCGCGATGGCAATTTCCTCTGTTTCCTACGTGGTTCATGAATAGCCGCCAATCGAACGACTGTTCTCGAATCAAATTAAAGTCGTTGTTAGATACAATCAGTACCGGTCGCCATCCTCGTTGTTCATCGTTAAAACGTAAACACTCAAAAAGCGCCCACCCCGTCAGGAGTGAGCGCCTTCGTGTGTTACTTGATAAAACTGTTAATCTTTTTGTTGCCACTAATAAATAATCCATTAGCCAACTGAATCCGAGTTGTATATCCATACTTGACGATCTTAGCGACATCAAATTCAGCGCCGGCTGGCTGCCAGTCCACAACATGTTTGAGGGCCTTATCTTTGTACCGATGAGTACCGCGTACAGACTTCACTCGTTTGACATCACCACCAGCCACATAGTAAAGTCGATTTACATTGTCTTGGTTAGACGTGATATAGTACCCGTTGGCCAACTGGAACCGGGTAATTTTACCATAGGTTACCACTTTAGCAATCGCAAATACGGTGCCGGCCGGGAAACTGTCTACTTTGTGTTTGAAGGCAACATCCTTGTAGCGATTAATTGGCGTCCGGGCATAGATCATCTTGGGATTGTATCGGTAATAGATGGCCTTCTTCGGTTTAACCGCCTTGGTTGCGGTGCCGTAGTAATAGTTAGAGTACATCTGGGACACATCAAATGTTCCATAACAGCCCGGGAAGTGCATGCTTGATGTCCATTGCCAACCATTATATCCGGTATAGAGCTTAAATCCTGACGGGTTATAAGGGTAGTTAGCTACCCAACCACCACGGCCCGAGTTGTTCAATGGCACTGAATTAATCCAGCTACCCATCGTATAGACATCCGTTTTGGGATAGCCCATGCGATGAACTTCGTTAATCCAGGCCTTAACAATTTTAGAGTTCTGATTCCAACCAGAGTTGGTGGCTTCAAAGTCAAGTACGATCACACTGCTCTTGCCCAATCCTGCCTTAAGCGCACTTCGGGCTGCCATCTGGGCTTCGGCCTTAGCCCCAGCCACTGTCGTAAATCGGGCAAAGTGATAGCCGTTGACGTGTAAGCCAGCAGATACCGCGTTACGAATGCTTTGCTTGGCCGTTTGGTCAGTGAAGTACGTGCCTTCGGATAGCTTAGCTATCATGGCTTTGACACCATACTTTTTCATTGAACGCCAATTGGCAACGGTCATGATTCCATTGTTATTGGACGTATCCACAACATCATAATGCGGCATTACTTCACATCTCCCTCCGTAGCGGCCACGTCTTCTGGCACATCTAAGGGTGCTGGTTCAGCGGGCACTGTCGCAGCTTGCTTGTCCAGTTGTGCTTGTTTATCAGCGAACGTTTGCTCTGTGTCCGCCAGAGCGGCATTGTATTCAGCCTGTTTTGCTTGGGCTTTCGTCTCCGTCGTGGTCATCGACTGATACGCTTTTTCGATGGCTGCTGAAATAATTGCCGGTGCCAGACTGTCATGACCAAATACTTTCATTTGGCCTGTTACATCAGCAATCGCCTGCTCACGCTTTTCTTCCCCTGGCATTTCATAATTAGTGGCCACCTGGTTGACAGCACTGAACGCTAATGTGTCTAACAGTCCCAACACTTCGCGTTGAGTAGCGGACTTATTCGCCACAATCTTGGTCTTTAAAGCAGGATTGATCCGGGTAAACCAGCCAACTAAGGCAAAAATTAAGACACCTAAGATACCGGTGTCGTTGAGTAATTTAATAATCTTCGTAAATTCATTCATGCTTTTTCCTCCTAAAGATCACCATACCGTTCCCAGTACGCTTGATTCTCACGTTCTAAAGCGGCGTTGCGTTTTCGCAAAGCTTTATTCTCACTAACCTTCAAGGCAATCTGCTGGTTAAATTCTTGTTCCATGGCACCTTTCTTAGCCTTCAAGTCGGTCAGATTCCGTGCGTATTGCGCTTGATCACTCTCGCGTTCTTTACGAAGCAATTCGTTATCAGCTTTGACTTGCTCCATAATGTACTTCTCCATGCCCTTGCGATCCTGGTCAGCTTGCCGTGTGTCAGAATGGTAGCCATGAATAACAGCCCAGATAGTGGTTACAAACGTTCCCAGCGCACCTAAAGCAACTGTCCAGGACTTAATATCCATGTGTGTCCCCCCTAATCAACGTACCGACTAGCAAGAACAGCATGAGTAAGGCGAATACCCACGTTAGGTTAAACCGCACATCAAACAAGCCCCGAACAATAAAAGCCACTGATAAGGCCCCCATTGCCGGTGATAGGGCGACTAGGCCACCATCACGTAACAACCGCCGGTTGTGAAAGACGCCAACCAGAATAGCGAGACCACAGATAATTAACCACAATGAAAACCACCAGTCGTCAGCAAAGGCAAAGATTGCATGTTCAGCCGGTGAAGGTGGTGGCGGTGGTGTCACCCGTGGATCATCTAAATAGCCTTGATGAAACCAAATATACAAGCCGCCTATCATTGAAAATAAGCCAAAACAAAAATGATTCCAATGCGAAAAGGCCCGTTGAACCGGGCCATCTTTAATACGATGCAATTACTTCACCCCTTTCCCACAAAAAATCCCATCAAAAAAGCACCAATCATCAATCCTAGGCCACAGGCGTAGTAGATGAATAGATGCTGGTAGAGTTTTTTGCGGATCCAAGGACATTCTTCACATCGTCCTGCAAGTAGGCTGGGACTTCTTCAATAGTTCGACCACCGTCCAAAACGTTTGCGGCATAGATAGCAGCTAAAGCTGAAAATTTGAAATTTAACATAGTTTATTATCTCCTTATTTGTTTGATTGTAACTGCGTCAAAACGGCTTGGGTATCAGACCGAAACGGGACTGGTACGGCTTCAATAGTCCGTGTGCCATCAATAATTGCTTGCGCGTAAATCTGTGCCAATGCAGAATATTCCATTGCCATCACCTCCTAGGATTCACTCGCTGCCGAACTAGCTGGGGCTGCTGTACTTGTTGCAGCTGAGCCGGTGTCGGTCGTGGTGCTAGCCGGTGTTAGTTTTGAAGACAAGTAATCGACGGCTTCCATCAGCCCTTGCTGCGTTAACTCATTGGCTGACTTAAGGCTTTTATTTTCAGTTTGCAATGACTCAATGTTTTTCGTCTGTTGCTCAATTTGCTCACCCTGCTGGTCAACCTGTTTAAGCACCTGGGTGTGCGGGTCATAAGTTACTTCGGCGTCTGGATCATCCACACACAACATTTGTGGCTTGCCGTCCGAGCCTATGATTTGTTTGCCATTATCATCTAGGGCCAGTGTTTGCTTCATCTTGACCATCTTCCAACCGATATATTTGTCCGCCCCGTAGGGCACCGGATCTAAGGCATACACGGCATAGCCGGCCGGCTTATCAGTCGGTGCGGTTGCGTAAATTGTTTTCATGTTTGACAATCCCCTTTGCTTTTTTGATCGAACAGTTGGGTTTCACGTACTTATGATAGAAGCCGTATGAGTTGGTGTGCTTTAGCCAGCCCCAGTAAGCTATAACGCTCGCCGCGTCAAAACGGTTTAGCGTTGCTTTCTTGGAAATCTTAGCCATTCTTCGCTTGATTTTTAACGCGTTACGGCGCCGCAAAGTCGTGTGGCCCCGGTAAAGGCGCATTCCCAAAAAATCAATCGGACGTGAATTAACCTTGAAGACCTGCCAGTTGGGCTTTACTTCTAAGTCTTCAGCAGCCAGGTAGCTAGATATCGCTCGCTCCGCTTTGTGTAACTTCTTCTTGTTTGGCCCTAACAGCACTAAGTCATCGATGTTTCGCACTAGGTATGGAATTTGCAAATTGTCTTTGATGTAGTGGTCTAGGTCCTGCAGGAAAAAGTTGGCAAACCACTGACTGGAGTAAAATCCGATTGGTAGGCCTTTATCGAACTGGTCTACAAGTGTATCAAGCAGCCAAAGGATATCCTGGTCTTTGATTTTCCGACGGAACTTGGACTTTAGCACAGAAGTGTTGATGGATGGGTAAAACTTATGCACATCCATTTTTAAGCAGTACTTCGTATTTTTCGGGTCATTTTGCAACCACTTTTTAACCGCCTTCTGGCCCATCGAAGTGCCGCGATGAGGGATTGAGCCCACACTGTACTCATACATGCCTTTAAGAAAAATGGGCTGTAGCACTAGCATCGTTGCCCACTGAATTACCTGGTCCGGGTAGAACTGTGGCTTAGCAATTGTTCGTGTTTTCACCTTGTCACGGATAACGCGCCGAACCACATGGTTAGGCACGTACTCATGGTCTACTAGCATGTCATGCAACTGCATGACGTAGAAATCTTTGTTATCCAGAACACGGGAAACACCCTTACGGGTGCGTTTTCCCTTAGAGGCCTCTTCAATTGCAAGCCCCAGATTGTCTGAACTCACAATTTTATCGAACAAGTTTCCATATCGCTTCATTAGGCTCCTCCTTTCTTTTCAAAATGTGCATTTATGCAATTTGTTTTCCTTATTAGCTTCAAGAACTTTCGAGATATCCTACTAGCTCCTGCTTTGAGCAGCCTAATTTTTGCCAAGTGGCAGGGAAGATGCAGTGCAATTTCATTCATCAAATAAGGAGACGCGACCCGATGTCAGAATTCAAGTTCGAAGACGACTCGTTCAGATGCCAGTAGAAAACGCCATCGTTGCCGGAATTGTTCCAGTTGCCGCGCACCACAAATCCCCAAAAGTTCCCGGGGGAGAACTCCCCCGGTCCTCCTTAAGCCAAAGCCTTTTTAACGAGACGCGACCCGAAGTCAGAAAACAAGCCCGAAGACGACTCGTACAGATGCCAGCAGAAAACGCCATCGCCGCCGGACCTGTTCCAGTCGCCGCCGTAAAGAGCTACACAGTTACCACTTGGGGTATAGTTGTAATCTGAGTAATAGGTGGACTCACTGCCCCCTGTTTTCGTCGCAAACTGGGCAAAAGGATGATTGGTGTCTAATCCCATTTGTTCAGAGTACCCTGTTGCTGCTACCGAATAGTTCAAACTAGTATAAGGGGCGGCAAATAGATCTGATTGATACTTAGACGAATCATCACATACCCATGGCTTTGTTGAGGCCATATTAACGCCATCGGCAAACTGAAAAATGTTTCCATACAGGTTCTCAATCCCACGATAATCCATTGCACCCGTTGGAGACAGGAATCCAGAAGAACCAGCATGATTGGTTCCAGAGCCGTTTGTCACTTGTGACCCACTAGAAATTCCGTTCATGATACTCTGAGAATTAATAGTTGCAAACTCAATGACAAATAGCACTTGCCAAACATCAATCACATGAACATCTAGCAACTGATACCCAGTCCCGTTGGCTTTAGCATCCGTTCTGAACGTTCCAATCGATTGAGAAACCGTTGCCATTACTCCACTCTTAGATTGTAGCTTGCCGCTACTGATTGTTCCTTCATAACGACCCACGTCCACGTAATCCAACTCTTTTTGATTAGTGAAGTCCCAGAAACACTTTGGCAGATACCAGGAATCATCGATTTTGCTCAAGGATACTTGCCAGGTCGCTAGCTTATCGGTCTGAGTTTTCTTGATATACAGCTTAGGAATTCGGACGAAAGAGTTGCCCTTATCGTCCGTGATAGTCTTGTCCATCTTTGCCCAAGGGCCAACTGTGTCAAAGTCGTTCTGAGCTCCGTTAATCCCTGCTACCAAGCCGACCGCGGCATCTGTACGGGTTAGCTTCGGATCACTACTCATGTCCCAAGACGCGCCGAAAAATCGGTCATCCATGGTCTTCACGGTCATCACTTCTGAGTAGGGGCTGTCGCCGGCATAGTTGGTGACGAAGGCTTGGAATTCATACTCCGAGTTGCCTGTGAGCCCGGTTACATGGCCCGTCAGCGTGGATACTGCAGATTGAATGCTGGTCCAATCGGTGTCGCCGCTCTTACGGTACTGCACGGTTGAAGACACGATCGAGGCCCCACCATCAATCTTAGGCAGTGTGACCGTCCATTGTGGCTGACCAACGGAAAAGTCCATTTCGACGGTGAAACCTGGTGCCTGCGGCTTATTCGCCATCAGTACTAAATCATCGCCATACTTGAGCTTTCCGGCGGTGTCTACTCCCAGTTCAACGCCGTCAATCGTTACTCCGCCAGATTCGCTCGCCTGAGCAAAGTGGCCTTGGGCTGCTGCAATTGCTCCGGCACCCGTTACATACGGATCACCCGCGGCATCCACCGGGTCCTTCTCAAAGGTGTTGGTGCCCGTGAAGGTATTGTCCTCGCTGGTCTTGGCGATGTCATCCGGCAAGTTATCCTTGATGTCTTCAACCGTTGCAATGTGTTTTGATGCAAAGATTGCATCAAGGTCGGCTTCATTAAGCGACCCAGCCTGACTGACAGTAATCAAAACATTATCGGCATCACTAACCGTTGTATCAGTCTGGAATGAATCATTTAAGTTGGACTTGCCGTCATATGCAACAATGTAGTCTGGTAGAGAGCTCGGCAGTACTCCATACAGAATTTCATCCCCGTTTTCTGGTCGTGCATAAAAGCCGACTGTATAGAGACTGTATGCCGTTGTTACATCTTTAGACGGAAAGTCTACCCGCATAGTCAAGGTAGTGTCATCCTTCTTAATGATTCGTGAGTAATCGACCGTTTGTTGCACATCTTCAATTGATGTGAGCTTTTTTAAATCGTTGACCGGAGTAGCTGAGTAATCATGGCTTGAGGCCACTGCTCGGGTGAACTGGATTTTATCCAAGCCCCCAAGTGTGCCTGTTGCCAGTGATCGACCAGCTTCGGTCAAATAGGTAGTATCAAATTGCACTTTTATCCCTCCTTAGAGACTTGGTGAAGCCGCTGCCGCTGAGTGACTGTGGCCACGGTCGTATTATCATCCGTAGTGTGTGCGCGGTCTCTCATGCTATCCATAACAGCAAAGTGAGAACGCTCCTTTTTAGTGACTGTGGCCACGTATAGCGTCTGGGTAGCGACAGCTTGAAAGTCAACGCTGACAATTTTTACTTCTGGCATAACGGCTGACTCTAGTGCTTTAACCAGAAGGTTCTTTTTACGAGCAGACTTACTATAGCGATTCGGAATGTTGGTGAATCGCACCGCCTCCGGATCCCCGCCCAGCTGTTCCGGATCAGTGATTACATCGAACTCGGTCGGGTCCGCCTGTAAGATGTAGGCAATCAGGTCAATGATGTCGTTCTCCGTGACCCCCATTCGAGCCAGCATCCGGGACAACCGAATCTGGAACCGAAGGAAGTCGTCATCATTGTCAATCCGACTAATGCCCCAGTCTGCCGCTGTCGCATCAAGGACGGTACCGCTCTGGTTATCCAGTAAATATTCCTTCCAGATTGTCCGGAATCGATCCACCTCACGTACAACCTCATCAGCGATAATCTCTAGAACCGCTTGATTGGTACTATCCGGATTTTGATTCATCATGCCCGGTAAGGCGTTCATCACCTTCTGACGAAGCGTATCATCGTCGACCTGAAGATCTTCCCATAGGTCTTGCCATTGGTCATCAGTCATCAAGGATCACCTCGATATCGTCAGACGTAATGTAGGCCAGTGAGTATTCGTCCACGGTCACGTTACCAAGCGCTAGTTTGGTCTTATCAGTCCCTACAGTTAGGCCGATACTGGTGATTCCACTAACTTGCCAGAGATATTCAAATAGTTTCGAGTAAAGTAGCGAGTCACCCATAGTTAAGGTGTGGTCATAAGCTAAAACCTGATTCTTTAAGTTGGCAATACCGTTATCACTGTCATAACCGTCATCCGTTTTAATGTGAATTTGAACGTACACGGTTTGTAGCTTGGCCCGCGAGAAATAAACGGTCCGTTCTTGGCCGCTATGGTTAAGAACCGTCTTGGAGACCTCGCCATAGGTATGCCCGGGTAATGCAATCGAGTGAAAAATGGCATCGGCCACATCTTGGTCGGCCCCACCGATTACATAGAAGTGAGTTGTTTTCGGTGGATTGCCAGCCGCGTCAGTAGTAAGTTCGTTGTTAGCAGTCACCTTACACTGGATTACGCCGGCGACGTTGTCGACCTTGGCCGTCATACCATCTTCCGTGGAGTCTGATTTAGCTAGGTGATTAGTCATCAGCCGGGCCCGATAATCAACTTCGGACTCAATATCGGCCCCACCGGAGGAAGGCTCAGGATTGGTTACTCGCATGACGCCTTCGATGCCGTCGCTACTCTCTTCACCAGTAATGGTGTTGGCCCCGACGTTGCCCGTTGATCCTGGTTCATCGGCCTGCGCCTGAACCGTTACCCGGCCAAGTTCATTACCGTCGTCATCGGTCAGAGGAACATCTTTCCCATCGTCCCCTTTAATAGTGGCCACCTCACCGACTGCAACATCATCTAGCGTATTAAAGATGACCTCTTCGCCAGTGCTATACTCCGTACCAGCCGGGATAATGGTCCCCACATCGGCGTCGATTTGCAGATAAACGGTGGCGGAGGTTGCAGGCTTTCGATTAACGGCTTCATCGGCCCCTAAGATATCCAAGTCCTGATTACGTCCACGAAGAATGGAATTAGCATTTCTGACGGTTTGGGCCAGCTCTTCAACGTCCTCACCTCGGGCGGCCATCACGCCAGATAATTGACCCATATGATGCGCGTCGTCGACTGGTGCATCTTCGCCAAAGTGGTCTTTAAAACCTTGGTCGGTCAGTTCTCGGACATCATCGAGTTCAAGCTTATCAAACCCGGTTTTGTCATCACTCATTCCCATTGGTCTCCACCTCCGTTTCTGTTTCGGCCGTCGTCTCATTACCGTTGTCATCAGAATAAATTACCTTCAGACTAATCGTGGCTACTCGTTGCTTACGCGTCACACTAGTAATCTCGGCACTCACAAAGTTATCAAACTGGGCCTCCAGATAATCGCTGATTTCGGCCTCCATGGCTGGTTCGTCGTCAATCATAGATAGCAGGTTTAAGTGATCTAGGCCAAAGCCGGTATTCCATTCCAATTCGCCCGCATTGGTACCCAGGGCTATCCGAGTTGCCTCGGTTAGATCAGAATCATCGGTCATAATGAAATCGCCAGTATCCGGATCCAATTGGATGTCGTTTGTTTCATCGACCTGTAAATCTTGACTCACCTAATCACCCCCACAACGGTCCCGTCATTGACACTATGCATTCGCCGACTAGCCAGGCTATACTCTCCGGAACCGGTAAAATTATCCTGGTCACGATCATCAAAGGAAACTTCCACAATATCACCGCGTTTAAGTTTGGTTGGCTTCCCATCCTTCAAATACTCTGCGGCCGCGGCAGACACCAAACAGTCGCCAATCATTGCCCTGGTTGTTCCGTCAGATTGCTCGGCAATTGGTTGTACGTCGGCATACATTGGCGATCCCCATTCAATGCTAACGACCCGGCATTTTAAGTGGACACTAACTCCGGCCTGAAAGTAAGGCATGAGTTCATCGACAATCAGCTTTAGTGCATCATTTCTATCCTGGCTCACTAGACCACCTCCACTTCACAAGTCGTTTGCATGTCATCTAAGGAATGCGTGTAATTCTTTACCCGCACTAGTGATTTGATATTCTCGGCCACGTAAAAAACGGAACCATTGGCCACCAGGGGATTGAGATAGGTTACAATCGTCCAAGTAACTTTCTTGCCGTCTTCTTTGTTGATCGTAGGCATATTGACCAAGCCATCCTTCAGTGTGAAATAAAGGTGCGTTTGGTATAGCTTGGGCTTCTCCTCGTAGTCGATCACGATATCGTCCATTCGATACTGGAAGCGACTACCACAATCCTTAACAATGGCCTTAATGGCCGATTCTGGCTTTTTGGTTAACGAGTAGCCATGTTTGTACACCTTATTCTTCTTAAGGTGCAGCACGGCAATTGGAATACCGGCCTCACGACTAATTCGCTTAATAATTGTCTTAGCCTTGGTGTTACGTTTAAACTTGATGGCCATAAGTTTCTTCTTCGACGTCGTCCAAGTAATCGTTCGACCACTGGACGTCTTATAAGAATGCTTGACCGCCTTGCTCCCGGAATATGGGTTGTAGACCTTCTTATTTTTGGCATAATCTTTACCGGCCACGAAAGTCACTGAAATGGTACGGTCTTCACCGTCACGTGCGACCGGGGAAATTTTGGTGATGTTTCCAGCTGCGATAATACCGAAGATATCGTAGCCGCCGGCCTTCACAACGATATGCAGCCTAGTTTTAAAGACGGCCTCGTGAGCCTTAGATAAGTTGGCCAGAGTAATCGTATTGGTGGCCGGGGAACCCCCGTCACCTCCACTAATTTCTCCGGTTATACTTACCCCGTAGCCTTTAGGATGGAAATTGGTAAAACGATAAGTACCACTCTTGGCATACACGATGACTTCAATCTTGGCCCCATACCAGGTCTTACCGCCTGGATTAGTAATACTAAGCCCCATCGTTGTCACCACTCTCCCAAATGCTATCGTCATCTAAGATGAAGACACTATTTTGAAGTTTACTGAGCGTTACGGTAGACTCTAATCCGGCTTCGTCAAACGGGATCAACCGCTCAACGGGAATCCAGTCATAGGAGCACCAGTACCACAACGGAACGCCATACGTAATGGGTTCCCCGTAGATGGCGCGGCTGTCGTCGTCAACCGAAACAATATCGATCGTGAGTTGGCCTGATAATTTATTCCGTTGCAAGGTAAGGTCGAACACACCGTTTTCAAACTCGACTTCGATCGTGTCTGGCAAGTTATTCAAATCAAACTCAATGCTGTCGCGTTTAGGCATCCTCTTCCCCTCCTACTTCGGAATTTTTAGCTTGTGCCCCGGAAACATCGTTTTGAACCGGGACCCGTTGAGTTTGGTCAATGTAGCCACCGTTGTATGGTATTTCCGAGCCAGTCCCCAGTACGTATCGCCGGACTTGACGGTATGGCTACGGTACTTGCCCTTATCGGACCCTTTCTTCTTGGTGCTCTTAGTAGCACCTTTTTTCTTGGTTTTCTTTTTCTTCTTGGCATACAAGATGTTGGCCTGCTTAACATAGGTAAACGTAATGGATAGCTCCAATGCGTTCTCCCGGGCCAACCCGGACACCGTCTTGGCAATTGAAGAAATCTTGACGTGGTTCCAATTAGAAAAACCGCGAATAATAAACTCAGTATCTAACCGCTGCAGTTTTTGCAGGTCCGCAAACTGCTTGTACACCGCGGCCGGGTTCTTACCGAAAATCAAATACGTTCCAGTTAACTCCTTGCTCGTCCGAGTCGATTTACCGGCCCGCGGGTCAGCGTTATCAACCCCAATCGAAGTAACCTCACTCGTATCGGTTTCGGTAGGTTTAACCTCGCCGAAAAAATAAACAACCGTACTCATTCGGTCCGCGCGGTAAAGTGCGGTATGCCCAACGAGAGGTTGTTTTTTTTGATCGGCTATTTTTTTGTTTATTTTATCCTGGTTCTCGGCCTGTTTTTTTCTGCGCGCCGCGGCCTTACGCTTGTTCTGCTCCTTTTTATAATCGGCCGCTTTCTTTTTATCCTGAGATTTTTTAAGATTCAGGCTATCAAGTTTGTTTTTGGTTCCCTTCAGTTTGGAACGGGCCTTACTTTGCTTAGTAAGCTGAGCCTGATACGTCTTAGAACTAGTAACCTTGCGAAGATCCGAAAAAGCGGCCTTTTGGTCCTTCTTCTTAGAGGCGATCTGGCCCTGAATAGATTTCTTATCCTTAGCGGTTTTGGCCTTGGCCAATTTCTTCTCAAAGGCAGTTATCTGTCCAGTCACATGGTCATAGGCGGCCTTTCGCGTCTTATAACCATTCTGTTTACTCAAATAGTTGTCGGTCTTGTCAATAATGCCTTTCTGGGCGGCGATCGTTTTTTTGACCGCCGCAATCTTAGATGCATCAGTTTTCACCGCCTGACTTGAAGATTTAACGTGAGAATCCAACGACTTGTCGCTTAGGTCGGCCGGTGGCGTTATGAATAACGGGGGTGAAACGGCCTTATGGCCAGTCTTGATATAACGGTTAAGCTCTGCTTTAACGATACTTGAAACGTTCCTTTGCAGAGTGATATCCAGTTTCACCTTTTTAACCATTAGATAATCATGCTCCCTTCGCCTTGGTCGGTACCAATTGCGCGTCGAATCTTACCAATTACTGTTTGCATTGCACTGATAATTTGCTTATCAACGTTTTGCCCGTCGCCGCCTTGAACCGTGATGTTATTGGTCATCTTGATCGTCACATTACGACTACTAGTCCCGTTGGCCTTAGCCTGTGGGATTCGTTCAGCGGCTGGACGGTTAGACATAGCCCGGCTAAGTGTCCCAGCCAAGCCACTACCGTCAACACCGGCACGGGCCTTAATGGCGCTTTGAATCAATCCATCGGCACTAGCCTTTTTAGGGTTAATTGCAACTTCACGATCCTTTTCACCAAAGACATTCAGCTTGCCTGACTTAGACCAGCCGCCGTCATTATGCAGTGCAGCCTCAATCTTCCGGGCCCCGGCAACGTGTTGTGCATTGTAGCCACCACGTTCCCATTGACTAGAGAATTTATTGGCCAGTGCCGCAATGGATCCGGAACCGCGTAGGACACTCTTCAGAACGTTACTATCCGAACCATCACCATGTAGGGCGAAGGCTAATTGAGTGCCTGCGTTCTTCCAATTACCGCCATGCTTTCGGGCATAGCTGATCAGGGCGGACTTACGACCACCCAGCCACTGACCAAGTCCGGACGCACCACCACCGGGGTTAATGGCCCCAGGGTTCAAACCAGATTCAAATTCCCAGTTACCCAACACGGCAGCGATTCCGGCGTTAGTCGCTGAACCATAAATCTTCTTGATGGCCGCTGCTAAGGTGCGGGCCCGACTGGCAATGCTTCCGGATAGACCGAAGCTACCAACGTCATCGGATTCTTGCAGGTTCTTCTTGATCCACTTGATGGCCGTAGAGCCGAGTTGAGACTTAACCAGTGAGGTCATCGCCTTACTAATCTTGGTGTTCTTTTTAGCTTTGCCTTCCTTGTTTCCGAAATTCCCATTAAGCTTCGTAACGTCGAGCCAACCACGCGTTGAGCCACCACCATGAGACCAAAGCCCCTCAGTCGATGCCCCAACGTGGACGTGAGTACCAGACGGCCCTAACTTGGCAATTTCTTGACCACGTTTAACGTGATCACCCTTGTGTACCAGTAAAGTAGCACCAGAGTTGCTCTTGCCGTTGAGTTCTTGGTAAATGAGTGAGAGGTTTCCACCTTTGGTAGAAATGTACTCCCCAATACCATTACCACCGCCCCAACCACTTGGGGCCCCACCAGCACCAGTAACAACCGCATCCTGCATGGCGTGAACTGTCTTAGAACCGGAGAAGTCGTTTCCATCATGAGAACTAAATCCACCGCCGACAGCCCCACGATTACCAAATCCGGATGTCTTCATCCAGCCGGCACCAGGAGAATGCAATACAGGGCCACCACCGACGCCACCACCAGAACTGATCAATGATTCGATATATCCCCACATTGCATTTTCCCATGGGACACCAACCGTCTTTGCTCCAGCATTCGCAGTGTTCGTGACACCCTTCTGCAGAGTAGAACCGTTGGCCTTGACGTTGACCGTGAACTCGGTGTTGAACGCCTTGTCAGGGGCACCCGCATTGGCCGACGCCAGTGAACGAAGCTTGGAGTCGCTTGACCCAGTTCCTTTCTTGAAATGAGGGAGATAAGGTCGCGCTCGGTCAACTTGTGATCCATTGAAGACCTCGTCACCCTTCTTCAAGTGAACGGCCACGTTATTACCCATTGGTTTTAACAGCTGGCCACCACGGGCGACTAATTCTTGTCGTGGTCCCGACGTAGCATCGTTCAGAACAGCCAGCTGGTCACTGTCGATTGGTCCCTTAGAACCTTCGGCATAGTGAATCGGTTTCAGAACTGAGCTGTTCCCGCCAAACTGACTAAGAGCCGAATCAATACCGCTAAAACCTCCGTTAAGGGACGTAATAGCGCCACTCATGGCCTTATGGGCTAATCCCGCAAGTTTACCCATGATGTCACCAAAATCGCTGACCATGGCCTTCGTTTCCGAATTCATGCCCGCGTGAATATCACTCATGGTCTTGGCCATGGACTTCTTCATTTGAACGATTTGTTTATCCGACTTTTTCTGTAGTTCATCAAAATCGGCAATGGTCTGCTTGCGGATCAGGTCAGTCTGTTTGTTGGTATTTGAAGTAATCGAGCGGAATGACCGGCCTGATTTCTTACCGAACGTGGTCAGCTTGCTTTGTGCGCCCTTGGTTCCCTTGGAGTACCCCTTCGCAATATCGGCGCCAATCTTGTCGGCGGACCGTTTGGTTTTATACTCGTTGTTTTTGAGCGTGGCATCATTAACACCAGCCACATTTACCGTGGTCTTGGAGCCTTTACCCAGCGTCGTGGTCCCCTTGGCATAACCAGGGAGAACTTTACCAGTGCCCAATCCGCCGTGAGTAATCTTGGCGGTGTCCCGTGCATTTAAGACGTGTTCCCCTGCCATCAGTTTTGTGATAGTTGGTCCATTACCAAGAAAACGCCAGGTTCCCTTATGAGAGTTGTAGGCAATTTCTCGCCCTGCTTCATTAACCATGGCAAGTCCATTATTGCGAATTGGGCCACCGGCAGCATGACCTTTTCCACTCAACGTACTTTCCCCAGTGTTATAAACATCTCCTGCCCACGAAGCTATACCTTTAATTACTTTACCTACGCCTTGACCAAACTTCTTCAGTCCACCGAGTAAACTACCAACTTTTTTTGAAATCCAATCAAAAATACCACCAACAAAACTTTTAATTCCACTAAAAATAGAATGGAATTCATCGCTAATAAAATGCAGCGGTTTACTAAATAAATGAGCAATCCCGTCCCATGTCTGACCAATCCACTTTCCCGTTTTCGAAAAATATTGTCCAAGCCAGTCAGAAATTCCATTCCATATTTTTTTAGTTTTCGTGGCCACCTTTGACCATGCCCGACCAATCGGTGCAGTGATCTTACTCCAGTATTTTCCGACTTTTTTAGAAAAATTACTCCACTGTTTACCAATCCAATCGAGCACGCGACTGACAGGTTTCTTTAATTTATTAAATGCCTTTGTACCAAGTCCGACGGCAAACACAAATGGTGCGGCAAGCAACTTGGCAGAACCTTTGGCAATTTTTCCACCAACCCGAAATACTGTTCCTAGCTTGCTGCCCACCCACTTGCCTAGTCTGCCAAACATTCGTGAAAGAGTTCGTTTAACTCCCGGAAGTGCACCTTGCACACTCTTACCGATAAACTTTCCAATCTTGGATCCACCAATGCCGCCAACTGTGCCGCCAATTACTCCGCCAATTACATTACCTGGTCCAGGCAGGAATGATCCTAAGGAAGCGCCAACGGCGGCACCGCCTTCCATTCCTGCCAAAGATCCACCGAAGTTACCAATCTTCCCACCGGCATTTTTCTTATTCATGCCAATCAACGAAGTACCGGCCAATGCCACATCTAAATACGGAATTTTAGATCCTAGAGCCTTTGTCCCCTTGAGTAAGGATCCTACCTTTGATCCACGTAATAACGTACCTGCCTTAGAATCAGCAATTTTAGCGCCTACTCCAGCAACTAGCCGTGATGCCTTGCCACTCATAGAGTAACGTTCAAGACGTGATCCAATTTTTGGAGCATCTTCGGCCGCAATCATCTTCGTGCGCTTTGAACTCAGACCGCCATTAAGAACCCATGAATTGTTGGCAACTGCACCTAGCGCTTTCCCTGATTTGCTTTCTGTAACTTTACTTCCACCAATTGAGCCAGCAGAATCAAGAACAGTTGAAATCTTAAGTTGCGTATTAATTTCTTTCAGCATCTTCAGAAATTCGCTGGCCTTTTTAACAGCAAAGAAACCGACCATAGCACGAGCGGCAATCTTAATGCCTTCCTTGTGCTTGTCGATCCCTTTAAGTAGTGCATCTAACCGGTCTAATGGATCCTTAGCAGCCTTCCCATTCTTATCGACTAAGCCAAATGCTCCACCGATGTCGTTGAGAATAGTGACCGCGTCCGTCCAAACTTCCTTACCGAAAATACCAGCAATGTCACCAATATTCCCGAAAATATCGACGATGGTGTCTTTATGCTTATCCAGGTACTGAATTGCATCGACAGCGGCGCCCGTGACTACGCCCAGGGCTGAACTAATGCCCTTGGCGTACTTCTTCATCATGTCGTCTTTAAGCAAATCTCGCATCGACTTAGCGGTCGTCTTGTCCATGTTGAAGCTGGTCTTCATGACATCCCCAGCCAAGGTGTTAAAGCGGGATTTGAGGTACATGCTCATTCCCATGAAGGATGTCATGGCCTCTTTAGTCCCGCCTTGGTATTTCTTACCCAAGTAAGTCAAGGTTTCGGTGAATTGCTTAGCGCTCAACTTACCAGCGGCGGACATGGCATAGAGTTGTTTCATTGATTTACCGGTTGCCTTCTGTAGGGCTTCCCCAAACATTGGGAACCGGTTAATCATGACGGACATATCTTCAGAACTGGCCTTACCACCGGCAACAATCTTGGCAAATTGCTCGCCAGATTCGGCTAGCGCGTCATTTGACATGTGAAGCGTGGAGCCCAGCGCGATGAAGTCGTTGGTCCAGTTCTTGGTCTCTTTCTCGTTCGAGTGAACGTGATAGAAGGATTGGGCCATCTTGTTCAGCGCGTCGGCGGCGTAGATAGAGTGCTGGGACATACTGTTGATGTACTTGACCAGACCGGTACCATCTTTGGGTGCCTCAGTCGTCAAGGACTTCCACACGGTCTTCATCGTGTCTTGTTCCTTGTTGTACTCCATCCCAGCCTTAGCAGCTTCATGGAGCCCATTGGTTAGGGCCATCACCCCATTAGAAATGGCGGACCCGACAAACGTCCCCATAATAATGTCGTGCAGGCGCCGTGACTTCTTAGCCGTCTTGTCCATCTCACCCCCGACCTTGCGGGTTTGAGTTTGAACTTCTGCGGCCCCGGTCTTGACCCCGTTGGTGTCGAATGCCACCTTGGTGGTTGTTTCCTTTGGCAGGTCGCGAAGCGTATTACCGACCTTGTTTGCGTGAACGTTGACTTGATCTAAAGCGGCTCCAACTTCGTGGTAGTGGCGCGTTTGCGAGCTGGTATAGGAGTCCGTGACTGTGTTGATGTTCGCGATCTTGTCGCGGAACGTCGTCGCCACCCGGCTGTTGTTCTGCATGGTGGTGCTGACTTCTTTGTTAGAATCAGCCAACCTATTATTAGCTCCAATGTCTTTATCAATCGCATCGACGAAAGTTCGGCCAAAATTAGTCACCTGTTTGTTGATTGGCTCAAACTTGTGCCCTAGTGTGGCAATCTTATCGACAACCTTGTCGATTGTGGTGTCGAGCTTCTCCAATTCCTGATAATCAATGTTGAATCCGATACCGACGTCTTCACGCCGAATTTCACAAGCCATTGCCACACCTCCTATTTCTTATTGGCTTTGTTGATTGAATCAAGTGCCATGGCGATCCCGTTATTCACAGCGACAGCCCGCTGATCCGTTTTCTCTGCAATGATTCTTTGTGCCAAGTTGCCCATCAGGATTCGTTTATCCAAGGGCCAGTGCATGACCTCATCAGGCGTTTCAGCCACACCCGCTAAAACGGGCTCGTAAATCTCGTAGAGTCGGTCAACGTCTCGATCTAGTTGCTTCTGATCAAACTCACCTTCCGAGTTGTAATACTTAGAGTCATTAGAAGAGTGGTTGCAGAAACGTCAGGGCTTCCACCAGAATTGTTGCGTAGCCCTTCCGATCCATGACCTCGTTAAAGTAGTCAGTGGCCTCTTGAATTGCTTGCAGCCCACCACCGTTTTCGGACCAGAATTGCATATCTAATGGTTTGTCCGGATTGTCGGCCCGACGGAAAACGTCTTGATTAAGTTCTTGAAGAACTTCCAGTGATGCATCGGCACCGTTAACCCCACGGATATCAGCACTGAGGTTTAAGGCTTCTCGGAACCCAGGAAATTTCATCACAATGTGAGGCTTCTTACCTTGCCGACCATCGAGTTCAACTTCCTTAGATTCGTCACGCTTGGTGACGGCCTTGTTCAGGTCAGCAAAGGCATACCGCGGGTTAATAATCACGTTTTCGTTGATCATGTTGGCCATTTCGCCAAAGTCCCGTTCGTTGTTCCCAACGTTTTGCTTCCCTCGAATTTGAAGGAGGACGCCATAACCAGGATCACGGAAAACGACGTCTTGAGTCTTGTGGTTCCCGTCTTTGTCAGGTTCCCCATATTCGATCGTCTTCTTGGTATCGAGAGCCTGAAGCTTCGTTACATCAACCTTGGGTGCTGCCATTTTTTCAGTCATAATAAATTCCATCCTTTCAAATTTGGGTATGTACAAGGCGGGCCCGGAGACCCGTCGTAAGCTCTTCTATCGTGCTGGTTAGGCTGCGTTCCCGAAACTGTCGTCGTATTGTAAGGCAAGAATGGTCCAATCACGCGAGGTGATCCCGTTAGATACGGAGCCATTAGGCATCTTTTGAATCAGGCAAACCGAGGACTTCACAACTTCACCGTTGTTGTCGTTTTGCACCTTGAACCCGAAGGTAGGTACAACGCTTGCGTCGTGATTCATTTGACGGTAGTAGCAACCGTAGATAACGTCATGGGCTGGCGCCCCGTCATTAAGATGGGCCACGAATTGACCCAGCTTAGAATGGTTAATCAATCCCAAAGGCACACCCTTGAAGTCAGACGCCACTTCAACGTCGTTATCTTTCTTTGACCAGTTGACCGCTTCACCGGATTGGAACCCGTTAAGTTCCGTAGCGACGCCATCAATGATCACGTACACGTGAATGAATCGGGAATCCTTCAGTGCGAAGTAAGTCCCGTCATCTAATTGAATCCGTTGGTTCATTTATTCCACCTCCTAGAGTGTTACCTGGTTATCGATGTAGACCTTCTCAAACGCATTCGGCAGAGTCTGCTTAATAGTTACGGACTTGTAGGTTCGCTTGGAAATTTCGTAGGCCAAAACATTAGCCCGCGCCACAGCAGTAACGTGGAAGTCTGCTTTGCCATCATCCCCAGCGGCAACAGTTCCTTGTTGGAATAACTCATCGCCAGCCGCTTCAAAAGTTGCCACTAACTCATTGATGTTGTCATCGTTGAAAGTGGTGTACTTCTTACCGTTGAGCCATTTTTGACCCTTCAACTGGATGTAATCCGTGTTGTACTGGGCATTGAAGGCATTATCGATGTAATCACCGTTCAATTCCATGTTGCCGGACAGCATGAAGTCACCAGCCTTGTCTTCGACGGTCAGGCCGTTTAAGGATTCAATCATGTCCCGCTCGGTTTGCGTCCAGTCGTCTGGCGTAAAGGTGTCTCGATTCAGGTTTCCAATACGCATCCAATCAAGTAGAACAGTCGTAGAAGCAAAGGCAACAGCTTGGGCCGCGACCTTGTGTTCGACGTTCTTTTCAACGACGGCGTGGAAGTGGCCTTCATGGTTCTTCAGGCTTTGCGTAGATACGGCATAATCGTGCCATTTGGAAAGTTCGTCGATGGTTTCAACTTGGTGTACCAGGAAGCCTCGTTGGTTGGCGTAGAGCACATCAGCAGCGGCCTTGATGTCGTCATCCGTCATGCCTACAGGGATATACCACTTAGGGCCGTCAAAGATGTGGTCTTCAAGCCACTTCTGAACTCCTGGTACCATCCCCGTGACCTTGGCACCGTCTGCCGTAGGGGTCGCAGTCAGGTCATCCAGGCTGAGTACATCTGCATTAGCAAACGTCCCGATTTGAACTGGTCCTACGAACCCATCTACGTCAAACATTGATTCGACTAGGGCATATTCTTCAGTGTTCTCACCGAAGCCTAAGTCAGGCATTTCATCGATGTCGTGCACCAAGATGGCATCTTCAGTAGTATCGGTACCCCGGCGCAATAAAGCGACCGGCGCAACGTTACCGCCCAAGCTAGCCGCCTTGATGGTCGTGTTGATGATCAAGTCAGATGGTTGCTTGATTACTTTGGTAATTGCCATTAGCTATGATTCCTCCTTTTTGATTTCGAAGTTTGGTTGGACCGACGTGATCTCACCGACCTGCGTCCGGTCCTGATAACTGGGGTTGACCATGAGTGTGATTGTCACGCCCACTTGGTTCTCAACCTCAATCGTCCAGTCTTCATCGAGTGGGTCCGGGTCACTCACGTCAACGACTGAGATACCCAGTTTGGCCAGGTTTTCAAGTGGCTGCATGGATCCTAAGACATTCTGCAGCCACTCAACTCGATCGTTGACTTCCAGTGGGTCATCACAGTGAACCTTTAACTGAATCAGTTTCAGATAAGCCTCACCAACATGTTTGAAGGTGACCCGCTTATGAGGGTTGGAAATGGACCAACTAAAAAAAGGAACCTGACCTTTGGTGTCAGGCTCCTTCTCATAGACCCAGGGGATCTTCTCCCCCGGATTCATCGGGTACTTGTTTAGCTCCGTCACCAGAGCTGTTAGAACCTGCCGGTTGTTCATCGTTGTCGCCCCCGTTCCGTTGAAGCTGGTAGTAGGTCAGTTGGCTATGCGTCAGCGGCGCTTCACCAGTGACCGTGTACGTTTCACCCGTTTGCTCTCGTAGAACCTTGGTCCCCTTTTTGAATCCCGGCGTACGCGAGGACCATACCAGGATGCTGACTTCCATGTCGCCCCCTGAACCCGATTGGTAAGTAATCCCCGGGTTAGCAGTCAGAGTAATGGGTTCGATAACCTTAAGCGGTGTCCCCCAGTCCTGGCCACCCAATCCCAGCGGGTCACTCCCGTCCTTGCCCAAATAGGGCGTGATAGTTAGGGGTTCTTTCATCTTGTCGAACATGAAGTGAAACGTGTTCAGCTGTTTAAAGTTGGGCACTACTTGCCCGTGACAGTTGCCCCATCACCGGTAGGGGTAGAAGTAACGTCCTTAGGAGTGCCACCCAGAACCGTAAAGCCTGGTACGTCGACCAGACCGGACGTATTTTTCTTAGCGTTCCCATCGTACTTTGCAGCTTGGTAGTCGCCAGTTGTGACAACTGTCCCTGCCGTTAATCCCGTGATTGCAACCCCAGTAGCAGGATCACCAGCAGCCACCAGGTCGGTGCTGCCCTTCTTATAAATTGCTAATTGTTCAGCCATGCTTTATAACTTCCTTTCGTTGGCCCAAGTGATTGAGCCGATTAATTTACCCGTATCTTGCAACGGGTCATCAAATCCTTTGCGGTCTGCCGTAAGGCCAGCATTACGCGGTGTATGCAGGTCTCTAATCGTTTTCTTGATGTCATTGGATATCCGGCGCCCGAGTTGGCTTTCTAACCCTGACACTGATTGCTTCCCGTCCATTACTTTCGAAAACCCTGCAACCATCAGTTCGTTCCAAGCGTCGTGATTCCGTTCGTAGGCAATCCATAAGAATCGCCGTGGCGGGATCCGGACACTCTCTTTCAGCACGAACATGATGGTCATGCCGTATGGTGCCGATTTATCAGCTACCGCTAAGACGTGATTGTGTGCACCCTTGGGACGGAACAGGCCAGGAATCTCACTTGGCTTCCGTCCCTTAGCTGCGGCAGTGGGAATGGTCAGAAACGACTTCTTGGCACGAATAACCATGCCATGTTCATTGACCCGGGCCACCATCTGTAAGAACGAATCATCGATGGGAACGCCAACAATTAAATCCGTTTGATTAAGCCGTTTAGATCGCTCAATCCACTCTGAAATGTGATTAAAGCTTGCCACCTAACCACCTCAATCCCGACTGAATGCCCGACCACGGCGATAACTACGTCCGAATTGATCGACCAAGGCTTGGTACCGCAACATGTACGGGTCATTGCCTTTCGACCAATCGAACATGGTCTGAGATTCACCTAAATGGCTGGCAGACTGAACGCCGCCGTTAGCCACCAAGGTGTCCACATACAGCTCACTAAGCACCAGAAGGCGGTTAGCCTCTTCCTGCTTAACGGGCTTAATGTGGTCAGCCTGTACGGTCGTCCACGAGTCATCAATAAGCTGTTGTAGGTACTCATCATCGTCCAGGTCGGATGCCAGCGGGTACTTTTTTAGCTTATCGAGTGTCGTCTTGTTATCGGCCATTGCGGTTCACCTCTTATTTACCTGTAGTTGTTCCAGAACCTGACCCAGAACCACTAGATGCCTTCTTCTTAGGCAAGAATTCGGTTGATACCTTAGCCTTATATGCCACAACCTTGATGTTCCGTGGATCAACATCCTTGACGACTTCCCAAGTATCTGGCGACGCCAGTTCGGCCATGGTGACTGTTTGACCTGCTGAATGGAAGCTAGGAACCACCGATGTTCCCATAACGTGCATGGTTTCAACACGCCGGTTAATGACATTGGTACGACCACCATTCTTGCGGGCTTCTCGTTCAACTTCGGTAGAACTAGCTGGGTTGGCCACGGAGTAGCCAACTGATCCATTACCAAAAATGTAACTAGTGGCCACTCCGTTTTCATCCAGTGGCAAGTCGTCATCGACAACGATCTGCATGCCATTATAGTTTCCGAAAGGACCAACAGCTTCATTTGGCTTAGCTGTATCAATCATCTGTTGTGCCTTCATTTCCGAATAAGCACTGGAATTAACGGCAATCTTGCTAAACGTTTGGTCTTGCAAGTCACCTAATAGACCGATGGTTGCCAAGAAACCACGGGGACCGAATTGCTTGGCTGAATCGTCAAATAACTTGGCTGTGGCAATATCCGTATTTGAAAAAACACCGGCCAACATTTGCACTAACATTTTTTGTTCTGCACGAGCCCAGAAGTCACTAAAGTTTGCTGCAATAACATTTGCAGGGTTAGATACTGAGAATTCTTGTGCAATATCAGTGTAGCCAAACGCCTTAACTAGCCGCATTCGCATAGCACGTTGCTTACCAGTCGTGACGTTGCTTACCTCGATATCGGCCAAATCAGTCCATGGATCAGGATCGCCGGCTAAATCATTGGTGAATGGCAAAGTCATGTAATCCTCTGTGGAATCCAGTAAATGAGCACCAAACTGTGCATCTGGTGTCAAAATACCAGACGCTAAGAATCGGTTAGTCTTGGTGGACTCGTTAATGACGTTCTGACCAAACAATGGTGATTGAAGCATGCCGGCCAGTTGTGTGAAATTATCTGCCAATGTGAATCACTCCTTTTCTATTTCGTAAACTGTTTTGCCAACTCAGGATTCTTTTGCATCAACGTGTATTGATCCGTAAAACTCATAGCGTCCCAGTCCTTTTGTGTGACTGTTGCACCGGGTGTTTGAGTACCAGCCGCTGGCGTTTGGTCTCCTTGCATTCGTTTCAACGTTTCGGCGTGAACCGCATCAGTGAAGGACTTCTCGAAGGCATCAGCGTTGGCCACCATGGTGTCGTGGTCTTGATCGGCGATGTAATCGGCAAACGTAGCGGGCAATTTACGATTGGCAAGCTCTTGTTGTGCGTAAAAATGAGCTTGTTCCCGGTGGAACTTGTCTCGTTCCTGCTGGTCTCGTTCTTCCTGTGCCTTGCGGTCGGCCTCAGCCTTTTCATCGGCGGACATTTTGGCCCGCTTTTCGCCCTCAGCCATTGTTTCGGCAATCATTTGTTTGAACTCATCGGAGTTCTTGAATTGGTTGACCGCGTCCTGCCGAATCTTGCGCTGGTCCTTAGCTGGAACCTTGTGGTCATTGTCATCACCAGGCTTGTCGTCTGGATCTGGGTCAACTGGTTTCTTACCATCATCCGGCTGGTGGTCATCGTGTTGGCCGCCATTGTTGTCGTCCGGAGCGTCATAGAATTGGTGTTGCAAAATGCGATTTAGCATAGTGAATCCCTCCTTGAATGCTTGTTAGAGTGGCATAACTCATCAGCTGTTCTTTAAAGCCCGCAGGCCGAAAAAAGGGCATAAAAAAAGCACCTTAAATAGGTACTGGTTCTTCTACATGTTCTCGTTTCTTACATCGGCAATTAGGATGCCATGGTAAATCTGGACACTCACTAAGCGAAAACGGTCCTTGAGCTGCCAGCTTGCGGCATTTTTCGCAGGCGTCCGGCTCTGTCACAATATCAATGCGTTTTACGCGTCGGCTTTTAAACGAATCCATGGTAGCCTTGTCAACTACTCGTGCCGATTCAGTCCGAATAAGGCAGTCGACCATCCACATTTCAGTCTCACCAGCTGCCTGAATACCCTTTGGTACCATACCTGTAGTGCCAAAATGTAGGAGCTTTTCGAGCTGGTCTTGATCTAATCCACCACTAAGTGAATCGCGTACCACTTTCTGAACGTCGGCGACCATGTCATCTGAGCGCACCCACAAACGGTCTGACCAGTCCGAGCCATCGACCGCATGGCCAATGGCTGGTGTGATTTGAGCGTCTTGGGTACGTGGAAGCGTCCAAGTGAGGTGCTTCGATGCAATGACTTGCTGATACTTTTGCTCAGACACATAGTCGTTAGCGAGGTGCTGGCGACTAGTCTTGTGGACTTTCTCAGTTGTGACGGCAATGGTTGCACCGATAAGGGCCGCAACTGCGTCAGCATGGTCACCGCCAGCTGCTTGATACTTTGTCAGCTTAAGCCGCTTCTTTAAGTCAGCGCTGGACTGATCACCATCTGTGAGCAGGTCGATAGCGTGCATGAACTGGTCTAAGTCCCAGTGAGTGACCCGTTCGCGAACCACATCAGCGGTCAATCCCTTACTACTGGCATATCGAGCGTAGAAAGTCCTGATATTATCACTGATTAGTTTCAGTGTTTGGTAGTATAAGTTATCAGTCTGGCCTTTAAATCGTTTGTCCGAGCTTAGGAGCTGGCTTATTCGCTGTTCCTCCTGTTGGTCGGTCACTGTCGTCTTCGCCATCGCTTACACCACCTTGAGCTTTATCTTGGTCGGAGCCATCAATCTTATCCATGTAATCTAATCCATCCTGTTTGTCCTGGGCCTTCTGGTCTTTCATGCGCTTCTCTTCACCATCAGGTTTGACCCCGGTAGCTGATTCGACCGCTTCCCAGAACGTCTGGTTAGATATAGCACCGGTCTTTAGCAATAAGGCCGCGTTCGTAATGATTTCGTTATCGTTCTTCGGTAGATTAGGCGTATAGCTAGGGTTGACGTGCTCAGCCTCGTCTGTGTACTTGATAAGTGACGTCTTCGCCCAATAGGCGGCCAGCAAACGGATTCGACGCTTAATTCCCCGAGTATATAAGGATTGTTGTGTCGCCCGTTCTTGGTCAGAACCCCACAGCTTGTAGGACATGGCCACACCACTGGCGTTAGCCGCGAAGTTTTGGTCTGTAACATCTGGTGTGTTAGTGTCCTTATGAATATCAGCAAGTAATCGGTCGTTGTACGTCTGCCAACCCTGAGCGTTAAGCTCCTTAGTCAAATACTCGGCTGAGGTCTGAATCACAGTCGGGGCGCCGCCGATGTTGTCGATAAGTCGCGGCTTTAAGAACAAGATTCGCTTATCAGGGTCGACACGGTCAACTTTGTAGATGGGGTCTCCATTTGAATTAGTGATCTGCTCCCCGTCAGCATTCGTCAGCGGCTCCGCGTCGTCAAGGTCGTCATCGTCATCCACGTCTCCGGAGATGACCAAAATGGCGTTATTGAAATCCTCCTGGCTGTTTGCCATCTCGGAAATGGACTTGTCGTAAGCGTCAATCTCGTCCAGCTTGGGCTCCCATGCACCCAGTCGCTCGTCGTTGAGCTTGTACTCGGTGATTGGAACCGTGCCGAAGAAATGTGGCGACTGTTCGGTCAACGTGTACTCACCGTTCGGGCTATCCGTGCTGGTGAAGTAGTAGACCATGCTATCCGTATATACTTCGATATAGTAAGTCGTAGTCTTCATGAAATTGACCATGTAATAACGCACGGCAAACAACGAGTTTAGGTCTATCGTCGTGTCATATACAACAAAACAGTGGGCCGGATCAATAGCGCGCAAAGCTAAGTCATTGGTTCCCTGTTTGACGTAGGTCAACTCGTACGCTCGGCCCGTGTTGTTGAGGTTCTTGCTCATCACCTTCTCGTGATAAGGCTCATCTACCGCGTCATTGAATGCCGCAATGGCGTTCACAATGTCTTCTCCGCTGTCGTCAGGATTATCGGGGTCACTGTACGCAAACTTTAGTGGGTTTCCAAACTGATAGCCTACCTTTTGGTCCGTAATGTACCGTGGCAAACCAGATGTGATGCGGTTGTCAGCCCGGTCAGGAGCCTTGTCTGATCGCCAGAAGTGAATGTCATTTTCAGCCTGATAATAGCGTTCGAGGGTCAGCAAGCGTGGAAGCTGGTTGGTGTAATGGTCGTTAACGAACCAGGAAAGAATCGGCTTGATAGCGTCTGGGTTAGCTTTGATGGCATTCCATTCACCAGCTGGCATTTGATAATCTTGGTTAGCATCGAATCCAAAGCGTGAGCCACCACGAAGCATGTAGATACTCTTACGATCAGGCCACGGTAAAGACATGCCATGGGCTTGTGGATCATTCGTTTCCGCCATCTAGTTCATCCCCTTTCACATCAGTTCCGGCCAACATTTCGTTAACCACTCGTTCTCGTGCCTCAGCTCGTTTATCTTCTAAATCAACATCTTCATTAAGAAATCGCTTAATTGCTTCACCCAACAGGATTGTTGTGGCACTATCCGGATAGTTGCGTCCTTGCTCATTATCTTTAATGGCCGCCAGTAGCTCGTGCTTACTCATTGAAGCAATGCTAACACCCTTCCACTCAAATACAGGTACATCAGCCATTAGATCAACCCCAGTTTCGATTTAAGTGTTCCGTCTGGCCCCGTCTTGATTAACTCATCAATGGTGCGTGGCCCTTTCTTTGTACCGAATTCAATCTTACCGATATCGCGATTAGGGTGTGTGCTAATCAGCACCTGCCACACTATGTCGGCCTTCTTACCAGATAGCTTTAGTACAAACGCTTCACCAATTTCACGGTCGACAATAGTAATCTGACCACCATCGCGACCTAACGCGTATCGGTCCAGTGCATTGGCAACCATCGCGCTAACGTGGCCCATTTTCTTCGTCATACTAATCCCATCCTTCTTAATGTTTTGGCTTGCTTGCGACGGCTAGGACGCTTGCTGATGTTTACCTTGTTTTGAACCGATTCAGCCACACCAGTGAGAGCATCAGGGGCGTCATCATGCTCATTCTTCCCCTCACGCTGGTATCGCGTCAGAAAATCAAACAAGTCTGGCCAACGATTACGCCAATTTCCTGGGAAGTAGATGTGTTCCATGACCCAAGTCGAGTTCGACAGAATCCGAGCAATCTTGTTCTGCCCGTTATGGAACCATTGAACCTTAGTGACGTTGCTGTGATACTCCTCACGCAATCGCCGTTCAACCTGCCGAGCAAACCCACGCCCACCATTGTTAGATTCGATTGTGGCCGCATTGACCTTATTCTCGAATAGCGATCGGGCCACAGCTGGTTCCGTCGTCTCCATTGGGTCTTGTGAGAAGACTACGTCTAAGATGTAGGCCTCATCGTTATATACCCCATAGACGTAATGGGCTAACCAGTCAGAGCCTTCGTCGGCAGTATCGGTGTATGAAAAAATCCCCCGAAAGAGCGGATTACCCTGCTCATCTCGTGGGATTTCGTCATAAGTTTTGAAGTGCTTGTACAACCGACCTTCTTGATCAATTGGTTTTTGCTGATAGTTGGCCGCCGCAATCTCGGGCGATTGAGTCTTAAATGTCCGCTCATACTGAGCACGGGACAGAATATCCTCGCAAAGCATGGTTCCGTCGTCCTGGAGAGCTTTCATACTGATGTGCTTGACCTTATACCCTAATCCGGGCAACTCGGTCACAGCACGCCCTGCAAGGTCTTGAGATGACCACCGTGTCATAATGATAATGATTTTCCCGCCGGATTCTAGTCGTGACAGCATGGTATTTACGAACCACGACCATTGCTCGTCCAACTTGACCTCGTTAAAGGCTTCCTGGGCGTTCTTGATCAGGTCGTCAATAATCATGACGTCGGCCCCGAACCCAGTCGCAGTACCAGTCGGTGAAGTGGCCAGGTAGTTGTTGTATCCACCTTTAAGTGACCACAGGTTCATGGCCCCGTCACCTTGCTTGATACTTACGCCAGGAAAGACGTCTGCAAACACCGGAATGTTTGGGTCAGCCTTGACCTCCTGAATGGAATTACGAACTCCCTTAGAAAACGTGGTCGACAGCGTTTCGTTGTATGAACCGGTCATGACCTTTATCGACGGGTCCTTGCCTAGAAGCCATTGGACAAACAGCCCCGCCGTTCGTGATTTACCGTGACGCGGCGGCTCGTTGATGACCAACACATCATCGTCAGACACCACGAAGTCCTGCAAGGCGTCACACAATTCAACTAAGTAACCTCGGCTTCGCTTGTAGAAGTCTGGGGCCATTAACCGAGCATAGGAAAAGAAATAGCGCCGAGCCAGTTCAACCCGTGCGCCTTGACGAATTAAGTTCTTATCCATCGTCATCATCAGCCAGCTTGGCTAGCTGCTCTTCTGAAAGATTCTTATACGGGTCACTGACTTGAACACCGACACCACCGGACAATTCTGTTTCCTTACGGTCACGCCATTCATCTGGCTTACGATTCTTTAACCAGAAGATAGCTGCTGTAGTGTCTGGTGGCACCTCATGCTGATTCTGAAACAACTCGATGCTTTCCCGCGTTGGGACTTTCTCGGCAGCATAGTCATCAACCTCTTGCTTGGTTGCTTCCGGATGGTCTAACTTGTAAGTATTGGCCACCTTACGACGGCGCGCATGCAGCACATCCGGATCAACATCAACTACTTTGTACTGATGGTCAACTGTCGTATATCCCTTGGCACGCCGCAAAAGTGAACCTTCGACTTCACGATCAACGACTTCTTTTCCCTTTTTTAGGGCCTCCACAATCTCCACATAACGCTTTTTCCAATTGTAAAGAGTCGTTGTACCAATGCCAATATTATTAGCAATTTGTTCATCGGTTAGGCCATCTCGGGCCCACCCTTCTAGTTTGGTCAAGCCCTCATGGGTCAACCAATCTTGATACTTGCCTTTACCCATGGGGGCGCCTCCTAATCCATAAATACACAGGCCACTGTAAACTGGCCCATTGGAAATCCATTCCCATAAACAAGGTTAGGGCTTTGCCTGATATATCCAGAGCAGCTTTCAAAAACATTACCCAAGTTATCATCCTGAATCTTCAAGTGAATTGGTTCCTCTTTTTTTACCAATCCGCGCAATATTTTATCCGACGGCATGCCCAGTGGGACTCCTATTTTCACCAATTTATCGATATAATTCGATTCAGAGTCCATGATTCTTATAGCCACTTCACCATCAAGCCCAACTAATTTTTCATCGTTTACGAAGATATGAAATTTTGTAGTGTCAAAAAAGGTAATAAATGTACCGTCGCTAACCCGGATTGAGTGCTTGTTTTCTTTATCAGTCACGATCAACAACCTCCTGTGCCTGCTTGTGGTTTTCCCACGTCATGGCGCCTTTGTAGTAGACTTTGCCATCAATATCAGCAAAATGAGCTTCTTCTTTGCTATAGTTTTCTGTGAAGATATAGTCCTTGTTGACAATCATGCCATCACTGAAACCCGCTTCGGGCTTAAGCGGGATATAAGCAATCAGCTCCCCGTTAGGTTGATTGACGGTAATGTAATTTGGCAGATCGTCCCACAGCTTGGCCTTTTCTTTATCACTTAATTGCTTTTTCATTTAAATACCTCCCAATCATCAGCAAACATATCTCTAGTGGTTGGATTATAGGGTTCAAGTAGCCAATCATCATTGCCTGCATTCATGACCAGTTGTGTTCCTTCTTTGGCCATTCCGTCATTGTCAACTGGATCAAACCTACGTACATATTTTTCACGATCCCAGTCAGAACGTCGAAGTTTCTCCTTCTGTTTTATCAGGTTAATTGCTTCACCAAAATCCATGATTAATCCACCCTTTCTCTCAACTGCAGCACCAGGTCGGACGCCACAATCCACTTCTGACCATCGTCAATAACGAATTCGTAATAATCGTACTTGGCACGTGACAGGAACCGTTTAAGCGTCGTCTCCGAAACCAGCACCTCTTTGCGTAGCATTTGGCTTTGACCGTGGTTGTCTGGGTCATAGCCCCAGTACCACAAGTCATAGCTTTTTAGCATTGTCCTTCCTCCATACTGTAATACGCTGTTTAAATGGTCGCTGTGGCTTTTTACGCTGCCACCATCCATCTTTAAGCTGTCGCTCTAAGTCGCCCAAGCAACGTGCCTCTGTGCGGCTGACAAGGCCGAACTTTGTTTTGATCATTCTGGCCATGCCGGCCACCTCCTATTTTTGGGCAAAATAAAAACGCCCCGTAGGACGTTATACGTTTGAAACTATACTTCCAATTTTGTTCTTAACGCTTCAGTTAATACCTGGGAAACATTAATTTTTCGTTCCTTAGCAATTACATTTAAATACTCTGGAATAGTCACATTTTTGCGAACGGTTCGCGAATACTTAATACGAAATTCTGCTAAGTCAACTGAGATATAAACCAAAGATTCTCCATCTTCTAGTTTAATATCTTCCGGATTTGATGGTTTAGGATAGTCCGATTGGTCTTCTAATAAGTTACCAATCAAATCTTCAGTCATAGCAACGGCGTCCAAGGTATTGTTTCCTTGCGTAAACCCGCCTTTTAGGTCAGGGACTCGAACAAAAATATAGTCCCCATCTTCGCTAAAAATAGCAGGGTAAATTACCATATCCTTCTTCATAGAGTCGATCTCCTTTGTGTTTTCTTTGTCAGTTTCATACTTCAGGGAGAAAAAATCAGGTTAGTATTTGAGAGTATACCAAAACGATCACTCATTTTGGCCGCAATAAAGAAACACTATGGTTTCTCTATATTTGCTTCTCTCAAAATCGCGCGCTTCAACCCTTTTCCGAGTTCCTTAGCATGAATCGGTACCATGACAGTAATATTGCTTTGGGTGTTGTAGAGTTTTAAATGTGATGATCCATTCTGCGATTTCTCGATAAAGCCATGTTCTTTCAACAGTTTAACCATCTGTCGTGGCTTCATCGGCATACTACTCACCTCTTTATTATCGATAATCACATTATACACATTGAATACACACTTAGCAACGAAAAATATTCGTATGTAACAAAAAAAGAGCCGCTCTACCACAGACGGCCCCTCGGACTAATTTCAAACTAAACTGAGAGAAGTTTTCACCTCTTTTCAGGTTAGTTTTATGACCCAGTGTTAAGCAAAAATTTGTTTAGGGTCAATGGACCTTGTAGGATTCGAACCTACGACCGAACGGTTATGAGCCATCTACTCTAACCAGCTGAGTTAAAGGTCCTTAATGACCGGTTATGCAGGCCGGTCAATTTTATGAAGGAGTTTGGCGGGCTAATACGTGTAACAGGATTCGAACCCGTATCTTCTTTGCTCTGCCGTTGAGCTATGCACGTTACTCAGGGAGGTAATCTTGTGGCCGGTTCATCATTCCACCACAATGCACGCAGCGGGGTTCGAACCCGCGTCAGGCAATGACTGCCTGCTCTGCCATTGAGCTATGCGTGTTTTTCTTAATTCTTTCGATGATACTAGAATAACCCTTAAATATGGCTGGTGCCTGCAGTCCGACTGCACAAAAACTGCACTCAAACTGCATCAAAACTGCTTTTTTTAAAAATATGGAGATCATCCAGCATGTAGCAATCGGCAAACTGCAATAGTGCTTTGGGCTTCCAAACGTGGAAATAGCTGGACTCAGAAAATCCTAAGTCCATAAAGCACATGGTATCTGATAGTTCTTGTAGATATAGTTCATCTAGGATATTCTGGCAATCTTTATCACAGTGTTTAATTGCTTGGATTGTCCGTTTAACGACTTCTTCGGCATATAACCGCCGCACAATTCTTGAATCTGTCGCATTACCTGATGGCTGAGATTTTGGCATTCCATCATAGCCAGGTGATTTTAAGTCGCTCATTGACTGTCCACTGATACGGACCATCTTAGGCAATACTACAGATAAAAAGTGTGTCACGTTTTGCAAAGTTGCTCCAACATCTACCTCTGGGAAGAGACTTCCCATATTCACATTGTCAAAATCCAATTCAGCCAACCCTTTCAGCCCCTATCAATGGTATAATTAATGTGTTGACCATTGAGTAAGCATAATTTGGGTAAGGGCTGCTGCTGGGCGGCCCTTTTTTGCTATCTAAAATGGCCGTGTAAGCTCGTGTAGCACGTTATTAACCTCAGCATTGCTCAGCATACCCAAAGCAATGTAAACTTCCTTAGGCACGCTGTGATCGCTTAATCTGGATTGAAACTCAGCTATTCCTATCAATACACCGCCATTGTCAGCTCATGAATAACCTGGTTGCGTTCCTTCGCTGATAACTTGTTAATCGCGTTGCGTTGGCTATCGCCCAGCTTGATAAAGTGATTGCCGCACCACACTAACGCCTGTGCCACATCGCCACCATAGCTTGCCATGCCTTGCAGCACGTATTTGCGATACTCAATCTGTTCGTGTGTCATGCTGTGCCTCCACTTGATACCCGTCCAGCCATGCCTGAGCAACTAATTCCTGATGTTTTCGGTAACGATCATTATCAAACTTATAATTTCCGCGCGTCTCATCGGTAGTTGTATCAACATTCTTCGGATACTTAAACTGTTTTAGCCGACCAATGTAAGTCAAGGCCTTATCTAAGTCCTCTTCGCCATTTTTATCCGCTTCGCGAGTTAGATACTTGATGGCATTGGCCTTGTAAAAGCCGATAGTTTCCTCAGGGGACAAAAGTCCAGCCTCAAATCTGTCAAACAAATCTTTGCCATCACTACCGCGGTAATAGTCTGGTCTAATTTCTGTCATTGTCTGCCTCCCGTAGCTTCACTCGCATGCAGCGCACCCAATCTTTGTCGCGTCCCATAGCGCTAGCAATTTTTGGGTTGCTAGGATTGTCCATGTGATCGAGGTTGTATTTCAACTGTGCTAATTCATCTGGTGTGGCTTGGTAATCCAATTCGTCACGACTTTTCATTCTGCCACGTAATTGCTTTAGATATTTCAGTGACTTTGACCGTTCTTGTGCAATATATTCGCTGGTGTATCCACGGAGAATCAGGTGGCGTAGGATATTATTTTCTGCCGTATGCTGTTCCTCATCTTGACCGCGGATTTCTTTTTTAACATTTTCCGGCCACTTATCTGGATCGTCGCCATAATTGGCGTAAGCAGCTCTAATTTCAGCCATTTCCTTGTTTAATGACATAACTTTTACTCCTTATCAACAATTTTGAACGTGATTTATCCTGATTTTTTAATCATTTTTGTTTACCTTCCTTAGCCTCAGCTTGGTGTTCCCGCGCGTGTTCCGCCATACGACGCTTCTTTTGCTTCACTGTACGTCACTTAGAGTACTTCCGTTGTTTCGACATTACTCTGCCGCCTCAAATGCAATTTCAGTGGTCTTGGCTCCCAGATAGTCTAGCAACTCACGCATTCTTCGAAAGCTCTTCCCCGTAGCCTCAACCTTTTGGGTCGAAATATTAACCAGCATGAATTCCCCTGAAAATGTGTTGAAGACGATGCTGTAAAGATCACCCTTAAGCATGAAGAAGCGGCCATTCATATCCACTCTCATACTCCCGCCTCCGTGACTGTAACTTCGATTCTCGGTTCGTCCGAATAGTACTTACTGGCCACCAAATCAGCAATCAGGTTGTCATCTTCCCAGATAACGCCTGTGAGCGCGTCTTCAATCAACTTGACGTAATTTGAGGTGTCCGGCTTAACGATTGGCCGCTCTAGTCCTTCAGCTCGACGCTTATGCTTGAGCTTACTTATACTGGTCTGAATCGGTCGGTAAACCTTGATTTCAACGCGAAGCGCTTTATGCTCGAGCATCGGCCCTTTGTACTGTAGCTTGGCCTCCTGAGTCACCATTCTCTTGTAGACGTGACTCTTTTTTGGGTCGTAGGCGTGACCAGTTCGTGTAAAACGTGGGCGTCCTGCAGGTACTGGATCACCATGAACAACGATTGTAATAGGAGGAATACGATCCAACGGTCGGGCCCGTAAGCCCTTTGGCAGTAGCATTTCCTTTATGCCTTTTTTAGTGCTGGCCATCGATTCATTAAATGAAATTCCCCCGGTATTAATTGGCATGTATTTCCGCCTCCTTCAGTACCCGTTTACCCTTGCTGGTCACCCGAATGGTTCGCGTTTGCATCGGCATATAAGTAATGCAGTCTGCTTCGTACAGCGCCGTAATCCGGTCATAAATCATCGAGCTACTTGTGTACCCTGCCAGCTCTCCAATCTCGCGAACAGACGGGGAATATCCGTGTTCTCGAATTAGGCGATCAACGGCGGCAAGTACCGCAATTAAATTAGGATTAGTCATCGTTGTCCCCCTCCAACAGTTCTGGGTCCTCGTGGATGTTCCCAACAACTTGCAGCGCTTTGTAATCGGTCCAGTATTCTTGCCGCCACATCGTCTTTACGCCGTTGTAGAAAAACACGCAGTATCCATAACGTGAGTTGTATCGGATGTCGCCTACGATTCCCTGAGCGGTCGCAAACAGCTGAAAACGTATGATGTCGCCCTCGTAGATCTCTCGGCCATTGGTATCATTTACCCCGGTGTACTGCTCAGCAATCAATCCCGAATCATCTAAAGCATCAGAGAAGCAGCATAGGTCATCGTCGTATTCGTGCTCTACGTTGTAGATATAACACTTTCTCACGCAATTCCACGCTCTGAATTTAATCTCTCGCATTGCCTACGCCTCCTGCTTGATTCTCAAGAACTTATTGATGAAGTACCGCTGCCCTTTGCCAGTCACAAGCGTGGTTCCTTTGATGGTCGTGTGACCGTCTGAGTGCTCAATGACCAGTTCTCTTACCCGAAATAGTCCCAAATCCGCGGACCGTTGTGTCGGACGATTACGGTCGCGCCCACTACGGATTAAATATCCGTGTTCACGAAGCCAAACGAACAGGCGATTCTGACCAATAAGCACGCCGTTTTGTTTCAATAACTTGGCTAGTTCACGAATTAGAATCGTATCGGTTGATCCTCCGACAGCGTCTGCAAACCGTGCCTTAGGTGCCATAATCTGGTTCTCGTCGTGTAGGCGTTGAACCTCAGCTTGGGATCGCTTGTACTTCTCCAGAAACTTGATCATGTTATCCGGATTCAACATCCAGTCATAGGCCGTTTTCGGAGTCACATAGGCACCCTCTCGGCGAATGGATGGGAGCACTTGCTCGTAAATCCAATCTTGAAAAGGCTCAGCACTTGGCAAGTGGCTTTGACCGGCTAGCTGATAGACACCTGGCTCAGAAATAACCGTCATCAGCTGGATTCCAGAGGGGGTAACGATTCGTTCCTCCCTCTGATACTTAGCCTTTACATGATCTTTAATGGCTTTGCTCGTGTTTAGATATCCGATTGCCAGTGCAACGTCTTTCCCAACAAAATACGGTTCATTGTCCATAACTACCGTACGTACTTGTTTCCCCTCAAAGTCAAAGGGTGTAATTTCGTTCATGCTTGTGCCTCCTCAGGCGCTCTCTTCGCTTTAAATTTCTTGATGCGTGCATCCAACTCCGCCTGCTTGTCAGGACTTAGCCCCTTTGTCTTGTCCGCGGGCTTATCAGGCGTCTTCTGCGCCCAGTCTGGCAGTGTCTCCTTGGCCCTTGTAGGCTTAGATCCACCTCGTCCGCGTGACGCCGCCTGCATTTTCATTTGGTCGAATTGTTTACGGAGCTTGGCTCCTGATAAGATATTCGACTTCCAGAAATCATCGTGCTGGCACCAGTCAACCATGCCATCAAGCTTGTCGTATGCGTGGCCATCTTGGGTGTGAGCCAAACGAATATCATTAGCCCAGGTCTGTAGCTTGCGTTCGTCACCCTTAGGCGAGAAGTCAGGGTCATTATCCCGAATGGCCTTAAGCAAGTGCTGGGCGATTTGATACGGCTGATCATCAGGTCCGTACTTCGGCTTGTCCGAGTTCGGACGTATTGTTTTTTTATCCTTTACTTTGCTTTCCTTTACTTTACTTTCCTTGCCATCCGAATCAGATGGCATTGCCATAGCATTGCTATTTTTCTGAGATGGCTTTGGCTTAGATTCTTCTTCGCCAGTAGATGGATTAGCTTTAGAATTGCCATCCCAACGGGACTTGGCACCCTTTTTACCAGCTTCTGACCGCCGCCTACTTTTAGCATCCTTTAACGCCATTCTTTTGTTAAATCCTTCGGAGTAGAAGTACTTACCATCATCGGTAAAGGCAAATAACCCGAAATCTTCAACAACCGCTTTTATCTGCGAAGCATCAACACGAAGGTCAAAGGCTATAGCATTATAATCTTTGACACTCGTGTAATCGTCTTCATCGCGGAGACGTTCAAGAAGCATAAAGTAAATGGCGTACCCGATTGCACCGACTTTCATCCGAACCTGCAGCATCTTACTTGAATTTCTAGCATTGCTATCATGAGAGAAGTAATTATTCAAAAGTCGTTCACCTCTCTATTCCTCCCACCCACCACTTGCTTTACTAGAACGGTAAATCGTCGTCTGTAACGTCGATTGAATCGCTAGCCGGTACGGTCTGCTGGGTATTATGTTGTTGTGATTCACTCTGACGATCAGGCAAGTCAAAATCATTAACATTAACCCCTAGCTGGGTCTGACCATTGTACTCAGTGATTTCTAGGTCGCCCGATACAATAACATGGCTTCCCTTATGGTAGAAACGTTGAATGACGTTCGCACGGTTCCCCCAGACGGTGCATCGGAACCAGTCGGTCCCATACTGGCCATCTTCACTCTGCCGGTTCTGACGAACCGCAACACTGAAATTAGCAACCTGCATACCGTTTTGTGTTGATCGTACTTCTGGATCCTTACCTACGTTTCCGGATATTGTGATTGTTCTCATGCTGTTTTATTCCCTTCTTCAGATAACTTAGTTAGCTTGTTTGTTGCTAAAATAACCAGTTCATTTGCGCTTTCGTGTGTTAGCTGATCCATACTCGTTGCCTCTGCCTTATTGAGAATGGCGGTCGCAACGACATTTAAATCGGTCTTAGCCTTGTCTGAGATTGCTTGAAATAGTTTCCCCAGCGTGTCCTTTTGTTTCTTAGATGCTGGCGTAGGATTAGGATGTTGGCGTTTTTGAGTTCCCTGGGTATACCCGCCATTGGGATTACTATCATCGGCGTCCGGATCTTCATCCTTGTCGGTAATATTGAATAGTTGTTTGTAGAAGTACTTCTGCGCACTCGTGCAAGCCTTAGCCATTGCCTTCTCACCAGAATCTTGACCACTACCGGGCATGGTTCCAACAACCGTATTTTCTCCATCCGTAATGGTAAAGGTACCCATCACATCGACGAAATGATTCTCGCCGCCTCGCTTTGAAGCCTTATCGTACTGATTGATGACTTCATACTGAGGAATAATTCGAATACCAGCTTCACGAATTGCGGACTCGACAGCGTACTTAATTGCTGTTTCGCTTTGGAAACGATAATTTTGGAAGGAGTTGTTTCCGTCCTTTCCGATTGGACCGATATGTTTTGAAGCTTCATTCAATTTCTGAATCAAATTGAGTTCTTTTGTCTCGACCATAATGTTTACCCCCTATCGAATCCGAATGGATCGGCCTTGCGTTAATTCAGCTCCTGGAACGTCTTCACCGTCTTTAAGGGCGGCGAGAATACCCTTCTTATCGAGACTAGTTGTCGTTTTGATAAAGTCACCAGGTACTTTCTCCTCGTCCGTTAAATTGACACTGGCCGGGTTATTCTGAATCCAAATTGCTAGGTCAACGTCTTTAACGTGGTCTAAACCGGCCGCCTCTAGTCCTTGCTGTAAGTCGTCCTTTAATCGTCTAATGTTGCTAGCGAGTGAAGCCTTTCGGTCAGCATCGGCCTTCATTTTCTCGGCAAGTTGCTTTTCATCGGACGTTAGCTGCTTGATTACCTTGCCATAGCCGATTGCCTTATCTGCAATGCCATCTTTCAGACTGAGAATCGTGTCATCAAACGCCTGTTGATCTTCCGGATCGGCACTTTCGGCTAATCGAACGACTTGGTATAGATTGTCTTCCAATTGATAAAGATTCATTACTTAACCTCCACTTCGGGTTGCCATTCTGCCAGCTGATCGTTAATTCGATACAAATGATCGAGTTCTTCGTTGGTGATTGGGTGTCCCGGTTCGTCGATCGCTTCGATAAGATTAAATAGTTCGCCGCGAATATCGGCCAACCGATTACGACTTTTGCTAGTAACCTGGGCCACAAGAATCACGGGGCCGCTTGCAGTTTGCTTGCCTAATACTTGATCCATGTGATCACCTCCATGTCGCCAAACTCTTCGCCAACTAAATCAGTTAGTTCCGATCGGTTGTCCGGAAGGCTGTCGGTGTCCCGGTCGCTGTAGTCGTACAGGAAGCTCCGAATTGCTTCGGCGTTGCGGGGCACGTAGATATCCCCACCGTCGAGTTTCAGGTATTCTTCGCCGTCGAACAGTCGTAACCCGGTGATGTCTTGCGGGGTAGTGTCGCCGGCCATTAACTCATCATAGTGTGGTGCAAATCCGCCTAAAGTCATTGAATCCACCACCCTTTCAGAGTAGAATTGAAGTCAAAGAAATGTGATACATGCAATTTATCTTCGAGTTCTGACGGCCAGGTCAGGGCTCTTTTTTTGTGCCATAGAATCATTTCTGTTCCTCCTTTAACTCAAGTCCAAAGAAATCAATTGCCCAGGCCTTCCAGCCGCCCATTGCGTGAACCGATTCAGATAGCCAGTAGCCGAAGCTGACGCACAGTGCAATCAGGCCGAACCATGAGACAACCTCACCAACGTAGTAGTAGAACAAATCCATAATTATTAACTCCTCTCATCTAAGTACCTGCGCCAGGCGTCCCGAACTTCCGGGAACAACCAAACGCGTTTGCCACGCTTGCCAGGGGCTCCTGCACGACGTTCGAGCTTTGCCACGTATCCCAGCGGAACGAAGTTTTGCTCAAGATTGCTAGTGGAGACCCCGGTCATGTCCGCCAGCTGACTAAGGTTGACGGAGATTTGAAGCTTGTCATTTTCGCCAAGCATTTGGTTCACTTGGTCTTCGATGACCCTCTCGGCCACCGCTTGTGGATCGAACGTCGCCATGGCTCTAGCCTCCTACCCTTGTGTTAGCTTTATTGAAGACATTCTGTAAATTGATGCCTGCATAATCTGCCTTCATCACAATATCGGTATTTTCCGACATGATTTCTTCGGCATATTCATCAAAGTATTTGTCGATGAGTAGCACTTGCTGTGGAGATCTAAACTTCTTTTCAGTACTCATTGCCTCATCGAATTCCTCTTCAATTGCTCGCCGATCGTTCTCCTCCTTGCGCTGCCGAAACATCGCTGAGATAACATCGTTGTGCTTCGTCGTGTCTTTCAAGAAAGACAGCAGCCCATAATCCGTTCTGGCACCCGACAGGGCTAAGAGAATGCTGTGCAGCCTGTGCGCAATTGCAACTCTCATACTCTTGTCACCGGACCGTTCACCATTGGACATCCGGGTAAGCTGTGACTTAGAAATATGTGCTCCTTCAGCGACATCTTTCCGCATAAAACCAACGAGATCCAGACTTAGCTGCTCTGCAAATTTATTTTTCATTCAATCACTTCCTTTACTTGGCAACCCATTCAAATTCCTTTGACGAGGACCGCTGATACAATTTAGTTATTGGAGGAACCGGCAAGCAGCACCACCACAACGATGATTCCCAATACTCCTTCATCAGCTCACCTCCTCAGAATGTTCATTGAAAAATGAATACCCATCACCTTCTTTGGTACAATTAGTGCTGGAAGGAGGTGACAAACATGCTTGTTGATCCTAACTCCTTTGCAAACTCAGTTGTTGCATCTGATGTTGAAGCTAAAACCCTTGATGAAAAGTTAGCCCTTTACAATAAGGCTTTAGCATTGGCTATCAAGAACAACAAATCTGAAAATGCAAAAGCAAATATCGAACATCGCAAACAAAGGCCAACCACAGAAGATCAGAAAAAACACCTTCGAAAAATGGGCTTGATCTAGTTTGCACTTAGGAGACGGGCAATTAGTCCATCTCCTTTTTTGCTGACAGAATCTGTGCAGTGGGACTATTTTTGATTGCATCAACAGCCCCTTTAAGTAGCTCGTCTTGTAAGTTCGATTCTCCCTGACAAAGTACTAACAATGTTAATAATCTATTAGTTCGTTTCAATTCACTAAGAATTTCATCATTCATCAGCTCATCTCCTTATGCTGTCTGTTCAGCTGAGATTTTCTTAAAAAATAATTCTATCCACCCTTTAAGTGACATAATTGTCACAAAGGAGGTGAAAATTATGGCCAAGCTATTTGAACCGGGTATTGATAATGTCAAATCCGGTCGATACATTGAAGTGGGACCACGAGGCGGTAAAGTATCTAATCCTCATCACGCAACGATGAAGAACAATACTTCAACATTACCGCCAACTAGTCAGGGAACTCACAACAAGTGGAAAAAGGTTAATTAGCATTTCTAACTAATCTTTCTAACACGACGAGGTCGTTTGCAGATTCTGGATTCAGTAGAATCTTGTCGTCAGAAAAGTAAAAGTTTCTGCCGAACAGGCTCAATTGAATCCAAGATTCAAAAACTGCCTCGTTTTTTTCATTGAAGTACAACGTAATGTGATGACGTAGTAGCTTCATCAGCTCACCTCCTCAGTCTCAATGGAATTAAGTGTTGTATTTTTCTTAACGGTTACATCAAAAAAAATATCATTAACACCCATATTTTTATTTAACCGTTCTGACAACTTAACAGCAATCTTTAATGCCGTGGTGGGCGCCGGATTAGCCTTGCCATTAATAATGGTAGATGCATAAGATGCCGTTATATCAACGGACTCCGCCAATTCCTTTGTTGTTAGCCCAGCCATTGCAATTTGATGTTTCAGCGCTCTTGAACTTCTCACTTTCAGTCTTGATTTAGTAATCATCGTTTTCACCTCGCTCTTAACAATATCTATATTACCCCTTCGTTTAGAAACATGCAACACTTATTGCTATTTTTTATACATTTTTCTAAACAAATATATTATTATTAGTTCATTAAAAGTAAAGGGGTGAGCCGACAGATGCCTGAAATAAACGATTCTAAGCTTGGAGACTACATTAAAAATATTTTAGACAAGAACAAGTGGTCAATACGTAAAGGTGCGCTTCAAATCGGCGTGTCTGCTGCCTACTTATCCAAACTAATCAACCATAAAGCTGACTCAAATCCTAAGCCAGCTACTCTGCGGAAACTTGCGAGCGGATTGCATGTTAGTCCAGAAGAATTATTTGAGCTCGCAGGTATTAAACTAAGTGATACAAGCGATTCAGACAAGCCCGAATACGTTGACCTTAAGGAACAAATCAACGATAAAAAGAAAATTATGACATTTGAAGGTCGAATAATACCTGATGAAGACTTAGAGTATATGGAGCGTTTGCTCAGGGGCGGAAAGAAGGACTAGCTGTATGGACATAATTATCGTTAATCTTATGAAATACGCGTACGATCATAAAATAACCGTAATTTTAACCAACCATTTTGATTGTCATACTCCTTCTGCATCCCGACCTGATACTAAAACGATTGTTGTTAATACGAATTGGCATGAGAAGAAAGAAATCCCCTTCCAAATGGCTCATGAACTAGGACACGTCGTTAATGGCGATGAAGGAACACTCTACTATTCTAGTTTCTCCAACAAGTCAAAGTATGAACGCGCGGCCAATATGACCGGATTAGACATTTTGATTCCAATTTATGTTGATGCTACTGGATACACGTTCAATAATGTATCTCCCTTTATGGAACAATTTGGCATCCCCAGCTGTCTACTAAATGCTGTAATTTCACGATTTAAAAAGTGCATCAATAACTAGAAGAAACGCATTGATTAGATTTTAATGCGTTAGAGACTAATATTTCCGTCCACACCCGACGACGTTAAAAGCTGTACATATTTTTAGGAGGAATTATCTTATGGATAATGATACGAAAACGCATTGCACTAATTGCGGAAAGGAAATACCGTCAAAAGTTGATTTTTGCCCTTTCTGTGGTGCTAAGCAGGCATCTTCAGCGAGTAGCGATCAAGCAAAAGACGTCGAAAACGCCGAAGATAAGATTGAAGGTTCGCCCAAGAAACCAAAGAAAAAATGGTATAAGCGTTGGTGGGTTTGGATTGTAATTGTTATTTTAGCCATTGGAGTTATTGGTGCCCTTGGCAGTTCTGATGATTCGGATTCATCATCTTCCTCTGATGAATCTTCTGCAACATCCACTGCAAAAAAGAATAGCTCTTCCAGTTCCAGCAGTAGTACATCAACTTCCGTACGCAAATCCGTACAAGTTCTCGATAGTAACAGCGAAGATCAATTAGCCGAAAAAGGGGAAACTAACGCCAACCAAATTAGATACGGAGAATTAATCAAATCTAATGATTATTACGGAAAGCCCTACTCTATTAGTAAAGGAGAGGTCCTACAAGCTAGTGAAAGCAAGGACGTTACGACATTACTTGTTTACATCGATGACGACACAGATCAACTATTTGAAGTAGCAGTTCGTGGAAAAACTAAGGCGATTGAGGACGACTATGTTTCCATCAATGGTGTTCTAGATAAAATGACTGACTATGATACACAGTCTGGTGGCTCTAATACCGTCCCGGTAATATTTGCAAAAAAAGCAACAGTCGTTGGTCATGACGATAATTAGTCCTTATTTTTAATTAAGTAATAAGCTCCTAGCTTCTGTCTGGTGACTCCCCTCGGTTCGATTCCGGGGAGAAGCATTTGTCCACACCCGATGACGTTAAAAGCTGACTACATATTTCAGGAGGAAAGCATGAAAAAAATCTGTTTAACATTAACTATTGCATTGCTTTCAAGTAGTGTAGCCACTACTGCATTAGCCAGTTTACCAGGGTGCAATTCTTCCTATTGGTATAAAACCCGGACGATGCACGTAAAAAAATCCGTCACTGCTTATCAAATTAATCCCCAAAGTTGGAAAACACATGCAAAAAAGCGCTTAAAGATTGGAACCAAAATTAAGGTTTATAATTCAGCCAATTTAAGTTGGACATTGAAGTCTTCTAAGCTAAAGAACACTAGCGGTTATGTTTGGGTCGTTAAAGGCCATTACAATACCAAGTGGCTAAAAAAATAGCTGGGCATATACAGTAATCACGTAACTACATTTTGTGAAAGGATTCATTTCTGATGGACGCAAACTTCCTTCATTTCAGCGATTAGCAAATATTAGAAAAAAGAATAAATTTGCTGAATTTGAAGTAGACGAATAGCCTTCAACATCTAATAACAATTGACCCATCCCCTGGAATCTCAAAACTATCCTCAGTAATGTTATCATTAATCCCCATGTCGTTATAGTTATCGCTTCTAACCATAACTTGAGTATCCGAATTAAATTGCTGAAGAAAACTAATCATTTCTTTTACTGTCATAGATTTTTGCAATGTAACTCACCTCATTTTGTCAGTATTCATCACGATTATAAAACACACGTTTGCTTTTTACCACAATTATCCGAACCCTCAGCTCAACAGGATAGAGCACTAGTTTCCTAAACCGTAGGATGTGAGTTCTGTTCTCGTAGGATTCATTGGGTTCAGTTGGTTCGAGTCCAACAAGGTCCATTTAGGTAACTATCTGAGGAGATGACTTTAACGTTAAGGAAAGATGTTTTTCAATTGATAAATGATCTAATCGACCACTTACCAGTTATTGCTCTGATTGTATTAGTTATCATAATTGTGTCCTTTTACGTTTTTCACATACGGTCAAAACACTAACTTTTGCATTATGGAGGTAATTAAATGGTTTTTACTGATGTATTTAATGTTAAACATGACGACTGCAAGATCATTCAAACTCAGAACGACTTCAAACGTGTGTTTATTATTGAAAATGAACAGGGAGTACGTTTTACCTGTTTGAAAGATGATGCACCTCGCTCTTCCAAAATTCACGATCATTGGAAACATGCCAAGCCTAGTGACTCTCCTGATGCACATCCTTTTCATGATAAATTTGTGTAACTGGATTGTTATATGCCTAAGACGTAGCTTCTGCCTGGTAACTCCCTTCGATTAGATTTCAGGAATAAGCATAATTTCAAAAAATGTTGTAGTCAATGTCGACAATTATTATCACTGGTCTATTATTTTCGTCCAATTCGTATGGGTATAATTTATGTCCAACTGATATGGGAGGCCTTAATATGGATTTCGTTGATGTCTTCAATGTTAAACATGAGAACTGCAAAATTGTAGAGACTCGGAATGAGTTCAACCGCATTTTTATTATTGAAAATGAACAGGGCGAACGCTTCACCTGCCTTAAAGAAAATGCGCCTATTGGTAAAAAATTTGGTGGACATTGGAAACATGCTAATCCACAAGATTCTCCTGAGGCTCACCCTTTCAGAAATAGATTTTAAAGCCTTATCAAGTGTCTATTCAATTATCCTATTGTCCACACCCGACGACGTTAAAAGCTGTACATATTTTTAGGAGGATCACTTATGAGAATAATTGGTTGGATATTAATTATAGTAATCTGCTTATGGGCATACGGTGCCTATAGTGAAAATAAGGAGGGAAAAGAAAAAACCAAGACAAGCACATTTGTAATTGCGGCATTAATTATGCTTTTTGTGGGCTTTCCGATGGCCTTTCACCATACGGCTACAAAAGCAGCAACATCACACCACATAACTAAAACTGAAAAGGCTTCATCATCGAAAGCTAGTTCAAAGCGAGAATCATCTAAAAAGGAAAAAGCCCAGGTCAATAAAGCCAAGGCTAAAAATGAAAAAGAAAACCTAGCAGACTACAAAAAGGCACTTAAATCTGTTCCGAAAAAAACAAAAGGCGCTATCACAGACGCTTACGTTGATAAAGATAGCGGTGAAACAATGGTCACGTTATCCGATGACGCTCTCGGATACTCAAGCAATGAGCTGAAAACTGTAGTGAAGACCGCTTGGAATTCAATTGGCAACTTAAGAGACAATTACACGCCATTTCCTGACGACGCTGGCTCGACTGAAATGTACATTACTATTCAAGACAGTGCTGGTAACAAGATTGCACATACTTCCCTGATGGGATCATTTAAGTATGATGGCGAATAATTTAAACTTAGCCCTTAATTGGTCTTTTCTTTAACGTGTTCAAAGAACATACGTTCTAAATGGAGGAATTATCATGGCACAAATATTCAAACGCGGTGACAGCTGGAAGGCCAAGGTCTACTTCAAAGACATTCACGGCAAGCGGACGTCACGCTCACAGGAAGGATTTCGCACTAAGAAGGAAGCCGAAGTGGCCGCCCGGGTGATGGAAGACACTTACAAGAACGGATCCGACGTCGACGACAAGAACATCTCTTTTAGCGACTACTTTCAGAAGTGGTTCCACATCTTCCGGGAACCTGGTCTGTCAGATACCACAATTGCCCGGTACCAGTATACCATCAACGTCATTGATGAGTATTTCGGCGACAACCTCTTCCGTAAGATCAAAACGGCCGACTACCAGGAATTTCTCAACTGGTTCGGGAACGGAAACGGCAAGGACGCGAAGCCCCACGCTAAGGCGACCGCTGACAAAATCAACACACACATCCGGGCCGCTGTCCGCAATGCAGTCAACGATTCGGTCATCAGCCGGGATTTCACGCAAAACACTCACGTCGTCTACGACAGCAGCCGGACCCGTGAGATCAAATGGCTCTCATATGACGATGCAGCCAAGCTGTACAACTACACGCTGAACCACTTGGAAGGCATTGACGTTGTCCCCTATATGGTTCTGACTGCCCTACTCACCGGCATGCGCCAGCAAGAAATCGCGGGACTTACCTGGGACGACATCGATAGCAAGGGTGGCTTCATCAAGATCACGAAGACCTGGAACTGGACGAAGCGTGACTTTGGCCCCACCAAGAACCCGGCATCCGTCCGGACCATCTCGATTGACCGCAACCTGGTGAACATCTTGACCAAACTGCAGTATGAGCAAAAACGCTACTTGAAAGTTAACGACAAGACCAATCCACACAGCCTGGTTTTTCTGTCGCGCTACAACCGTGTCCCCTCTTCTAAGGCCCTCAACGACCGGTTACACGAACTGATGAAGGACGCCGACATCAACATATACCTGCGGTTCCACGGGCTCCGGCACACTCACGCGTCCATTCTGCTGTATCAGAAGATGTCGATTGCCTATATCAGCCACCGACTTGGTCACCAGGACATCGCCACAACAACGAAGACTTATCTCCATATCATCAAGGAACTGGAGCAGGAAGAGACCGTCCGCACCCGTGAGATCTTCACTGACCTGGGGAAGAAGGCCGACTGGTCCGACTTCAAAGTCAAGGCCGAGTGATGGGTGCACCCAAATGGGTGATTCTCACTCCTGAATGGGTGCACCTTGGGTGCGCACTTTTGCAAAACCATATGCGAATATATTTTTTTAGATATAAAAAAGAGCAGGAACGCTGTTATATCAACGTTCCTGCTCTTTTGAAAGTGGTTTATGAATTATAGTTATACCGGAGGTGGGGTTCGAACCCACACGTCCTCAACGGACACTGGATTTTGAGTCCAGCGCGTCTGCCAGTTCCGCCACTCCGGCAAAAAAATTCTGATTGGATACACCCAGTCAAAGGTGGTAATCGGATTCGAACCGACGATGAAGGTTTTGCAGACCTCTGCCTTACCACTTGGCTATACCACCATAATCGTCTATCCAATCTGACTGGACCAACTGTTTCTCTAAGATGCCCCAATCTAGGGCGGTATGTGGGAATCGAACCCACGCGTGCCGGAACCACAATCCGGTGTGTTAACCCCTTCACCAATACCGCCATCACATTACAAACAGGGATAGTAGGAGTTGAACCCACATCGACGGTTTTGGAGACCGTTGTTCTACCATTGAACTATATCCCTATAATGATGGTGGGGAGTGGATTCGAACCACCGAACCCGAAGGAGCGGATTTACAGTCCGCCGCGTTTAGCCAGACTTCGCTACCCCACCATAAATGGCGCGGGACGGAATCGAACCGCCGACACATGGAGCTTCAATCCATTGCTCTACCGACTGAGCTACCGAGCCATACCATCATGTAATATGTTTGTTGTGTATTAAATTGTTAATAACATAACAACGGTCCGTACGAGACTCGAACTCGTGATCTCCTCCGTGACAGGGAGGCGTCCTAACCAACTAGACCAACGAACCATAATATGAATTTGCTATGTTACGATGGAGGATACAGGGCTCGAACCTGTGACCCTCTGCTTGTAAGGCAGACGCTCTCCCAACTGAGCTAATCCTCCAAAATGACCCGTACGGGATTCGAACCCATGTTACCGCCGTGAAAGGGCGGTGTCTTAAACCACTTGACCAACGGGTCATACTCATTAAACGGAGAGTGAGGGATTCGAACCCTCGAAACAGGTTAGTACCCGTTTACAGCATTTCCAATGCTGCTCCTTCAGCCACTCGGACAACTCTCCATTATAAAGCTCCGGCAGGCGGGCTCGAACCGTCGACAACCTGATTAACAGTCAGGTGCTCTACCAACTGAGCTATGCCGGAATAATTCGCGTAGCGACGTCCTATCCTCGCAGGGGGCGATCCCCCAACTACTATCAGCGTGCTGAAGCTTAACTTCCGTGTTCGGCATGGGAACGGGTGTATCCTTCAGGCTATCGCCACTACACTATGAAAGAACTTCTTCTCTCAAAACTAGATATTATTCAATTATTTCCTTTGAGAACACCAACTCTACTTGGTTAAGTCCTCGACCGATTAGTACTGGTCCGCTCCACGCCTCACAGCGCTGCTACTTCCAGCCTATCTACCTGATCATCTCTCAGGGGTCTTACTTCCATATAGGAATGGGAAATCTCATCTTGAGGCGAGTTTCACACTTAGATGCTTTCAGCGTTTATCTCATCCATACATAGCTACCCAGCGATGCGCCTGGCGGCACAACTGGTACACCAGAGGTATGTCCATCCCGGTCCTCTCGTACTAAGGACAGCTCCTCTCAAATTTCCTACGCCCGCGACGGATAGGGACCGAACTGTCTCACGACGTTCTGAACCCAGCTCGCGTACCGCTTTAATGGGCGAACAGCCCAACCCTTGGGACCGACTACAGCCCCAGGATGCGATGAGCCGACATCGAGGTGCCAAACCTCCCCGTCGATGTGGACTCTTGGGGGAGATAAGCCTGTTATCCCCAGGGTAGCTTTTATCCGTTGAGCGATGGCCCTTCCATACGGTACCACCGGATCACTAAGCCCGACTTTCGTCCCTGCTCGACCTGTCTGTCTCGCAGTCAAGCTCTCTTCTGCCTTTACACTCAGCGAATGATTTCCAACCATTCTGAGAGAACCTTTGGGCGCCTCCGTTACTTTTTAGGAGGCGACCGCCCCAGTCAAACTGCCTACCTGACACTGTCTCCCACCACGATTAGTGGTGCGGGTTAGAGTGTTCACACAGCGAGGGTCGTATCCCACCAGCGCCTCACTCGAAACTAGCGTTCCGAGTTCTACGGCTCCGACCTATCCTGTACAAGCTGTGTCAACACCCAATATCAAGCTACAGTAAAGCTCCATGGGGTCTTTCCGTCCTGTCGCGGGTAACCTGCATCTTCACAGGTAATATAATTTCACCGAGTCTCTCGTTGAGACAGTGCCCAGATCGTTACGCCTTTCGTGCGGGTCGGAACTTACCCGACAAGGAATTTCGCTACCTTAGGACCGTTATAGTTACGGCCGCCGTTTACTGGGGCTTCATTTCTGGGCTTCGCCGAAGCTAACTCATCCACTTAACCTTCCAGCACCGGGCAGGCGTCAGCCCCTATACGTCATCTTACGATTTTGCAGAAACCTGTGTTTTTGATAAACAGTCGCCTGGGCCTTTTCACTGCGGCTGCACTTGCGTGCAGCACCCCTTCTCCCGAAGTTACGGGGTCATTTTGCCGAGTTCCTTAACGAGAGTTCACTCGCTCACCTTAGGATACTCTCCTCGACTACCTGTGTCGGTTTGCGGTACGGGTAATTAATCACTAACTAGAAGCTTTTCTCGGCAGTGTGACATCTGGCACTTCCCTACTAAAATTCGGTCCTCGTCACGCCTTGTCCTTAGCGATAAGCATTTGACTCATCACCAGACTTGACGCTTGAACGCACATTTCCAATCGTGCGCATACCGTAGCCTACTGCGTCCCTCCATCGTTCAAACATGATTAACTAGTACAGGAATATCAACCTGTTATCCATCGCCTACGCTTCTCAGCCTCGGCTTAGGTCCCGACTAACCCTGGGAGGACGAGCCTTCCCCAGGAAACCTTAGTCATTCGGTGGATCAGATTCTCACTGATCTTTCGCTACTCATACCGGCATTCTCACTTCTAAGCGCTCCACTAGTCCTTGCGGTCTAGCTTCGTTGCCCTTAGAACGCTCTCCTATCACGCGACCTATTGGTCGCATCCATAATTTCGGTAACATGCTTAGCCCCGGTAAATTTTCGGCGCAGGATCACTCGGCTAGTGAGCTATTACGCACTCTTTAAATGGTGGCTGCTTCTGAGCCAACATCCTAGCTGTCTGTGCAACTCCACATCCTTTTCCACTCAGCATGTATTTAGGGACCTTAATTGATGGTCTGGGCTGTTCCCCTTTCGACGGTGGATCTTATCACTCATCGTCTGACTCCCGGATATAAATCAGTGGCATTCGGAGTTTATCTGAATTCAGTAACCCATGACGGGCCCCTAGTCCAAACAGTGGCTCTACCTCCACGATTCTTAACTCCGAGGCTAACCCTAAAGCTATTTCGGAGAGAACCAGCTATCTCCAAGTTCGTTTGGAATTTCACCGCTATCCACACCTCATCCCAGCATTTTTCAACATACACGGGTTCGGTCCTCCAGTGCGCTTTACCGCACCTTCAACCTGGACATGGATAGGTCACCTGGTTTCGGGTCTACGTCAACTTACTGCAACGCCCATTTCAGACTCACTTTCGCTACGGCTCCGATCTTTACATCTTAACCTTGCAAATTAACGTAACTCGCCGGTTCATTCTACAAAAGGCACGCTATCACCCATTAACGGGCTCTAACTAATTGTAGGCACATGGTTTCAGGAACTATTTCACTCCGCTTCCGCGGTGCTTTTCACCTTTCCCTCACGGTACTGGTTCACTATCGGTCACTAGGGAGTATTTAGCCTTGGGAGATGGTCCTCCCGGATTCCGACCACGTTTCACGTGTGTGGCCGTACTCAGGATCCTGAACTGAGGGTCAACGATTTCATCTACGGGGGTATCACCCTCTATGCCGTGCCTTCCCAGACACTTCGATTATCATTGACTTTGGTAACTCAAATGTTCAGTCCTACAACCCCAACGAGCAAGCTCGTTGGTTTGGGCTGTTCCCCGTTCGCTCGCCGCTACTTAGGGAATCGATTTTTCTTTCTCTTCCTGTGGGTACTTAGATGTTTCAGTTCCCCACGTCTGCCTCAACTTAAGTATGTATTCCCTAAGTTGTAATAGTTGGTTAAAACTACTGGGTTTCCCCATTCGGAAATCTCCGGATCAAAGCTTACGTACAGCTCCCCGAAGCATATCGGTGTTAGTCCCGTCCTTCATCGGCTCCTAGTACCAAGGCATCCACCATGCGCCCTTCATAACTTAACCTAACGATTACTTCGTAATCGCTGATTAATTGAGTATTAGCGATATAAACTAATTAAAAGAACTCAAAATTACGCGGTGTTCTCGGTTTAATTATCTTTAATAAAAATAATTAATAAGAAAATAATTGATAATATCTAGTTTTCAAAGAACAAATTCCTTGATGCTTACGCATCAATGGAGAATAGCGGGATCGAACCGCTGACCCCCTGCTTGCAAAGCAGGTGCTCTCCCATCTGAGCTAATTCCCCAAAATGATGACCTCGCGGTCAATGGGCATAAATGGACTCGAACCATCGACCTCACGCTTATCAGGCGTGCGCTCTAAACCAGCTGAGCTATACGCCCAAAATCATTTAGTTGAGAGGTAAGCCTCTCAAAACTGAACATTGTTTCGCCAAAGTATGTGTAGCCTCCGTATATTCCTTAGAAAGGAGGTGATCCAGCCGCAGGTTCTCCTACGGCTACCTTGTTACGACTTCACCCTAATCATCTGTCCCACCTTAGACGGCTGACTCCCGAAGGTTATCTCACCGGCTTTGGGTGTTACAAACTCTCATGGTGTGACGGGCGGTGTGTACAAGGCCCGGGAACGTATTCACCGCGGCATGCTGATCCGCGATTACTAGCGATTCCAACTTCATGTAGGCGAGTTGCAGCCTACAATCCGAACTGAGAACGGCTTTAAGAGATTAGCTTAGCCTCACGACTTCGCAACTCGTTGTACCGTCCATTGTAGCACGTGTGTAGCCCAGGTCATAAGGGGCATGATGATTTGACGTCATCCCCACCTTCCTCCGGTTTGTCACCGGCAGTCTCACCAGAGTGCCCAACTTAATGCTGGCAACTGATAATAAGGGTTGCGCTCGTTGCGGGACTTAACCCAACATCTCACGACACGAGCTGACGACAACCATGCACCACCTGTATCCATGTCCCCGAAGGGAACGTCTTATCTCTAAGATTTGCATAGTATGTCAAGACCTGGTAAGGTTCTTCGCGTAGCTTCGAATTAAACCACATGCTCCACCGCTTGTGCGGGCCCCCGTCAATTCCTTTGAGTTTCAACCTTGCGGTCGTACTCCCCAGGCGGAGTGCTTAATGCGTTAGCTGCGGCACTGAAGGGCGGAAACCCTCCAACACCTAGCACTCATCGTTTACGGCATGGACTACCAGGGTATCTAATCCTGTTCGCTACCCATGCTTTCGAGCCTCAGCGTCAGTTACAGACTAGACAGCCGCCTTCGCCACTGGTGTTCTTCCATATATCTACGCATTCCACCGCTACACATGGAGTTCCACTGTCCTCTTCTGCACTCAAGTCTCCCAGTTTCCGATGCACTTCTCCGGTTAAGCCGAAGGCTTTCACATCAGACTTAAAAGACCGCCTGCGCTCGCTTTACGCCCAATAAATCCGGACAACGCTTGCCACCTACGTATTACCGCGGCTGCTGGCACGTAGTTAGCCGTGGCTTTCTGGTTAAATACCGTCAACTTCTGAACAGTTACTCTCAGAAGTGTTCTTCTTTAACAACAGAGTTTTACGAGCCGAAACCCTTCTTCACTCACGCGGCATTGCTCCATCAGACTTTCGTCCATTGTGGAAGATTCCCTACTGCTGCCTCCCGTAGGAGTTTGGGCCGTGTCTCAGTCCCAATGTGGCCGATTACCCTCTCAGGTCGGCTACGTATCATTGTCTTGGTGGGCCTTTACCTCACCAACTAACTAATACGCCGCGGGATCATCCAGAAGTGATAGCCGAAACCATCTTTCAAACAAAAACCATGCGGTTTTTGTTGTTATACGGTATTAGCACCTGTTTCCAAGTGTTATCCCCTGCTTCTGGGCAGATTTCCCACGTGTTACTCACCAGTTCGCCACTCGCTTCAATGTTGAAATCAGTGCAAGCACGTCAATCAACGGAAGCTCGTTCGACTTGCATGTATTAGGCATGCCGCCAGCGTTCGTCCTGAGCCAGGATCAAACTCTCATCTTATAGATGATGTGCTTGAATAGCTCATCGATTGTTGTTACATTTTTAAAAGCGAATTGACTTCGCAAATATTGTTTGGGTTTGATACCAAGTATCAAACCGCCCTACACATATTTGGTTTGTCGAAACAATATTCAGTTTTCAAAGGTCTACCAGTTATTAACGAAACGATTAACGCTCCGTGACAACTTTTAAAGTATATCATGCTGTCAAAAACCTGTCAATCAATTTTTAAACAACTTTTTGAATAAATATCGAAGTTATTTGAATCAATTGAATAATTATTCTCAACAACGTTTACTACTATATCAAGAATCAAGCAGACCGTCAAGCCTTTTTTTAAATTCTTTAGCAGTGAAATCTCGTTGCTGTCATAATGTTTGTTCCGGTTAATGACAACAAAAAATAGTTTACCAATATCCAGCCGCCTGGTCAAGGGGAAAATGAATATTTACTGAAATAAATTGCAACTTTACCCGTTAAGGTCCCCCATTTGCCCCATCCAACCACGGAAAAACCCCCACTACCATCGCTGGCAGTGAGGGTTTATTTGAATCGGTGGTCTACTTCAATTCAGGCGCATCGGTCTTATAGTCTGTGGTCTTACCATCATTTTTAGCAAGCGCACTCGTCTTTTCCTTCTTTTCCACCTCAGCCAATCTTTCCATGGCCGGCTTGTACTTATAGGTAAAGGACGATTTATCAACCTTAGCAAAACCTGCCGGCTTATAGAACCGCAGCAAGTCACCGTAAATCACCCGATCAGATAACGAAAGCTCCGTCGTCACGTGGTTCTGCAATTGATCAACCGCCTTTTTCTGAGCCGCTGTCAATTCCAACACATCCCCGGTCTTTGTATCATAGACAGTTCCCCCGAGTTTGGTGTACTTCGGCGAAACAAAGTTACCGTTCCGAAATGCAACGGTCTGATTCCGATTCTTAGCCAGTAAGTCCTGACCAAACTGCACCGTATCCGTGTTCTTGACTCCTAACAGGTCCAACAACGTTGGTAAGACATCAATCTCTCCACCATAGGTATGGTTGATGCCCCCCTTGAGTCCAGTAGCGTGAATCATGAACGGTACCTTTTGGAACTGAGCCAGGTCAAAGTTAGTGACCTTACTCTTCCCTAACAACTGTGCAATCGCTGGCCGGTGATTATTTGAAATACCATAATGATCACCATACGCCACAATCACACTATTTTTATAAAGGCCCACCTTCTTCAGGTAGCTTAAGAACTCTGCAAAAGATTGATCCAAGTAATGAGCCGTCTGAACATAAGGGTCCACAGTCTTATCCCCAGTTTTAGTCGCTGGGAAATCTGTGTTCTTCTTATCTAGTTCGTACGGATAGTGGTTCGTTAGCGTAATCAGCTTCGCATAGAACGGTTGTGGTAACTGTTCTATGTATTTAGCCGACTGTTTGAAGAAAATCTTATCCTTAAGTCCATACCCCACCGTATAACCAGATTTCTCAGTGTAGTAGCTAGAACTAAAGAAGTACTGATAGCCCCATGACTTGTAGGTGTTATCCCGATTCCAGAAACTCGGCACATCCCCATGGAATGCGGCCGTCGTATACCCAGCCTCCTGACTTAGAATGGCTGGCGCTGCCTGGAATGTATTTTGCGTCCCATACGTCGTCATCGCTGACCCCTGCGGTAATCCAAACAGGGAATTTTCCAACATCATTTCCGCATCAGAGGTCTTCCCCTGTGCTACCTGATTATAGAAGTTGTCGAAGGAAAGCGTGTTCTGATTATGATAGAACTTGTTTAGAGTCGGTGTGACCTCTTTCCCGCCAACCTTATAGTCGAGTAAAAATTGTTGAAAACTCTCCAAATGAATCACAAAAACATTCTTTCCCTTTTCCTTACCGTAGTAGGAAACGTTAGGACTGACTTGATTTTGCTTAAGATACTTCAACACACTCTTCATATCACTGGCATTGGCACTCGCCCGCGTCGCACTTTCCTTTTGTGTCTGATAAGCGTTAAAGGCCGCGTACTCGTTTAACCCGAGATACTTCACGATATAGTTGTTGTCAAATGTCCGCGTCAACAGTCCCGACCGGTTGGCATTCGCCATCCCGAACTCTGCAAACATAAGACCAAACGATAGAACTGTGATTGAAAAAGCATACCGCCGCTTGAATGGTCGCGCATCAATTCGAATCACATGTGTAACTAGTAAGACAATCAAAACAATGATATCCAAGTAAACAAAGAAATCATATAAGTGGGTAATCTGAGCCATGCTCTTCCCCAGGTTATTCCCAACATCACTGGACCCCTTCATGATCCCAAATGAAAGGAAGTCCGAGAATTCCCGGTAGTAAAGGACGTTCGCGAAGATCCACGTCGACTCTAACACATCGATGATCATCATCAGCCAGTAGGCCAACCGTCCCCGGAAGTAGAGGGCAATACCGAATACCAATAAAGTTGCCGGTAGTGGATTGATTAGCAGTAGAAACTGTTGCACACTCCCCTTCGCGCCTAAAGTGAATTCGGTTTGATAGGCAATATAAGTCTTTACCCAAAATAGAACGATGACTAACAAGAAGAAGCCCATTCGGGTGTTCAACCAGTTTGTCTTCCGTTTAAAAAAGTTCGCCATGAGACAGCCTCCAGAAAATAATTAACATTACTACAGTATAGCTGATATCGAGGGGTAATCAATTCGATTCAATAACCTTTGAAAAAATTCAATGTTTAGTCTAAAAAAAACAAAACTATGGCACCCATAGTTTTGTTAGTTATCCGTCAGTAAATCGAATAATTCGATAGCGACTAAATCAATGTTATCAAACTCGAAAGTTATTTCCGGATTGTGTTCGGTTAATGTGTAAGTGTGGGTCAATTGGTTAAATACGACCGTAGCTTGTTCCACGCCTTCTTTTTCAAAACGACGGGGTTGTGGCTCGTCGGTAGCATCTTCTTGCATCGCCTTTAAGCGATTGATAATGCCAATCAGTTGAGATTCTTCCATGGTTGGTCCCCTTTCTAGCTTTCATAATGATTTTACCAAACTTGGGCCACTATGGCACGCCCTAATCCAGAAAATCTTAGTCATTTACCTGATTCTTCTCTTCGACAACCTTGTCTGGACGGATTATCATCGCAATCAGACCAGCCAACATCCCTAAGTAATAGGTTAACAAACGCCACAAAATCATTGCTAGAACTAATTTACTATTCGACGTGATATAACTCCTAAAAATCATTTCAAAGCTATACTCCGCTCCTCCAGAGCCTCCAGGAATTGGAAATAGTGAAATCACCATCACAATCAGAATATGTAAACTGGTTACCATCACAATACTGGCCGACGTATAGCCGAGCGCCAACATAATAAAATACGGAATTAGATAGTAAAACATCAGTTGGAAAAAGGTAATGACAAACACCCGTAGCATGAGTTTTCCTTGTCCGCTGATTCGGACACTTTCCGCGTAGAATGAATCAATCTTCCCGTTAAGGTTGGCTTCCATTCGTTCAAACCGCTTGGGTTTCATAAACCACCGCATCGGGTACAGGATGACCCCCACCATCTTCTTCGTGAATGCGTACCAGAACATGACCATCAACAGACCAACAATCACCGCAAAGTGAATAGTAAATCCGAAAACGACCAGCCAAGCCAGTGCGTGCAGTTTATCCTGAATACTGTGGAACCCAATCAACAGTGCAAACAAGAAGTTGATGACAATCATAGATTGGTATACCACAAATTTCATCAACAGAACTGAACTGGCTTTACCCGCATCGACCCCGGTCTGCATCAACGCAATTAGTTGGGCTGGCTGCCCACCAGATGAAAACGGCGTAATCCCGTTGAATAACTGTTCGACCATAGGAATCCGTAGCGCGTCCTTAAACGTGAAGCCTGTAATTCGGTCAGAAATGAAGACCTTTACGATCCACGCTTCCAACCCTAAATAAATCACCATACACAAGACGGCGACCCCAAACCACCAGAAGTTAATGTGTACGAAATCATTGATCAAAACTGAAAATTTAATGTCACGGAGTGAGTAGGCGAAAATGGCAATCCCCAAAAGTAACATTACAGCTAGTACCCATTTATTTCGACGTGACATTCAGTTACCTCTCTTTAACTTGTTGCTGATAGAATTTAAGCCAAATCCCTGCTAAATGTTCTTCAGAGTAACGGTTGGCTGCCGCCAAACTCTTCTGGTGCCAATGTTCTAAGGCCGCTTCATCCGTCGGTAACGTTTGCAGCTGCGCGTTCATTGCATCGTAGTCCTTAGCCGGCTGATAGTCCCCAGCAATAATTGCCTGGTAAAGATCCAAGTCCCGTAGCAAAACGGGGGTCCCCGTGCTGAAGGCTTCTAAGACCGACATGGGAAATAATTCATTAAACGATGGCAACAAAAACAGGTCCGCCATATCATAGTAGTCAACGAGTTTATCCCGATCAACGATTCCTGGAAAACTCAAATTAGCCGGTGGGTCATCGACAACCTTCTTCAGTGCAGCATATCCATCCGTCATCCGTCCAAACGAAAAGCCCCCAGCCCAGATAAACTGGAGGTCTGGATTGTGACGAGCAAGCTTGATAAAGTCAAATAGTCCCTTACGTTCCTGAATCTGACCAGTTCCCAGTATCGTGAATCGATGATCATCATACCCATACTTCTGCCGCAACGCTACCTTTTGCTGGGCATCCACCGGATAAAATTCATCACGGCTAACGAAGTTCGGAATGTACGTCACCTTTTCTTCAGGAATTCCGGCGGCCACTAATTTCGGAATGAAGGTCGGATTGACCACCACAATGTGATCCATTCGTTTGTAAAAAGCAATCACATACTTATAGAAGATTGCTCGAAACGGTTGGGGAATCTTAACGCTGCCTTCTAATGTTTCCGGTAGAAAATGGACGTAGCCCACTTTACGGCCCCGGTGTGGCAGAAATGTTGAGAGATAGTATGAGAAATTAATCGTGTGATAGTGCGTCAGGTCGACCCGACGGTACTTATTCACAGATACATCAAACTCATCACCCAACCTTGTCCGTAAAAGATTCATAAGTTCCAGGTAGGCACTCCCCACACCCTGACCCTTGACAGAATCGGCTGCAGAAAACATGTTGATTTTTAACATCCAAAAACTCCTCTAATCAGTAAAGTCCGGGGTATCCTCGTGTGAGCGCTCATAACTAGCCTGTGCGTCCCGATAAAATTCAATCACGTGTTGACCAAACGTATCCGCTGAAATCTCAGATAACGTCCGCGTCAACAAATCAGGATCCTGCTCTTCATCCCCATGAAGCAGGTAATCGACCACATTTTTAATCATGGTATCAGTCGTACGATAGGTCACCCCTAAAGTCCGGCTGGATAATAAGTCGTCCGCATATGGACTCGCCATGACCACAATCTTGGTACCAGCTGCCATGGCTTCAATGTACGTTAGCCCCTGCGATTCCGAATCGGAAGACGACAGAAACACATTAGCCATGTGATAGTATCGAAAAACCTCATCATTACTGACTTCACCGGTAAAGGAAACGTGATCAGTCAAGCCAGCTTCTTCCGTCTGCTTAACCAAATCTTCATGAGCAGGGCCTTCCCCAACAATTAGCAACTGCGCGTTAGGCACCTGCGCCAAAATCTGAGGCATCGCCGCAATGCTAGCCTTAATGTTTTTCTCGTAAGCTAATCGACTCAGTGATAAAATGACCGGCGTATCCGGCTCATAACCCAACTGTCGCCGTAAGTTAGCCGTATCGGGTTGCTCGTACTGGTGTAAATTGACCCCGGTCGGAATAACTCGAATCGGTACCTTGACCCCATAATCAGTTAAAGTCGTCAGCACCCGGTCACTCGGTGCCACCACCCCTGTTAGGTGATAACAAAAAGCTAACGTCCCCTGTTTAACATGAACGGGCTTAAGAATTTTACCATTCGCCACGTAATGCAAATAATCTTCATACATGGTGTGGTAGGTGTGTAGACACGGAATCTCCAAATTCCGCGCCACAAACTTACCGATCCAGCCCATCGAAAACTCAGTCTGGGTGTGGACCACATCCAAATTTAACTCCTTCGCAATCTGGTAAGCTTGAAACAGCCCCCGGACAGCAATTCGGCGGTCAGTAAAGGACACGAACGGAATACTTGAGAACCGAAAAACGTTGCGTTCATAAACATTCTTCTCAACGTGCGGGTCGGTCGTGGTGAATATGTAGACCTGATGGCCCTGCTTTTCCAGCTGGTCCCGTAACGTCTTGATGGACGTTGCTACCCCACTTACTTGAGGGAAATAGGTATCCGTAAATATGCCAATGTTCATCGCCAATCCCCCTTGATTTTGTGCTTGATTAAAAAAATAACCAGTATCTCTATTGTACAATCAACACAATTATATGGGTTTGCCTAGGTGATTGCAAACCACAACCGGTTGCAGCAAACAAAAAGAACGCTTCCAGAAAGATACTGCTCCAGAAACGCTCTATTATAGCTTTGCTTTTGCCCATGTGAAGCCGCCATACCACTGCCATAGCATCATTTAATAACGTTTGGGGCTACCGCCTGAACCATCGTGATAACCTCTTGGCTGGTACTGGCCGAGCTTAGCACGGTCTCCACTAAGGACGCTAGGTCATGGGCTTTTAATTGCCCAATCAACTCACGCGTACGCCCAAGTTCATTGGCGCCCATTGAAAACTCATCAAGCCCCATCCCCAGCAATAGCGGCACGGCAATCGGATCACCGGCCATTTCACCACACATCGCCACCGGGATACCAGCCGCATGACCGGCCCGAATAATACTATCGATCAACCGTAATACGGCCGGATGGTAAGGCTGATACAGATAGGCCACGTCAGGATCCGTTCGATCTGCTGCTAAAGTATAGCCAACGAGATCATTGGTCCCAATACTCATGAAATCCACTTCTTGTGCAAAACGGTCCGCTAAGATTGCTGCCGCAGGGACCTCAATCATCATACCCACGTGAATTTGCCCCAAAGGTATCTTAGCAGCTGTGAGCTGAGAACGTTCATCATTATAAATGGCTTTGGCCTGCCGAAACTCATCTAACGTCGAAATCATGGGAAACATAATATTGAGATTACCATACGCTGACGCCCGTAGGAGAGCCCGCAACTGACTGCGGAACATCTGTTGATGCGCCAGACTCTGGCGAATGGCCCGTGCTCCCAGAAACGAATTCTGCGTTTGACCAGCCACCTGATAGGGTAACGATTTGTCTCCACCGATATCTAGCGTCCGCATAACCACGGGACGTGGCGCTAATTTTTGTAAAATATCACGGTACGCCACGAACTGCTCATCCTCAGAAGGTAATGAATCGGTCTGCATGTAGAGAAATTCCGTGCGGAACAACCCCACTGCCTCAGCACCGCCTCGAATAATCGCAGGCAGATCAGCGGCCGTCGCCATATTGGCGGCCAACAAAACATCTACCCCATCCTTCGTCAGGGTCCCATGATTCGGCTGCTCCGCCAACTTAGCTGAGCTTGCCTGTTGCTTCGCCATCGCCGTCTTAGCGTGGTACAATTCGGCTGAGCTTGGCCCCAATGTAACGTTGCCTAGCTTTCCGTTCATCAAAATTGTTTCGCCATCTCGCAACTGCGCGGTACCGGTTTGCGTTCCGACAACCGCTGGAATCCCCTTGGCCCGTGCAAGTAAGGAAACGTGAGCAACCCGGCCACCCAAGTCTGTAATAATCCCTAGAATATTCGACATGTCCGTCGGAAAAGCCTCGCTAGAAACCAGCTCGTGGGCCACCAAAATAACGGGATGATCAATCAGCGCAATGTCCGGTAATTTAACCCCTAATAAATGGGCAGTCACACGTTTAGTCACCTGATGAAGCTGCGTCAATCGTTCTTCCAAATACGGATTGTCTTGCAACGGCTGGTCAACTGTTTCTAGTTGCTCGACGGCCCGGCTCAGTGCCACTTCGGCATTGATACGCTGCTCATTAATAATCCGCTCAACGTGTTTGATCAGTTCAGGGTCCCTCAACAGGGAAATTTGGTGACAAAAAACCTGAGCACCATCAGCGCCCAGGTTCTTCGTTACGCGAGTTTTAATCGTCTCAACTTCCGAGGTAGCAGCGTCAAGGGCCTGATGGAATCGTTTCAATTCGTAATCAAGATTTTTGATTGACCGGGGTGCACAGCTGAGGTCTGGATCAACCAGTCGGTAGACCGGCCCGCAGACCACACCATCACTCGCGGCAATTCCCTTGAGCATCGCTCTCATTAGTCAGACAAACCCTCTTTTTTCATCGTTTCAGCCACAGCACTCATGGCGTCAGCTTCGTCATCACCGTCAGTCGTAATGGTAATGTCGGCATTTTGGCCAACACCCAAGGACATAACACCCATGATAGACTTCAAGTTAACGGACTTGTCTTGGTACTGCAAGCTAACTTCAGAGTTAAACTTGCTGGCTGCTTGTACTAATAAAGTTGCGGGACGTGCATGGATCCCAGTTTCTGCTGTAACATGAAATTCGCGTTTTTCCATAATTGATCGATCTCCTTTAAGCTTAGGTTGACTACTTACCGAACATAACCCGTCTTGACCTTGCGCATTGGCCAAACAACCATTCCACGAGCTACGCCTACCTACTAAGAATATCAATCTCAGCAGTAAATTACAAGCGCTTCATGAACCGCTTACATGAAAAAATTAAGATTCCGCATCTTCACCTGCGTCATGATCGTAGTGATAGATGAGTTGGCCGTTCTTTTCCGCCTGACCCACAACCCGTTTTCTGGTTTCAAATGCCATGAAGGCCCGTTGAAACGCAGGAAATTCTGCTGGCGTTACCGTAAAACTATCTATCTTTTTATCCTTTAATTGGTTCATCAAATCTGTATAGTCTTTATCCAACTCGCCACCCCTATTCTTGATGCCTTTCATATTCTACGGTGAAAACCGCGTCAGGTCAAAAAATTAGCAATTTACTAAAAATGTGGTCGTCGTTTTAGCATTCTACCTATGAGAGTGCTAAAATGTAGTCGTTCGCTGGAAATAGCCCAGTTACCGGGATTCACCCGCCGAACAAAATACTTGCAAGGTGAGTCGAACGCGGTATAATGTGGTCAATGGTCAAGAAAGGTCAAACGACTTTTCATAACGACCACGTGGGTTTTCCCACGAGAATTCCAGGCAAGAAAGGAGACGACAAGATGCTATGTCAAAATTGCCACCGCAATGAAGCAACAATTCACCTCTACATGAGCGTGAACGGGCAGCGGCAACAAGTTGACCTATGCCAAAATTGTTACCAACTGCTTAAGCAGCAACAAAACGATTCTGGAAATGGAGGTGGCCGTATGGCACAAGATCCATTCGGCTTTGGTAACCTGGATGATATTTTCCGGGCCATGCAAGGCGGAAACAATAACCAAGCAGATTACCGGCAATCTTCCGCACAAAACGGTCAGCCAACCCAACCATCCGGTGGTCAAGGTTCCGGCGGGAAAGGCCTACTCAGTCAGTACGGCCTAAACCTAACGCAACTCGCTAAGGATGGCAAGATTGACCCCGTCATTGGCCGGGACAAAGAGACGGCTCAAGTCATCGAAATTCTCAACCGCCGGACTAAGAACAACCCCGTTCTAATTGGGGAAGCCGGTGTTGGGAAGACTGCGGTCATCGAAGGTCTTGCGGAACGCATTGTCGAAGGCAACGTTCCCGAAAAACTTGCCAACAAACAAATTATCCGTTTAGATGTCGTATCCCTAGTTCAAGGAACCGGGATTCGCGGTCAGTTTGAACAACGGATGCAACAACTGATGAAGGAAGTTCAGTCTAGTCCTGACATCATCCTGTTCATTGATGAAATTCATGAAATTATGGGTGCTGGGAACGCCGAAGGTGGCATGGACGCCGGCAATGTTTTGAAGCCCGCCCTCGCTCGTGGTGATTTCCAATTGATTGGGGCTACGACGTTAAATGAATACCGCGACATTGAAAAAGATCAAGCTTTGGCACGGCGGTTCCAACCCGTAACGGTGGACGAACCTAGCGCTGACGAAGCGGTTGAGATCTTAAAGGGTATTCAGAAGAAGTATGAAGACTACCACCACGTTCACTACACGAACGACGCCATTGAAGCTGCTGTTCGTTTATCCGATCGGTACATCCAAGACCGTTACCTACCCGATAAGGCCATTGACCTGTTGGATGAGGCCGGTTCCCGGAAGAACCTGACAATCAACGTGGCTGATCCAAAAGCCATTGACGAAAAGATCAAGGCAGCTGAAGATCAGAAACAAGCAGCTTTGAAACAGGAAGACTACGAAAAGGCTGCCTACTACCGTGACCAGGTCACCAAACTAGAAAAGTCCAAAGAATCCGCAACGAATGCGTCCGACAATCAATCCGCGGAAGTTACCGTCAAGGATATGCAGGACATCGTCGAAGAAAAGACGTCCATCCCTGTTGGTGAGTTACAGGCGAAAGAACAGCATCAACTACAGAGTTTGGCTCCTGACCTTGAGAAACACGTCATTGGTCAAAATGAGGCTGTCGACAAGGTTGCCCGGGCTATTCGTCGTAACCGTATTGGTTTAAACGGAACGGGTCGCCCAATTGGCTCCTTCCTGTTCGTTGGACCAACTGGTGTTGGGAAGACGGAATTAGCTAAGCAATTAGCTGATGAGCTCTTTGGTTCAGCCGATGCAATGGTACGCTTCGACATGTCTGAGTACATGGAGCCGCATTCCATTTCGAAGCTGATTGGGTCACCACCTGGCTATGTCGGCTATGAAGAAGCGGGCCAGCTAACCGAACAAGTTCGACGTCACCCGTATACGTTGATTCTGTTGGATGAAATTGAGAAGGCGCACCCCGACGTCATGAACATGTTCCTACAAATTCTTGACGACGGCCGCTTGACCGACTCACAAGGACGGACCGTTTCCTTCAAGGATACGCTGATCATCATGACCAGTAACGCTGGTACCGGAGACGCTGAAGCCAACGTTGGTTTCGGCGCTGCCGCTGAAGGAACCACTCACTCCGTCTTGGGCAACTTAACCAACTACTTCAAGCCGGAATTTTTGAACCGTTTTGACGATATTATTGAATTCAACTCACTCAGCAAGGAAAACTTGATGAACATTGTTGATTTGATGATTGGTGACGTTAACCAGATGCTGGCTGGCCAAGGCCTCCACATCCACGTAACGGAACCCGTCGAAGAGCAACTGGTGGCTAAGGGCTATAACCCAGCCATGGGAGCTCGACCATTACGGCGAGTGATTCAAGAAGAAATTGAGGATCGCATTGCTGACTTCTACCTCGACCACAGTGACGTTAAGAACTTAGTCGCGAAGATTGAGGACGGTAAGATTACTCTGGCCGCCGATAACGACGCCCCAAAGCCTTCTACTGAAGCTAGTGACGATGCTTCATCTTCCAAATAAATGATTTTTAAAGAAACGATAGTGCTGTGACGCTACCGTTTTTTTGTTGTCCCCGCATTCCGCATCCCCCCTCCCAGCATCACAGCATACCTGTAATCTACGCAAAGCATCTTCATTTTTTCGTCTCAACTGCTAAATTCGCTAACCATTTCAACCGGTCTAAATGCTCACCTCACAATCTCACCGCCAGCGACCTAATTTGGTGGTAGCTTTCGCGAGGCCTGCAGGACAGGGCTACCGGTTGCGGCAAAGATCCACTCTCTGATCGTCTCCAGGTCCCAATACAGGTCACCAACTCAACTGCCATTGGAAAAAGGGCCTGCCGCCAACGGTAGGAATGCGGTATACTGTATTTTAAAGGAAACTTCTGGAGGTGAACTGACATGGCATTTTTTGACTGGCTACGTAATCTGATTGAACCTAATCAGAAACGCCCCGTTCGGCGACCGCGACACGCCATTCAACGACCACAACGGTCACTGGATTCGGTTCCACACGAACCGACGGTAACCCCAGCGCCAAGTGCCACGCCCGTTACCCCACCCATTCAGTTGACTAAGAATCCCGACTTTTACGTCTCTGAACAACCACAAGCTTTGCCCCAAGCAACGTTAGTCATTCGCTTGGTGGACATTCATGACCAGGCCCTTCAACCGGCACTTGTGCTGACCGGTAACCTAGGTAGCTCGGTTCATTTTCATTTTCCCGAAATCCTGGGGTATGCGCTCTGGGATATTCACGGGTTCACACAAGACTTCATCTCTCCCTACGGTTTGACGACGCTAATCTATGACCGTTGCTGGGGCCAACCGGTTATCAGCTACTTAGTCGACTTCGACTCCGGCAAACTGCTACAACTTCCCGTGATTCATCGCGGCCGGTTAGACGAAAGCTTCTCCCTAACCCCACCCGACCTGACCAACTACCACATTTTTCAGGCACAGGGACGTCAACGGGGAACCTTTACAGACCAGAACCAACAAGTGGTTTACTTTTACCGACGTAAGTCCTGGCAAACGGTACAACGCGTTCATCAATTTGTCCGCTTAACCACCGACCATGACGTCTTCGACGAGCCAGCCGGACAGCTCTACGGTTACCAGTTCCCAGCAAGCTCGTTATGGCGCCTATTTGGTATCATCACGCTAACCGATGGGAGTGTGTGGTACAACCTGGGCGGTGAGCAGTGGTTGAACGCGGCTGAGACGACCACCCAGGACCACCGGCAAACCACGCTAGAATTGCCGCACCGTCGCAACTGGCACCCCCAACCTTTCAGTCAGATGGGGACCGTTGATTACGTGCCAGGCAAAGCCGTCTCCTACTATCAGGAACCCTACGGTGAAGTAGCTGGCCAACTTAAACATGGCACTGACCTGGACATTCGCGTGCGGATCGTTGATGACCAGCACCTCGTCTGGTTCCAGATTGGTCCGGACGCCTATATCAACGCTCGTTACGTGAAACTAGCACCTACTGAAAATATCTAAACTTGAACGAACAAAGGAACCGTCAAATTCTTTAAACGAATTTGACGGTTCCTTTTGATTTACCGGTAAGAAACCACCGTTGCGGTGATGATTTCCCCAAACTTCCTAGTCCAGTTCGGCCCACAATTGTGCTGGGCGTTGCTGCTGGACACGTTTCGCTAGTTCTAACACCAGTGTTGGCAAGAACATCCCTGGAACTACCACCAGCCAAGCAACCGCTGGCAAGGAAACGAGGCCAAACATTGCTTGCAGCCCCGGCACCGTGGCAATCAGGATTACCAACGCTACTGCCAACAGGAGGGACCAATTGAGCACCGGATTACGGCGCAGACTCCCTAGTGTCAGCGGCTGACGATCTTTAATGGCGTAAATATCAATCATGGACCCAACGGCCAATACGAGGAAGGTCATTGTCATTCCAACCGTTGCTTGGTCGTTAGTCAGAACGAACCGACCCAGAGCGTACACACCAAGTGTCAGAAAGGTAAATGTCGTCGCTCGGAGGGCTAATCGACTCCCTAATCCACGGGCGAAGAGACTTTCTTCGTTGGCCACCGGTGGTTGTTCCATGGCCTCCTTTTCACCTGGTTCCCGACTGATATAAAAGCCAGGAATTCCATCGGCTAGCACATTAATCAATAGGAGCTGTTCCGCTAACAGCGGGGCACCCCACCCCATCAGGACCGCACCGACCATCAAGAAAATCTGAGCGAAGTTCACACCAACTAGGAATTCAACGGCTTTCAAAATATTTTGGTAGACCGTTCGACCTTCCTTGACTGCCGCGATAATCGTTGCAAAATTATCATCGGTTAAAACCATATCCGCAGCACCCTTGGAAACTTCGGTCCCCGTGATTCCCATGGCAATTCCAACGTCGGCCGCCTTCAATGCGGGCGCATCGTTGACACCATCACCAGTCATCGCGACCGTCTTACCGGCCTGCTGCCAGGCCTGAACGATTCGAATCTTATCGGTTGGCGACACTCGCGCGTAGACCGCAACGTTCTGAATCTTTGCGGCTAACTCATCATCCGTTAGCGTTCGCAGTTCATCGCCTGACATCACCAGTTGCCCAGCCGTCAATAGACCAATTTCTCTGGCAATTGCCTCCGCAGTCACCATGTGGTCCCCTGTGATCATTACAGGTTTAATCCCTGCCCGTTTAGCTTCTCGGATAGCTGGAATTACTTCCGGCCGGGGTGGATCGATGATTCCCACTAATCCAGCAAACGTCAAATCAGTGGCTAAACTCGTCCATTCCACCTTGGTCGTGGTTGGCACCACTTTGTATCCCACTGACAGAACACGAAGTGCCTTCTTCCCAAATTCATCATGAATCTGCTGGGCCTGAGCCTGTTCACCCTGACGCCAAGCCACGGGTAGCCGGTCAAAGGCGCCCTTCACAATAACAAGCTGCTCATCATCTGAAAGCTGGTGAATCGTCGCCATCGTTTTCTTGGTAGAATCGAATGGGTCTTCAGCAACCCGCGGTGCGGTGTGCTCAAAAGCTTGCCGACTGTGATCATGACTCGCTAACCACCGCACGATTGCCAATTCGGTGGGATCACCAGTCGTCTTTTCCTCGCCGGCCACCACTTGGATTTCTGCGTTCGTCGCCAAACCCAAGTACTTCATCAGATTGGCTCCCGCTGGTGACAAATGTTCTGCAGCCATCGAATTCTGCGTATTCGGCGTCCAGTACCGTGTAATGGTCATCTGATTTTGCGTCAAAGTCCCCGTCTTATCCGAGGCAATCACATCAACGCCCCCAATTGTTTCAACGGCATTGACCCGCCGCATAATGGCGTTACGCTTCGCCATCCGTTTGACCCCATGAGCTAAGCTGATAGTGACAATAATCGGCAACGTTTCGGGAACGGCAGCCACTGCCAGCGAAATCCCAATCATTAAGCTGTCCGCCATCCCTTGATTTTGCATCCAGATACTCAGGGCAAAAATGATGAAGCCCCCAATAATAGCAAAACTAGTCAGCCAACCGGAAAGTCGGTTTAAACGCCCCTGCAACGGAGTAGCCCGTTTTTTCGTCTTGTTCAACAAACCGGCAATTTGGCCCAATTCAGTTGCCATTCCCGTAGTGACGACCTGAGCCACCGCTGTTCCAGCAGTCACGGCCGTTCCGGAAAAGACCTGGTGGGTGTCCCGCAATGCAGTGACGTCTGTCAGTGTCTCCTTCACGACTGGGACACTTTCTCCAGTCAACACGGCTTCGTCCACGGCCAAGTTTGTGCTGGACAGGACAATGCCGTCCGCGGGAACCTGGTCCCCTGCTTTTAACAACACGAGATCGCCCGGCACAACATCCTTTGCCGGTAGAGACTGAGCAATCCCATCCCGCCGAACAGTCGTGGTCGGTAAGCTCATGGATTGCAGTGCCGCTAACGCCTTTTCGGCCGAGGCTTCCTGGTACATCCCAATCACCACGTTGATGATCAGAATGGCGCCGATAACCAGTGGCTTCGTCCAGCCCCCACCCTGAGCTACGGCCATGTACGTTGCCAGTCCCACGGCGAACAGTAGGACTAAGGAGGAAACGTCACTTAAATGGTGGGCGACCTGTTGCCACCACCGTGGTTTCCGCGCTGCCACCAATTCGTTAGCGCCAACCTGAGCCAATTGCATCTGCGCTTGTTGCGTTGTCAGCCCATCCTGGCCCGTCAATTCTACATTGTTCATCTCTTTTCTCTTCATGCCATTTTCCTCTGTTATATAAATGAATTATCCTATTAATTACTATATACTTATTAAAACGAAAAGTTTTGTATACGATATGGACGAATTGTGAAGATTCCTAGAAATTCGAAAAAATTTTGTGAATTCACGCTTCACTTTCGGCAAAACGTCGCTGCTAACCACGCACTCACTCTGATTTATTCGTTAACTAATTAAGGTGAAGGGTCAATTAGGGTAAACTGGTTGCACTCCGGAAGCCAGAGATTCCGCCTGCTGTGGGACGCCTCAAGCTGGAAAAGCCACCAGTCTTCTCGCTCGATTTGAAGCCACGAAGACCTCGTGTCTTCAAGTTGCGACCGGCACCATTCCAGCTCATATCCGGCGGCCGGCAAGGTGGAAAGCCATACTGAACTACACACTAATATCATAGTTGTGACAGGCTTTAAGTAGCATTCACACTATTTCAGCCTTCCATAAAAAAAGGACTGGCAATCTGCCAGTCCTTTACGCTATCGCTGTAACTTATAGGTTCTTGTCCATGTTGAAGGTCAGCTTCGACAAAGTCAGTCCCTTTTCAATTAAGTCATTGGTAAATTTCGTCGTGGTTGCCCGCATCGCTGCGACCACCTGATGATTCTGTTCAGTCAAGTAAGCGGTAAGTTCATCTCCGCTCAAGTTCTGACTCCCTGCTAAGGTGTTAGCTACGTGCGTCCGCAAGTCCTGCTTGGCCGCCGTGACGTAATCGGTGTCTTGTTCAATGAAGTTCCGGTAGTGCGACTCAACAATCATCGACAACTTCCGGTACATCCAGTAAGCACTCTGGTCGTCCAGATGAACTGGCGTCTCACTGTAGGAAGAATCAGTATCCGTGGCGTTCGCAAAGAATGGCACGTATGGGCTGAAAGCGGGTACCCCAAAGCACAGCCAGAAGATAGCCGAACTTTCAGCTGGGACATCGTTTCTCAGTTGCAAGACGTGAGAATTCTGCGTCCGATTCATAGAAATTGGCCGGAACTTCTTCCGATCAGCTTCTGGTCCCTGACCCAGTGGATCATACTTGGTTTCGTTGTAGTGGGAACTCAAAATGTATTCCACATCTTCCACACTAATTTTGTGACTGGTCCGACAAATAAATGGTAATTCACTGGATTCCGGATCCTGTTCAATTTCTGGATTCAACACGTGTTGGCCAAACCAGACCCGCGGTGTGTTGTAGTGTCGATCCTTTTCCGTACTTGTACCAAAAATATGCCGGAAGTTCCAACCGCTCTGGTCAGGATTCAGGTGGTTTGTCATCACAAATTCCTGAATTCCCTCAGAGAACATGAAGTTATCGGGATCGTCAAACGCAACTTGTTGAATCGCAACTTGGTTGGCGGCCACTGCATACGCGTCATCAGGAATTCGTTGCGCAACCCAGTGATGGCCGGTGACGATTTCCATATACCAAACTTCATCGTGGTCGGAGAATAATACCCCATTACCTTCGGGTGACCCATACTGCTTGATCAAGTTACCCAGGTAACGAACACCATCCCGAGCAGAATTGATGTAAGGAAGAACCATCGTCTGCAGAGAATCTTCCGCGAGGCCATCGGCAACGAGTGGGTCGAAGGCCAGTGCTTGTGGATTACCATACACACTTTCAGTAGCACTCATTGCCACGTTCTTCTCGTTAAACCCGCTTTCAGCGTAAACCCCTTCTTTATCAATCTCAACGTTTGGCGTTGCCAAGTAACGGTACCCATCGCTAGGAATTGGGGCAGTGAACCCATTTTGATTCGAGGTCCAAGTTCGTTCTGGCTGATTGTGTTCGGCCGGGTGAACGTAAAATCGTTGTGGCGTCAAAGGTAAGAAGGTGTCGTCGTTCCGGGCGATCATCGTGGACCCATCCGCCGTGGCGAGCTTCCCCACCAACACTGTGGTACATGCAGAGAGATGTTTTGCTGCTTTCATGTTAAATATCCAACTCCTTTAAAAGTTCTACAAGCAATAGTGTACCCCTTTTCTCGCAGCAAGACTAGCTTCGGCTTTTAGCCCTCGTACTATCAAAATGGTAACACTTTCAAAAAAAGTGTTGACATTAACAACGAATTGTCTAAAATAGAGTTGTAATCAATTGAGAGAGATTTCACAACCGTTTTCTTGTGAAGACCATCTCAATTGAAAAAAAACTTGTTTTGGGAGGCAACATTCATGAAAGTTACAGTTGTAGGTTGTACACATGCGGGTACCTTTGCCATCAAGCAAATTTTAGCAGACCATCCAGATGCAGAAGTCACCGTTTACGAAAAAAACGATAACATCTCCTTCTTGTCCTGTGGTATCGCCCTTTACTTAGGTGGTCAGGTCGCTGACCCTCAAGGCTTGTTCTACTCCAGTCCTGAAGAACTGAAGAGTTTGGGAGCCAACGTTCAAATGAACCATAATGTTTTAGACGTTGATCCCGACCAAAAGACCGTGACGGTTGAAGATTTAAATTCACACGAACAAACCACTGAAAACTATGATAAATTAGTCATGACCTCAGGCTCCTGGCCAATCATCCCCAAGATTCCTGGTATTGACAGTGATAAGGTCAAGCTGTGCAAGAACTGGGGTCACGCCCAGCAATTAATTGAAGACGCCAAGAGCGCCAAGCACATCACCGTGATTGGTGCCGGCTACATTGGTGCTGAACTAGCTGAAGCTTACTCCACCACTGGTCACGACGTTACGTTAATTGATGCTATGGATCGCGTCATGCCTAAATACTTCGACCAAGAATTTACCGATGTTATCGAAAAAGATTACCAAGATAACGGCGTCAAACTTGCCATGGGTGAAACCGTACAAAGTTTCACGGACAACGGAGACACCGTAACTATTAAAACGGACAAAGGCAGCTACGACACCAACCTGGCCATCCTTTGCATCGGCTTCCGACCAAACACTGGCCTCTTAAAAGGCAAGGTCGACATGGCCAAGAATGGGGCCATCATTACCGATGACTACATGCGGTCATCCAACCCGGACATTTTTGCAGCCGGTGACAGTGCCGCTGTTCACTACAACCCCACCCATCAAAACGCCTACATTCCTTTGGCCACCAATGCGGTTCGTCAAGGTATCCTGGTTGGGAAAAACTTAGTGAAGCCAACGGTGAAGTACATGGGGACCCAATCCTCATCTGGCCTGGCACTCTACGGTCGGACAATTGTCTCAACGGGGTTAACCTTAGCCGCTGCTAAGATGCAAGGTATCAAGGCAGAACAAGTTTTGATTACCGATAACTACCGACCAGAGTTCATGCCAACGACCGAACCAGTCATGATGTCACTAGTATTTGATCCAGACTCCAAGCGGATTCTGGGTGGGGCCTTGATGAGTAAGTACGACGTTTCTCAGTCTGCTAACACCCTTTCCGTCTGCATCCAAAACGAAAATACGATTGACGACCTGGCTATGGTCGACATGCTGTTCCAACCAAACTTTGACCGGCCGTTCAACTACCTGAATATCCTGGCACAAGCTGCCCAGGCAAAGGTTGCTGAACTTGAAACTGCTAAATAACCACTAAAAAGATGAGCCACCCTTTAACGTTAGGGTGGCTCTATTTTTGCTTAGCTTCAACCGTTCACTTCGTTTGCCCTAGTCTAAGGGACGTCATTTAACGTCCACGTCACGGTTCCTTCATAGGTTCCCTCTGCCGCCCCACTATTGATTTCCAGCAACAGTCCCTGGTCTTCATTCCAATCAGCAGCTACATCGGTCACCACGTCCGTATCGGCTGCCGTTCCTTGACCCACAGTGACTGGCACCTCATTGATGACAGTTGGTCCGTTTTCATCGTAGTAGGACAGTGTCCCAGCCAAACGCCCGCCAGTGGCCGTTTGAAATGGTGTGCTGGTCACCTGGACCGTCCATTTAGCGCCGGCCTCGCGGGTATCCAAGACCTGGACCCGCCAGTCCCCGGACCGCTTAACACGTTGACTCTCCCCCGTCAGCGTGACGTCGCGAAAAGTACTGGCTTCGGCAACGGACTGAAATACCAGCTGACGGGATACTGTCAGCTGATGAGCCATCGTATTAGAAACATTACCATAAGGGTCCTCTACCGTGAGAATCAGCTGATTGTCCCCAGCTTTTAACGACTTGGCCGGAACCGTCATCGTAAACTGACCGCTAGAATTGTCCGCACCCGCAGGTATCTGAAAGTCTGGCAGCGCAATCCCGTTAAGTTGCGGATGAACCGTGATATCTGTATTCTTCAAGTGAACGCCATCCGGGATGACCACCTGTGCGTTCACCAGACCGTCAACCCCCGGCTTCACCGTCTGGCTATTACCAGAAAGCGATAGCAAGTGTAGGTCAAATTTGGGATTGATGGTCACCGCTGGGGTAGCCGTCGTAACCACCCCGTTGACTGCCTTAAAGGCACTACCAACGGCTGGGACAGGTGTCGATACATCAACGTCAGCCGCCACGCCGGACAAAGAAATGGTAGCGGTTGCATTTTCGTCAAACAGTGCTTTGGTTAATTGATAGCTAAGTGTCTGCTCGCTCAGGCCTGCCAATGAAATCTGATGACTAGATCCATCAGCATAGGTGATAGTCGCCCGCTCATACGTGAGGTTTTGCGGCAAATTCAGCTCGGCAATCACATCCTTCCACGACTGCTTACCAGCCACGTAGGACAACTGATACGTCAGTTTAAACGGGTCCCGACTCTTCAAAGCCTCACCATCTGCCAGCACTTTACCAGTCGCCAGATTCGTCAACGTTGCCGTTGCCTCAGCGTCCACGAGTCCAGGGACCTCTTCGAAAACCACCAAATTATTCTCATAGCTGTCTCCCGTGGCCCCGGTGAATCCCCAGCGAATCTGACCACTGTCATCAGGATCTATTTTTTTACGGTCTAGTTGTACAGTGGCAGAACGACCGACCTGGTTCATCCCCGTAACAGGATTCTTGTCATCAAACGTGTAGGTCATCTGCTGTGTATTCGCCTGCCAAACCAAACTTAAATGATGCCACGCGCCACTAGCTAACAACGTGTAATCGCCGCTGATCAACCCCTTATGAATCTGAGTGGCATAGTAACCAACACTGTAGATGGGCAACAGCGTAGAAGTCCGCTGCATCTCGTAAGTCTCCTGATCACCCGGATAATTACTAGCGATGTGCGGTCCCTTCACCCCAACATCAAATGAGTCAGCAGCCCCAGCATTTCCATAATTGGTCGACGCATTCAGGTGCGTATCGAACTCTAAGGCCCAGCTATTCTGAATCGCCGACTGGGCCAATTTTTCTGAGGTTTTTTGCCGCTTATCCGTGTCAACTCCCCAAACACCCAGCGTTTCTCCAGAGACCGTTTTACCAAAACTAGGTGTCGCAGCTAAGTCCCGATGATCGTTTTGAAATACCAACGCCATCCCATCTGCCGCCTTCTTCCCAGTATTCCCAAAGTAAAGCCACATTGAGGCTGACTGATTTTTGTTCAGCTGAAAAAAGTTATTCGAAGTTGACCAGAGGGCACCAAATTGCTTCTTACCGTTCGTAACTTTAGCCGCCTGAGTCCCAGTAATGGCCGGATTAGTCGCTTCCACCACTGCCGCCTGATTATTACTAGTCGTCCCTGGTATGAAAATATTATCTAAGGAGATTCCCTGTGAGGCACTTCTTAGGGCTTGATCATAATCTGCATCTGCCTGTGCCACCACCCCCGTCGTTGTCAGAATCCCAATGCCAATTAACAGTCCCCACCATTTTCTGAATACCATCGCAATCGCTCCTCTCTACCCCTAATATTGTGGGGTAGCAACGATGTGTCCCCCTAATGATTCTGCGAATAGTTTAGCACGATTTAATTTATAACGAACTTTTTGCCAAAATCCGTCGGCAAGCATTCAAAATTTGACCGATTGTGTAAATAACTAGTAACGCTATTGTAGATAAGAACCAATTGGCTCGCCCGTAGTCACTTAAGCAGATTAGCCATGGTAACTAAAAAGTGGTTCCAGAAATCTTAATCAGATTTCCAGAACCACTTTCGTTCATGCTATTTTAAAGCGGATCCTCTCAGACACCTAACCCCTAATTAGAGTTTAGCCGTCAATTCAACATCCGGATACTTATCCTTAAACCAACGTTCAGCAAATTGATTTTCAAAGAGGAACAGTGGCTCGCCATTGTTATCCTTCACCAACAGGTTCCGGGATGAAGACATCCGTTCATCCAGTTGGTTCGGGTTGATCCACCGCGCAGTCTTCTTACCCATCGGCTCCATGATAACTTCAGAATTATACTCATTTTGCATCCGGAACTGGAAGACTTCAAACTGCAGCTGACCTACGGCACCCAGAATGTAATCACCAGTTGAGTAGGACGTGTACAGTTGAACGGCCCCCTCTTGCACAAGTTGATTGATTCCCTTGTGGAAGGACTTTTGCTTCATCACATTCTTGGCCGCAACCCGCACAAAGAGTTCAGGCGTAAACTGTGGTAGTTTTTCAAACTTGATCTTATTCTTACCGGTATAAATGGCATCCCCAATTTGGAAGTTCCCCGTATCATAGAGTCCAATAATATCCCCAGCAACCGCCTTTTCCACGTTTTCACGGGTATCAGCCATAAACTCGGTTACATTGGAGAGCCGCAATTTCTTCCCGGTTCGTTCTTGCATCACGTCCATACCACGGTCAAATTCCCCGGAACATACCCGGACGAAAGCAATCCGGTCACGGTGATTCGGATTCATGTTGGCTTGAATCTTGAAGACAAACCCAGAGAACTCTGAGTCCGTCGGCGCCACATCGGTCCCCTCTTCCGTATGGTGAGAGGCTGGTTGTGGGGCGTATTGAAGATAAGTTTCTAGGAACGTCTTAACCCCAAAGTTAGCCAACGCTGACCCGAAGAAGACGGGGGTTTGATCCCCACTAGCAATTTTAGCTTCATCAAATTGATTTCCAGCTTCACCAATCAATTCCATGTTATCACGCGCGTCTTGGTACCACCCGTCATTCTGTAAGTCGTTTGGTTCAACCAGGTCGCCCTCATCATTTAGTGGCAAGTATTGATGGTCCTCATCGTTCGGACGGAACAAAGCCACACGTTGATGGTAACGGTCGTAGAGCCCCTTTAATTCACGTCCCATGCCAATTGGCCAGTTCATAGGATATCCTTCAATACCCAAGACATCCTCCAGTTCAGCAATCAGGTCCATCGGATCCCGACCATCCCGGTCCAACTTATTCATGAAAGTAAAAATTGGAATGCCCCGCATCTTACAGATTTGGAACAATTTCTTAGTCTGGGGCTCGATCCCTTTGGCGGAATCAATCACCATGACGGCGGAATCAACCGCCATTAACGTCCGGTAAGTATCTTCAGAGAAATCCTCATGTCCTGGCGTATCCAAAATATTGATGCGCTTGCCTTGGTAGTTGAATTGCATCACGGAACTCGTTACTGAAATTCCCCGCTTCTGTTCAATTTCCATCCAGTCAGACTTGGCAAAGTTGCCACTCTTCCGGGCCTTGACGGTTCCGGCTTCACGGACCACCCCCCCGAACAGCAGGAGTTGTTCAGTAATCGTCGTCTTCCCGGCATCGGGGTGAGAGATGATGGCAAAAGTTCGGCGCTTATCGACCGCTGATGCTAATTCTTTTTCGTTCATATTTTTTCCTCACAAAATTTTATTTTCGTTTTTAAGTTTATCTAGTGATTTTCAATTTTACACAGCGCTTTGATTTTAACACATTTGGCGGCACAATTCACTGTTTGTTGGGCCGAGCCACTTTTCGTGGTATGATGATATAATGAAGTTTATTTAGAAACGGGTGAAACTATGTCGGCGAGTACTGAAGCCTTTTTAATACAAGCACTCTTTATCCTGGGCGCCATCGTAGTGGTGGGTGCCCTGATTGGACTCCTAGTTGCCAGGAGCCACCGGAAACCCCTTCGACCAATGATGAGTGTCATCCTCTGTGGTGCGGGATTAATAATCATTGCTGCATTGCTCAGCACGTTGCTTTTTAAGCGTTATGACAATTTTCAGGTCAAGAAGGATCAATATTACGAAATTACCAGCTTAACCAACAACATGCACGCTTCTCTGGCTAGCAGCCGGACAGCCAACCAACCGGTCAGTCCCCAAGCCAAGAAGGCTAGCAAAAATGTGACCTATCTGATCAAGAATTTAAAGCAACCCAAGTCTTCCGTGAAGCTAGCCGAAACCGCCCAGCACCAGCTGACGCGGGCCAAATATCCTGACGTACAGCTCGTTCGTCATAATTATCGGCAAATCCTACACCATTACTTTGCGCAATTGACGGATTCCGCTAGTACCCAACAACGGCTAACGGAGCACGCCTATCATAAAGCTGTAACGTACCACTAAGAACTGCGACCAATTAAATCTGCAGAAATAAAGAGGCTGGGAATTTTTCCCGGCCTCTTTTCGTACCAACAAGTTTAGCTGTTCTTTTCTATCTGTTGAACCACGTAGTTCACAATCTTCAAGGAACTCAACCCATCATCGATGGCACAGAAACGACGGTAGAAGTCCATGAATTTAGTATTGTCGCTCATGTCTGGCGTCTGTAACTTAGCAGCCACTAAGTCGAGCAACTGGCTCTCGTCATGAGCAATCTCACCCGGCAAATCTTTCTCGTAATCGAGGTAGAAGCCCCGCAGTTCATCCTTGTACATGTGATAGTCGTACGGATAGAACAAGATTGGCCGCTTGAGGTAGGCAAAGTCGAAGAACACAGACGAGTAGTCGGTGATCAACATGTCACTGACCAAGTAGAGGTCAGAGATGTTGGGATGGTTAGAGAAGTCAAAGACGACCCCTTCATACCCACTAATATCCAACGCATTACTAATCAAATAGTGCATCCGCAGAACTAAGACCGCGTCTTGACCAAATCGTTCTCGGAATTCATCCAGAGAAAATGGCAGTTCAAACGTGTACTTCCCCTTCTCAGCAAACTGGTTATCCCGATACGTTGGTGCGTAGAGCACGACCTTCTTATCCAGCGGAATTCCCAACTGCTCCTTCAAAGCCACCACATCGTCCGGCGTGCTGTTAATCAGTTCGTCGTTCCGTGGATAACCAACCTTAAGGATCTGGTTGTTAAACCCAAAGGCCGACCGGAAAATTTTCGTGGAGTAGTCGTTAGGCGAAACCAGAGCATCCCACCGATTGGCCTCGCGGACAAAGTTAGCGTGGTACTTGGCCGTCGTGGTTCCTGGCATTGACACATTTTCAATGTCTAATCCCAACTTTTTCAACGGCGTGCCGTGCCAAGTCTGAATGTAGGTCACGTAATTTGGCTTACGTACCCAGGATGGAAAGCGGGCATTGCTGATCCAGAAGCTAGATTTTTCCAGCGTTCTCACCCACTTAGAGGTCCGCCGAATGACGAACGGAATCCCATTTTCCTTACAGAATTTCTTCTGAACCCGGTCGATCGACCAGACAAAGGTAAACCCAGGATAGAGCTGCGTAAATAAGCGGTAGATGGCGTATGGTGAATCACTGACCTGCCGCCCACCAAAACTTTCAAAGATAATCGTTGGTTGATCGTATGGCCGGTGACCACGCTTAAAGAGTCGCCGCATCCGGAATAAGTTTGCCTTATCCATCAGCATGGACAACAACCGCGTGACCCCCCCTACCTTGCCTGGCACATTGGCCAAACGCTGTGGCATCGTGGGAGCCGCCGTTTCCTGCACCCGAATCCCGTTGTCGTACCGCTTCTCTAAAATCACTAAGCGGTGACTGCCTGTAATAGCTTGTGTAACCTGGCCAGCTAGTGACTTGGCCAACACGACCCGCTGTTCCAGGTCCTCACCATCAACGGTCGAACGAATGAACAGCTGCTGTGTCGTGTTCGCCGCTAAATCAGACAGTGGAATCGCCGCGGTGAATAGTCCGTGAATCCCCATCTTGGTGATCGGCCACTCTGCCGAACTATCCTGCTGTGTATTCTTCAGCACTAACCGTTGATTTTCAATAGGTTGGTTGTTCAACCGGCTACGGCCAATGACCTGCAACTGATCATCCTGCAAGTTGATTGCATTGATGGTGAAGTCAGACTTAGCCTGTTGCGTGTGCATGTTGAATAACGCCATTCCGTTGGCATCACTGTTCACTTGATAGAAGCTGGTTAAGGATAGTTGATGACGGTCACTCAGGTATTCACTTTCTACCTGAATAAGGCCCCGAGTATGCTGTTGCTGCAGGTTGAGATACAATTCCCAACTAAACTCACTTTGGCCTTCCTGATCAAATTGCAAATCGTTAGCATCCACGCGAATTCGGACCACTTCAGCACTGACGACTTTGCTGATTGGGAACGTGATGGAGGCCTGGGTCTGCTTTTCCAAGAAGGTGACCGCTAAGTCATCAAATGGTTCTGGAACGTCGATCAATTCAAGTTCTAGTTCTTGTTTATTTTTCTTATGATGTAATCCAGATAAAATCGCACGCACGATGGAAAAACTCCTTAGTAATTAAAAATCAACTGGTTCGGCATCTGTGGAGAGAATGCTGCATTGGCAGCTAGGTCCACGTACAATTGCGTGTCCGACGTCAACAAGCGACTCAAAACCGCTTGATAAAAGGCATAGACATCTGCGAATCGACGGTAGTTGGAATAAGCCAGTACACCATAGTATGCTTCGGTCGTCTTAATGATCGACGTGTGATCGATAGCCTCCGCTTCGGCCTTTTCCCGTTGCCGTTGCGTCATATTGGCCTGCTCCGCATTCTGTTTGGCACCAGAAAACTCAACGGCCGTCATGACAGAGTTCGTACTCAAATTATAAACCTGTTCAACTGGTCGTTCGTGTCGAACGAAGCGCAGGACAGCTTCACCCTGTTCGTTCAGAACGTAACTCGTCTGGGCAACTTCATCAACGATCTTTTCGATGGCGACAACCTGACCGTCTAAACCATAGGTATCCGTCTGAACCAACTGATCGGCCTTATATTGACGCAAGACCATAGGAGTTTCATCATCCAATTGACGAAGCTCTGCAACTAAGTGGCCTGCATTCAAGTAACGCTTGACTTGTTGTCGGTTATCCGCAAACAACCGCTCATCAAAATTGTTTAAATCAGGCGCATTTCGCTCATCACTCGTTAGTTTGAGGCCCGACTCGTGACGGTACATATCCGCTAACGTCACTAACTCAACGTCTGCCACCTGTCGATGCTTCTTGGCCAATCGATTCAAGTATTCGCGAACCAACCAGGAATCGTCAAAGTCAATCAACGCAACCATCACACTCACCCGCGCACCGCGAGCTAAGGCCTGCAAGAGCTGTTTTGAGAAATTAGGTTTGTGCATCCCGTTCAAGGATGTCACTAGAAAAATAATCTGTTGCATTCGTTTGCCTCCATTACGCGCTCCAAGAAAAAATCCCTAGTCTACGACTAAGGATCATCACCAACACTATTCCTTTTCCTGCCAGTCTTCTTCCTCAGTCAGGCCAAGGTCGTGCTTAATTTTAGTCGTGGAGATGCCTTCCGTCCGTGGTAAGTAAACAACTTCACAGTAATCTTTCAAGAAGTCGAACTTCCCCTTCCAGTCGTCACCCATGACGAAGATATCAATATCATTTTCTTGAACGTCGCGGATCTTTTGATCCCAAGTGGTTTCAGGAATCACGTGGTCCACGTACTTGATGGCTTCCAAGATATACTTACGGTCTTCGTAAGACGTGTAAGCGCGCTTACCCTTTTCCGCGTTAAATTCATCGGAAGAAACGCAAACGGTTAAGTCGTCGCCTAAGGCTTTGGCCCGCTTGAGCAGCCGAATGTGACCCTTGTGTAATAAGTCGAACGTTCCATAAGTAATTACTTTTTTCATGTAGAATCTCCTACTTTATCTGGTTAATCTCTCCGAATGCTCTCGTCGGAGGTTTTCGCTAAAATTCCAATAACAAACTAAATAGTAGCATATTGAGCCGTGACGTCAACTTCAAACCACAAACGTTAGTCTTTTCTTGAGAAGTTGACCGGTAATTCTGCCGCTGGTTTATCGGGATGTTCCAACCGCCAAATACTGTAAATGTATTGAATGACCGTCTTAACTACCGCATACAACGGCACTGCTAGAATCATTCCCAACAGCCCAGCAATATTCCCGGCGGCTAGCAAGATGATTATGATGGTCAGTGGGTGAATCTGGAGGGAACGTCCGATAATGTTCGGATAAACCAGATTTCCATCAATTTGTTGTACCACAATCACCACGATAATCACGTACAGAACCATATTTGTGCTGATGGTAAACGCCACGATGAGGGCTGGTAAAATGCCAATGTATGGTCCCACATACGGAATCAGGTTGCAAAGGCCACCGAACACGCCTAACAACAAGGCGTACCGTTCACCGATCAACATGTACCCCACCGCCGTAAACGTCCCGACGAATAGGCACTCAAGAATCTGACCACCCAAGTACCGGGCAATCGTTGCATTCATCCGACTCAACAGCTCCGCCGTCTGATCCGCATGTTTGGCTGGCAGCCACCGGCGAACCGCCGGCATGAACCGTTCACCGTCCTTTAACATATAGAACAGCATTACAGGCACTGTAACGGCCGTGACGGTCACTGTCGTCACCGTTCCAATGATTGTCCCAATACCGGTCGTTAAGCCGCTCATGAAGCTCTCAGCGTACTTAGACAACGCGCTCTGCAACTGGGTCAAGTACCTAGAAAAATCAACATCCTTAAATAGTGGTTGCTTCATCAGGTTTGAGAAGACCGCTTCGCTAGATTTGGCAAAGTCAGGAATGTTGCCAATCAGGTTAGTTATCTGATTAACCAAACGGGGCATGATCCACATGCCACCAGCAACGAGTACCGCCACTAACAGTAAAAAAACAATGGCTACCGCACCGGTTCGATTAATCCGAAATTGCCGCCAACGAACCTTCTCCAGGAACCGGACGATTGGATTCAAGAGATAGAACAAAACGCCGGACAACAGCATGGGGGCAAAGATGGTCGAGAGAAAGACCCCAATTGGTGAAAAGAGGAAACTGATTTGGGTACAGACCCAAATCAATGCCGCGACAATCAATAATTCAATGGACCAAAACATTAAACGTGAGTTGGCAATCCACTTCATGGGCAAAGTCCTTTCAGATAGAGATACTAACAATCAAACAACTAGGTTATTTCTTATGTATTCGTAATAGCATTTAGCAGCGTGGTCACTGACCAAGACTGGCATTATTTTTTAAAAAAGGAGCGAGCCACGAATGGACTTGCTCCTGGTGGTACGGAAGACAACTCTTACTGATCATTCGAGCGCCGTAGAAGCTCCTGATACCGCTGATACCAGAGATCGACATAGGCTTGGGAAAAAGGCCCCTTATGATGATTGATCCAATCGACAAGCGTCAAGACATTGGCCTTTAAGATGCGGTCCGTCTCTTCGCCATAATGCCACCGTTGGCTAAAATCTTCATACTCGTCAACATCGAGCAGGCGTTTTTCACCATCCGGAAAAACCTTCACGTCGAGATCGTAATCAATGTATTTAAGTGCCTCTTTATCCAAAACGTATGGGGAAGCCAAATTGCAGTAATAAGACACCCCATTGTCTCGAATCATCGCAACAATGTTGAACCAATAATGCTTATGAAAATAAACGATTGCGGGCTCACGTGTCACCCACCGCCGGCCATCGTCTTCAGTGACCAATGTGTGGTCGTTGACGCCGATGAGGGCGTTTTCGCTTGTTTTGAGTACCATAGTGTCGCGCCAAGTTCGATGCAAACTTCCGTCGTGCTTGTAGCTTTTGATCGTAATGAAGTCGCCTTCCTTAGGTCCTCTAGCTTCGCGCGTCATGTATAAACCCTACTTTCTAAGTAACGGGTAACTATAAAAATTCACTCAACATTATACCAGATTCGGGCCCCTTTGAATAGGTTCAGACCGATTCTGACAGACAAATTCCTTGGGGAACCACCGAATTTACGGTAAACTTAAGTGAATTAACGAGGTGAATCAATCATGGCACAAGCACCACTCAGTAGTTTTGAACCAATGATCCCCCAGGTTGCCGAACTCTTAGCAGACGATGACCAGTTAACGGCCTTCTTCAACAGCCTCACTGTTGGCTACCAACGTGAATGGGCCCGCTACGTATTTGGCGCAAAGGCAGCGACTACCAAGCAACGCCACATTGACGACATGCGGCTGATTTTAGCGGCTGGTTATAAGTCCAAGCGGGCTTACGGCAGTCGTCCCAATAAATAAGGGACACCTTCGGATTAGCACCCACAAAAACTCGACGGTTAGCCAATCAATAGCTAACCGTCGAGTTTTTGCGTTCATTATTTTCTGAAACTTGAAAGATAACCTAATACCACGCGTGTCATTCATGCCGAACTAACTAGTACCAGTTTAGTTGGGTAAGCTACCGTGTAAGCTGAGCGGCTGGACCACACTAATTTTCCTAATCCGCAAGTTAATGGTGGTTATAACAGCCATTAACTGTTCAACTGCCCCGCTTCGAGCAGGTTCCAAATAGAAATGGCAGACGTTTGTGCCAATTGGTTGGCCCGGTAGTAGTTGGTCAGAAGAATCACACCATCCTGCCCATCTTTGCTGACCAGACCGGCCGCTTCATACCCATAAGCCAGACCATGCACCCGAATGTAGTTGGGGTACACGTAAGCCCCACCACCGTACATAGAAGAAGACCCCGGCGCCAGCAACGTGTTGACATCATTTTGGGGATATAGCTTACCTAATAACATGTTACGTTCTCCAACAAATAAGTCATGAGCCGACATGTAGACTTGCCCCGTCCCAAACTGATAGAACATGGACGCTCGAGATTCCGGATAGGCCGAATCATAGTTAGTTCCCACATCAGCTGCATTATTGTTCTGATATCCCTGCGAATACGTCCGCCGCTGGTCCATCCGGAAGACGAATCCCGTATGGGTCAGGTGCCACGGTTGAATGATGTTTTCCGTGAAGTATTGCCGGTAACTCTGACCCGTGACCTTTTCAATAATTCCTGCCAAAAGCATAAAGTTGACCGGTGAATAATCCCATTTACCAATTGCCTTAGGATTGCTGATAACGTTTCGGAGGATAAAGCGAACCATCCCCCGTTCCGAGTTCAAGCTGTCCGGAAAGGCAGTCAATGTCAGACCACTCTTCATATCCAACATATCCCGCAATGTAATTAAATTAGCGCCCCTAATCTGCGGATAGTACTTGGCCAAATTGTCATTTAGTGAGAGTTTGTCAGCGGCAGCCAGCTTCATGATCAACCCAGCCGTGAAGGATTTTTGCACGGAAGCTAACTGGTAAATGCTGTTAACACCATTCCTCTTTTTCTGACTGGCGTCGGCATACCCAAATCCTTTTTGATAAATTACCTTGTTCTGGTGCATAACCAATGCCGTTCCCACAAATCGATTAGCCCGCAAAATAGTATCAATCTCCCGGCTTGCCGCGGTCTCCTTAGGCACAACCTTCTTGGGAGGGACGACCTTCTTCGGTCGTGGCTTAAGCTTGACCGGCTGCACAATTGAGCTACTAGATGACTCCGGTTGGGCGTCCGAATTGGTTTGACCACTGAACCACCATGCGAGGCCCCCACCAAGTCCTAACACCAGCCCCAACGCGATAACTGCCCCCATCGTTTGTCTCTTCATTGCAAGCTCCCCCTTACTCTTATTCTCAACTAATCAGCCGATTCCCCTAAATCAGCAAGCCAAGCGCTAATGTCATCCAGGTTGAATCCCTTTCGGTACAATGCTTGCTTGGTCTTATATTGACGTTCAGAATGACTCAGTGTGCGATAACGGTGCCACAGCTTCTCTCCCTGTTTAACCAGCAGGTCATGCTGCTGATCAACGTCGGGCGTCAGCTCCAACGTGGCCAGCATCTTGCTGGCATCATCGTTGTCAAACCCACGGGTCAGCAACCCCTGACGAATCTTCTGCTGTTGGGTCCCAAACGCTTGCCGATGATACCGCTTAGCCAATTTTTCGGCCACTGCCGTCCCCACGGCAAGGCGTTCTTCTGGCGTATAAAGGGTCAACGCATCGTCAATCCCCTTTTCTCCGACACCTTTTTGACGTAGATGCTGGCGAATCACCCGTGGGCCCTTGTCCCCGGTGTGCATCACCGTCCGCACGTAGCTGGCAGCGTAATGGGCGTCATCGACCAAAACCAGTTCCCGTAGTTTTTGTAGGGTTAAATCAATGGTTTCTGGTGGCACTTCCAAGTCAGCCAGTTTATCCCGGACTTCTTTTTCCGTCCGCAACTGTTTTGAAAGATAATCTAACGCCCGGTTATAGGCTTTCGAGACGTTATCCGCATCAACTAGTTGTGCTTCTAATTCCTTATCGACTTCCATGCCTTTAAATAGGCTGAAATCAATCAGGACACTCTCACTCACTGGAAAAGCATATTCTCCGTCAACGTAAACGTTATAACGGCCGCTACGTTTCTGAGCCTCAATCATGGTAATGACGGCCATTAATGTCACATCCTTTTAGAAATTTCGCCGAACAACTTATGGCTGTTCTTGCAATTATTCTACCAGTTCTCAGGCACTCGGGGAAAGCGAACAGCCAGATTAGTTAGCCAATTAACTTTTCGGGTTGACCATGTCCTGCTATAATTAGCACAACTAATCAACTTGAAGGAGTGGTCTGATTTGGTAACAGCTCACGTGGTCTTTGCCACCATCACCGGAAACAATGAAGACGTGGCAGACATCGTCACAGAAAAGTTAGAAGAACTCGGCTGTCAGGTCAAAGAAACCGAGATTTCTCAGACTGATGCCGCAGCGTTCAAACAAGCTGACATCTGCGTCGTTTGTGCCTACACCTACGATGAAGGATCTCTGCCCGACGAAGGGATCGACTTCTACGAGGACCTACAGACGTTGGACCTGAAGGGCAAAATTTATGGTGTTGCCGGATCGGGGGATACTTTCTACGGCAAGTACTACAACACCACCGTTGACCACTTTGAAGCAGCTTTTCACCAGACCCATGCCACTAGTGGCGCTACTGGCGTCAAAATAAACCTAGAGCCTGATCAGGCAGCTATTGACCAACTCGATCTATTTGCCACCCAGCTGGTCAACACTTACCGGCAGACGCATACCGACTAAAGCAAACATTCAGCCCAAAAACGACTCACGGCAACCTGTCCTGATACAGGTCGCCGTGGGTCGTTTTACTTACTACAATATACAATTCGCTATTTTTTGGCCTTAGGCCGCACGCCATTTTTTTTCAACCGATATCGTCGATATTTGAGCAGGTTAGGTAATGCCAACGACTTTTGCTCCTGAATCGCACCGACAATGAGTTCTTGAATCGACGCATTCAAAACCGCCCCAAACATCAGAATCAGACCAGTAAAGTTCAGCCAGAACATTAAGAAAATAAACGTGCCAATCGTCTTGTAGCTATCGATGTTGTGAACGAAATACTTAACGTAAAGTGAAAAAGCTTGCGATAGCAATAACCAACCAACCGTCGCCACTAAGGCTCCTGGCCACACGAACCGCCATTTTAATTTGGCGCTAGGCACAAAGTAAAATAAAATCATAAGGACCACGAATACCACGAAAAAAGTCAGTGGCCACTTCAACCCGTTGACATAATCCAAGATTGTGGTTGGCAAATGTAGCAATGGTGTCAATTGTTCCAACACAATCTGACCAAAACTAAAGAAAATCATCAACATAAACATTAACGCAATCAGCACAACCATCCAGAAAAATGCCACGATTCGATTAACGATTCCGTTTTGGTTTTTCGCAACCCCATACGCACTATTGACCGTTCGCTGAAATGCGGCTACTGCCCGTGAAGAAGACCAAATGGAGATGACGACCCCAATGGACAATACGCCACCACTCCGATTATTGAGAAAAGAGTGAATAATGGGGGCCATCATGTCAAAAATCCGTTCTGGCATTAGTGGCTCAAGACTATTTAAAACCGTATCCGTCTGAATATTAAGATACGGCAACAGGCTCGCTAGAACCAACAACGCTGGGAATAACGATAAGAGGGTATAGTAAGCCAGCACAACGGCCGAATCGGAAACGTTAGCCATTGTGTAATGCTTACTGATGGTTTTAATCACGTGCACTGCCTGTTTCGCACGCTTACGCCACTGAATGACCACTGTGTTCAGCCCCCTTTCGCTTTAGAACGACCCATAATCCTCAGCGAACTTAAGTGTGCTGATCATTTTTTCCAGCGTCTTGCGACTAAAGCGGACCCGCTTTGCCTGCCGGAACGACTCAATGAAAGTCGCCAGGTCTTGATAGTTACCGACGGCCGTACAATTATACGCATCATTAGGATTCAGCTTTGTCTTATTGCCGACGACCAGTGAATTGCTGTGATCATACCGATCGTAGTAGTTGTAATAGACTAATGGCTTAACAAAGTCGATAATTCGTTCATTCTTATTTTCTAATTTCTTATGCATCGTGATTTCACTGTTAATGTAGCGCACCAACAGCTTCGAAGAAAGCTCCGACTGGGTCGCCGGGTTACTGATCCCCGTGTGCAACGTAATGGAACGCTGCCCTCGTCCTTCCTGCTCCAAACTCATCGTGTAGCCCTGAGTCAGAGATTCATTTTCTTCCGATAAGTTGGGCAAGAAGAATCGGTCGAGCCGTCCAGTCAGCATCTTCGTTGTCTCTTTTTCTTTTTCTCGACTGGATAAATTGACCGCTGAAAAATCATCCAGACTGGACGAAAAGATTTCTTCCGACAAGTCATGGAAAATCATGCCCCGCCAATACTTACTCTCCACGTTAATGACCCCAAATGACGTCACCAACAGATTATCGATCTGCATGACCCGCCAGGAATCACCCTCGTTCATTTCCTGCGTCACAGGATTTTTGACCTTATTGGCAAAGTGAACGTTTCTTAAAATTTTGTAGTCAAAGCGTTCATTCTTTTTCTTTGCGGCTTGGTGAATATCCCGCATAATTTCAGATAATTGCTCAGTGGTCTTAATCTCGGCCCGGTCATACGCCGTCTCAGCCATTCGCATTGCCTCCATTGATGGCAGCTTGGATAGCTGTCAAAATTCGTTCTGAAGCGTGACCATCACCGTAAGGATTCTCGGCTTGAGCCATGCGATCATAAGCTGCTTGGTCGGACAACAAGCTTTCCATAGCTGTTGTGACCCGTTCTGGGTCGGTGCCTACCAACTTCAATGTCCCATTTTCAACACCCTCTGGCCGTTCCGTACTGTCCCTAAGGACCAATACCGGTTTGTTCAACGAGGGAGCTTCTTCTTGAACCCCACCTGAATCCGTCATAATCAGGAAACTCCGTGCGGCAATGTTGTGGAAATCAATAACGTCCAACGGATCGATCAAATGAATCCGGTCCATCCCATCTAGCTCCTGGTGAGCCACACTCTGAACGGCAGGACTCAAATGAACTGGATAAATCACTTCAACGTCAGGATGAGCCTCAACCACGCGGCGAACAGCCTTTAACACCGCGTGCATAGGTGCCCCTTGATTTTCCCGCCGATGCATCGTCAATAGAATCAGTCGACGGTTAGGGTCAACTTGATCTAACACGGCGTGATGATAATCCGCATCAACCGTCTGTTTGAGAGCGTCAATAGCAGTATTCCCCGTGACAAAGATATGATTGTCAGCGTGCGCTTGCTTTAATAAGTTCTGCCGGGACAGCTGAGTTGGTGCAAAATACAGATCACTTAATACATCCGTCAGTTGCCGATTCATTTCCTCCGGATACGGTGAGTACTTATCCCAAGTCCGTAACCCCGCCTCAACGTGGCCTAACATGGTTTGGTGGTAAAAGGCACTAACGCTGGCTGCAAAGGTCGTTGTCGTGTCCCCATGGACCAAAACGATATCTGGTTGTGCATCTTCAATGACCGCATCAAGTTTAGTCAGCACCCGCGTCGTGATCTGACTCAACGACTGCTTAGGCCGCATGATATTTAAATCATAATCTGGTTTAATTTTAAAGATATCAAGCACCTGGTCCAGCATCTCCCGGTGTTGCGCCGTAACGGCCGTAATCGGGGTGAACTCGGCGGGACGTTGTTGCATTTCTAGGATGATTGGTGCCATCTTAATGGCTTCCGGACGGGTACCAAACACCGTCATAACTTTAATTGGTTTCGTCACAATTCTTCCTCCAGTGGTGTTGATTAGGTCAATTATAGCAGAACCCCTGCCTTCATGATATTAAATACGAATTTTGCTGGCAAATGTGCTAAACTGAGGGAAAATTTTTAGCTTCAACTCTAAGGGCCTATGATTTAAGCCGATTGCGATACGGCGGCCAGGGATGAAACCTGTCACGGAGGCGTTTCGGCTACCGAACTGACTTCTCACTCGAATTTGAAACCATAAAACCATCAACTTCGCAATCGCTTTAATTCCGCGCCAATTACAAAGTCTGGATTTTTATTCACGGTTGTCAGGTAAGACGTTCCCGCTTACACGACCGTCGCTACTGGTATCAACCCTTTCAGCCAATTGAGCATGTGATTAATCGTCGCATAAATTTAAAGGAATTGTCATGGTAAGCCCCCAATAATTGAGGTAAGATAGTAACGTTGTGTGAAAGGAATGTCTGTGATGAAAAAGCTTAGTCTGGTCGTTCCTTGCTATAACGAGGAGGAGTCAATTCCCTTATTTTACCGAACCGTTAGCAAGGTGATCGATTCAATGAACACCCCTACACCGACGGTAACGCCGGAATACATTTTTGTGGATGATGGGTCGAGTGACCACACCTTAAACGAAATGAAAGAGTTACACCAAAAGTATCCTGAGACGGTTCATTTTCGATCGTTCTCCCGCAACTTTGGGAAAGAGTCGGCTCTCGCTGCCGGACTTCAAGCCACGACCGGGGACGTGGTGGCAGTCATGGACGTCGACTTACAAGATCCACCTGAGTTATTGCCAAAAATGCTCGCGTTAATTGAAAACGATGGGTATGACTGTGTTGGGACCATTCAGAAGGAACGTCGTGGTCAAAGCAAGTTGCGGGCCTTCCTGTCAACGAGTTTCTACAGCGTCATCAACAAGATTTCGGACGTGCGGATTGAACCCAACGCCCGGGACTACCGCTTGATGACCCGCCAATTTGTTGATACCGTGCTCTCATTGCCCGAATTCAATCGATTTTCCAAGGGAATCTTCAGTTGGGTCGGCTACAAGACGACCTACCTGGCTTATGAAAGCCAACCACGTGCCGCGGGGACTACCCACTGGAGTTTAAAGCAATTATTCTCATACTCAATCGAAGGAATCATTGATTTTTCCAATGCTCCCCTGCGCTTGGCCACCTGGGTCGGCAGTATTTCATTTATCTTGTCGATCATCGGCTTAATTTTTGTCATTGTTCGGGCCCTCACCGTTGGGGGTTCGGTCGCAGGCTGGCCATCACTCGTCGTTATCCTCTTATTAGTTGGTGGAATCCAATTATTCTGTCTAGGGATATTAGGCCAGTATATCAGTAAGATTTACCTAGAAACGAAACACCGCCCACAGTACATTGTTCGCGAAGAAAAATAAGACTCATTTGGACCCAAATGCTCACAGAGCGTTGCGGGCCCTTTTCTTTTGCTCCCAAATAGTTTCAAATAATCTTACGTTACTGCAACATGTGACAGCAGGTAGCCAGCTTTGCCCGACCATGTTCTGACACATACGGTAATAAAAAAAGTCCGAGACAATTGTCCCGAACCCAAAGTTTAAATGATTTAGTGAATAATGAGGTTCATCAGTAAGACCATCAACAGTCCGACCACTGAGATGACCGTTTCCAAAGTTGTCCAAACCTGGAATGTTTGCTTAACGCTCAGGTCAAAGTACTCAGAGAACATCCAGAAACCGGCATCGTTCACGTGAGAAGCAGCTAATGAACCGGCCCCAATTGCTAAAGCAATCATGACGGGGTCAGCACCTAATGTGTGCATCAGTGGTGTGATCAACCCAGAAGCAGTCATCCCAGATACCGTGGCTGAACCCAGTGAGATCCGTAAGATGACGGTAATTAACCAAGCTAACAGGATCGGTGAGAAACTAGAGTGCATCATCAACTGTTGCACGGCCTTCCCCACGCCACCGTCGATCAAGACTTGCTTAAAGGCAGACCCACCGGCAATAACCATCAGTAACATAGCAATCGACTTAATGGCATCTTCCAGCGTTCCACTGATTTCTTTCATGGTACGACCACGATGGAAACCCATGGACCAGATGGCAAACAGCAAAGCAATCACCATGGCGATCACTGGATTCCCCAGCATTGTGATGACAGCGTCTAGACCATGCGGATTTTTTGGAGCAGTCCCTCCGTTAACTGTCATTTGATAAATCGTTGCCAAAATCATGAAGACAACTGGGAACAGTGACGTGAAGACGGACAGACCAAAGCCTGGCGTTTCCTTCAAATCAAATTCCTTCACTTCACCAAAGGCGGGTAAGGACTTTTTGACGACGAACAAACCGGGATTGAACCGACGAATGACGCGTGTCCAGATAGGACCAGCGACAATGACACACGGAATCGCCACAATGATTCCGACCATCAACATTTCACCAACGTTAGCACCCAAAGCGGTTGCAACAGCAGTTGGTGACGGTTGTGGTGGTAAGAATCCTTGTGTGGCTGACAGTGCAGCGGCCATTGAAATTCCTAGGTAGAGGAACGGCACATCGGCCTCTAGCGCAACCGCGAAGACGATTGGCGTAACCAGTACCAGCCCCACTTCAAACAATAGGGAAATCCCAATTAGAAAGGAAGCTACTACGATGGCAACCTGAAGACGTCGCTTCCCAAAAATCTTAATCAGTGTCCGGGCAATCCGGTAGGATCCACCAGCATCGGACACCAACCGACCAATCATGGCACCAAAACCAAAAACGATAATCAGTTCGCCCATGGAGCTCCCAATACCGTTTTTGATTGACTCCGCAATATTTGCGGGATTCATGCCTAATCCAAGCGCTACCAAAATTGAGGTAACGATCAGTGATACGAAGGTGTTTAACTTTACTCGAATAATCAAGAAGAGTAACAGTAAAATACCCAATAACAAAATCACGAACTGCATTTTTCTCTCTCTTTTCTTATGCTTAATTCTGATGAACGACCTGCCGCAGTCGCTTCAACTCTTTCGCATAAGAACCATTGTATGAAAAATATTTTCAACTTGCAAGGGGGCAATTGAATGTTATTTACAATTCACGCGTGAAAACAGTCGTGAAAACGCTATCTGACAATCATCACAGAGATTGGAGAATATTTTGCCATGTAAGCTGCCTGACTCCCAAAGTATTTGCGAACACCGGATTGAGACAGCGACCCGATGACTAACAGGTCCGGTTGAACCTCTGGAATAATCTTTTTAACAATAGTCTCGCCGGGGTCCCCTTCACCGATGACAAACTTCACCTTGGTGATACCGAAGCGCTCCGCCAATTTTTGATACTGTTGTAAATGTTTTTGTAAGTCCGAACGTTGACCGTGGACGTAATCCTTACTCAACGCCTGGTAGATATTCATGTTATCCGATTCCAACACAGAACAAATGACCAGTTCAGCGTCATCAAACTTGGCTCGGTTCATTGCATACCGGAAAGCCAACTGCGCGTCAGGTGAGTCATCGACCCCCACCAAGATGCGTGTAAATTTCTTAGGGTTCATTGATTCAACGTTATCCATCGAAAAATCATCCTCCTTGTTTGACTACCCCCATTATAGATGAAAACTATCCCCATGGGGAGTCTGAACAGTTGAAAGCTTTTAAAGCCCAGTAAACCAATATTCGCAGACCTTCCCGCCTTACCAGCCGCCTGCTACGGGCTAGAACGGCACGGACCTAACTTGAAGCCTTGAAAAGTCCGAGTCTACAAGCCTGATCTTCTACTAAGCCAGTAAAAAAGTACTGATTAAGTAGACTGATGCACCTACACCTATAGCGATCGCCCCTCAGCTCACACCATAATTCATGGCGGTCTAAGGATGCCTAAAAAGGCTATCATGAGTTATTCTTAAAACTACGTTCATAGGACCTGCAGCGATTACCATATTCACCAAACTCCCTGACCTCTGGCGTGCGACCAACTTAAACTAATTAACAGTACCGATATTGGTTAGTAAACATCATGTTCACGTAACTTAGCATTCAACCAACGAAAACCATAAATTACCAATGTGGTGACTAGCCAGCATCCCAAAATAACTGCCACTATCAGGGCCAACGTTGCCAGCTTATCTGGCCCTTGCCACCAAACTTTGAACAACTCCCAGGCCTGAATCTTACGGTGAAATAAGAATGTTAGCGGTAAAAAGACAATTTCAAGTCCGATACCTAAACCAAATAACCCCCAAACATCCCGCATCGATCTTCGAAACATTAGCTCCCCTCCTTTAATTCTAGGATACGGGAGATTAGCGGACTTGCCAAGTTACTCTTGTGAGCGGTTGAATTTATGATGAAAATACCTAGTAAGCAGCAATCTCAGACCGTCCTCAATCTTCCGTGGACCACCTATTTGGTGAAACTCTTCCTATTAATAATAATCTCACAATAGGTTTCAACTTATTATGTTGGTAAACCGGTGGTAGGGTTGTTAATTGGTGGTATACAAAAAACGGCCAGGGAATTTTTCCCGTGACCGTTGCTAAAACGTGCACTTGTGACGCTAAGCGGAACCAGCTAACGACCCGCAGTCACACGCTGATAATGGCCCCACCCGGACTCGAACCGGGATCATTCGCTTAGGAGGCGAGTGCCCTATCCAGTTGTGCTATAGGGCCATAAAAGATCCGTAATTTATTCTGACACGGATCTTTTTAATTGTAAAGGACTACTTATTTTGGGCATCTTGATCCCGCCACTTTTTCCGCATCCCTTTGTTCTTAGTATGTCGGTTCTTATGTTTCTTTTTCTTAGTTGGGTTCGGTGTTTCTGCCTTGGCTACGGTGGCTTTACGTGGCTTCTGCTTAGCTGATTGCGAATCTGCCACCGTCTCCTCAACCATCGTTTGTTGCTTAGAACCTGTGGACGTTGCCGTTACCGGAGCTTTCTCCACTGTTTTGGCCGTTGCCACTGGGCGTTCAGTGGTCAACGCCCGTCCACTGAAGTAAACGGGTTCTAACTCATAATCCGTCTCCTTCAAAAGTTTCTTTAAATCCCGTAAATCATGATCATCCCCCAGGCTAATTACTTGCCCTGGTTCACCCATCCGACCGGTCCGGCCGACCCGGTGAACGTATTCATTGACCGAAGTTGGCAGATCATAATTGATGACAGCTGGCAACTTCGGAATGTCTAATCCCCGTGCCGCTACGTCGGTCGTCAGTAACAACTTGATGTGTCCCAGTCGAAAGTCTTGTAAGGCTTTTTCCCGCTGTACCTGCCGTAAATCGCTCGTCAGACTGGCCGCAGAAACGTGGTCATGATAAAACCGAGTTGCCGTTTTTCGTAAAGTATTGGCCTGTTTGAAGAAAACTAACGCCCGAAAGTTAGGCATCGCTAACAGCCGCTTGAGCATCTGGTCACGCTTGCCCATTCCCACTTCTAACATACCATGGTGAACTTGCCCCTGTGTATCATCTTGATCCCGCACGTCGATTCGTTCGACGGTCTGACCAAACCACTGGTCCAGCTCATGTAGGATTGGTGTGTCAGTTGCGGAAAAGAAACCGAGTTGCACGTCCGCGGGCGCCGCCTGAGCAATTGAACGGACCGTATCCAGCGTATCACCCGTTAACAGGTCATCCGCTTCATCAACAATCATAAGTGAAACCAGATGCAGTTTCAGTTTTCGGTCGCTAACCAGGTTCAATACCCGACCTGGTGTCCCCACCACGATTTCTGGGCGCTTTTTCAATCGTTCTGTTTGTCGTTTTACGTTAGCGCCACCCGTTAAAGCGGCGACTTTCAAGTCCAGCAATTTGGCCCAGTCTCGAATCACCCGACTAGTCTGAATGGCCAACTCCTGCGAGGGTTCTAAGACAATCAGCTGAATACCATCTCCTGGTAACAGGTTGGCCAGGGCTGGTAACGTAAACGCCACCGTCTTCCCTGATCCGGTTGGCGCAAGCCCCAACACGTTCTTATCCCCGACCATTGAATCATAGACAGCCGTTTGGATGGCGGTGGGTTCGCTGTAACCTAAATCTTTAAAATGCGCCTCAAATTGTTTTAACATACTGTTTCCTTTCTGCTAGTGCTCATCAGCGGGGAAACGGAGGTTACCCGCTACCCGTAAACTGTAAAGCACGTCGTTAACGGTGATACTCCATTTGAGCCAC